>VGWF01000208.1 GCA_016873715.1 Lentisphaerota bacterium | reverse complement strand
GGCGCCGAGTTGCGGACGGAGTTGCAGGCGCGCGAAGCCCGGCGAGAGCGGACGCAGGCCGACCAGGTCCTGGTGCAGCACGAAGACCGGCGCGAGCGGACAGTGGCTCCACTGCGACAGCGAGTCCGGCCGCACCTGCCACGGCTCCTGCAGCGTGTTGTTCTCGACCACCGACCGCATCGTCGCCCAGCGCGTCCGCAGGTCCCCGATCACGACGTCCGCCCGGCCCGCCTTCGCGAGGGCCCAGTAGCGCCAGCCCGCGTTGCACGGATACGAAAGCCCCATCGTCTTCGGCACCCCGACGAGCGCTTTCAGCGCCTCCGCGGTGTCGCCGCCGGGGCACTGGTCGAACAGGATCGAGGACGCCAGCGCCCGGTCGCTCGTGCGCGCGGCCTTGTCCTCCGCCAGCCACGGCCGGTTGTCGAGGAACATCCGGTGCTCCGGGCTCCAGAAGGCCGCGACCGACGCCGCCAGCAGCTCCGCACCGCGCGCGCGGGCCCTCTCGGCCGCCGCCGTGTCGCCCAGCTCCGCCGCGAGCGGGGCGAGCGCGTGCGAGAACATCGCGGCACCGTAGAGGTTGAACGCGCACTGACGGTTCCGCTGCCCCCGGTAGGCGTCGTGGTCGATCCAGACGTTCGCGACGCCGAGGTTCTCGACCGGCAGGAGGCCCTCCGCCCCGCGCAACCCCCAGAGATAGTCCGCGAACCGGACCAGCCGCGGCCACGACTCGCGCACGGCCTCCCGGTCGCCGGTCTCGAGCACATGGTTCCAGTTGTCGAAGACGAAGCCGACGCCGTGGTCGAGCAGCGGCCCCCAGTACGCGGCCTCCAGTTCGCGCTGCGGGATCCGGGCGAGACGATCGTACGCGGGATACGAGTCGAGGAAGTAGCCGGTCTTGGTCAGTCCCTCGCTGAAGGTGCGCAGGTAGCGCGCGACCGCCGCGGGCTCGCCGAACGCGTACCGGACCGCGTGCATCTGGTGGCCGCCGTCGCCGCTGTACTGCTGGCGCTCGCGGCCCATGCCGTCGACCGCGGTCTCGATCACGGAGTTGCGCAGCGTGTTGATGCCGGCATCGAAGAGCCTCTGCAGCGGCGCCTCGGACGTGCGGTTCACCGGCTCGACGGACCATCCGTATTCGCGGCGGCGGAGGCCGATGCCGCGGACCGTGACGGGCCTCGACGCGTTGCGGACGTGGAGCTGGAGCCATCGGAAGGACTCGTAGTCAAAGGCCTCGAACTCGTTGGCCCCCTCGCGGCAGACGAACCGCGACCACGAGAAGTGATGGCTGTCGAGCCAGCGCGTCCCCGCCGGGTCATGCCCCTCCTGCGTCATCACCTCGACGATGGTCCCCTCGGGCGCATCGATCGCAAAGCGCGGGAACCCGGCCGCCTGCTCGTGGAACTCGAAGGTCGCCTCGATCCCGCGGCCGGACCCCGGCGTCGCGGGCAGCTCCCACGCGCCGCCGCCGCGCGCGACCGCGACCTCCTGCGTACCGACCTCGAACGAGCCGGGCATGCGGACATCGAACCAGTCGTCCGGATCGCGCAGCCACCGCACCGCACCCGAGTGGGCGAGTCCCTTCGCCGGAATGACCGTCTCGCGGCACAGCGGGATCTGCCGCATGCGCAAGGACGCGACGGCCGGGTCGACGTGGTCCACGGTGTCCGCCGACCAGTTCCTGTCGCGACGGCACCCCGGACCTTTGTCGGGCGGGCATGGGAACTCATCCGCCGCGATCCAGCGCGCGTCCGGAACGAACCCGGGCGCATCCCAGCCCACGGGATGAAGTCGCGCGTCGAATTCCTCCTGCAACGCGCGGAGGAACCACCGCTTGTACTGCCCCGGCGGGTGGGCGCGGTCGAGGAAACACCGCCAGTCCTTGTCCGTCACCAGCCGCCGCGAAGCTCCGTCCGACTCGATCGCGAGGTTCAGGATCAATCCCGGCTTCCCGCCGGGCCATGTGCCCTCGCCGTGGCCGTAGAAGAGCACTTCGACGCCGACGACGTTGGTGCCCGCCGCGAGGTAGGGCCCCAGGTCGACGGGATCGGCGTCGAGGTTCCGCGGATCGCACGGCGCCGGGCCCCACTGGACGCGGCGTCCGTTGACCGTGAGCCGGTAGCGGCTGTCGGCGGCGATCCATCCGTCGGCCCGCGCGGGCGCGGCGGGCAGGACGATCTCGCGGCGGAAGAGGACGAAGCTGTTCGGCAGCGTCCGCTGCGACGGCAGCCAGATCCACTTCGCCGGCGCCATCGTCATCGCATGCGGACGGTGGACCCCGCCCGCACAAGCGGAGCGGTACGCCTCGGTCGCCGCGTCCGCCGCCAGCGGCCCGTTCGTCCCGGCCACCGCCGCCGTCGCGATCCCCAACGCCACCGCCACCACTCCCACCCGGATGCTCATGCGAATCCTCCCCGCGCCACGGATCCCCTCCAGCGCCACCTTACGTTCGTTGTGACGATCGTTACAGTGAATGCAAGACCCGAGGCCGGCTACGGGCGGCGCGAGAGGGTGGAGTCAAGGACGACAGTCTCGCCGGGCTTCGTCTCGAATGCGGCCGTTCGGGCGCCCAGCCGGACCGCGAGAGGTCCGCCCAGGGCGGACCGGATCGTCGCCGTCGTCAGCCCCCCGCCCTTCCACGCAAGGTCCACCTCGAACCCGCCGCGCGCGCGCAGGCCCGTCACGGAGCCCTCCGGCCACGCTGCGGGCAGGGCGGGGAGAAGGTGGAGGAGGAAGGTGTCGGGTGTCAGGTGTCGAGTGCCGGCGGGCGATCCGGCCCCTTCTCCTTGTGGCACTCGCCACTCGCCACTCGCCACTCTCATATGGCTCTGCAGCAGCATCTCCGCCATCCCCGCCGGTGCGCCGAAGTTGCCGTCGATCTGGAACGGCGGATGGCTGTCGAAGAGGTTCGGAAGGATGCACGACCGGAACAGCTGCTGGACGAGCGAGTGCGCGCGGTCGCCGTCGTGCAGGCGCGCGCGGCAGCAGATCTTCCATGCGGTGCTCCAGCCCGTGCTCTGGTCGCCGCGGGCGTCGAGCGACACCGCCACCGCTTTCGCCAGGTCGGGCGCGGTCAGCGGACTGATCTGCCGGCCCGGATGGACTGCGAAGAGATGCGAGATGTGGCGGTGGCGGCTCTTCGGGTTATCGACGTCCTCCATCCACTCCTGCAGCTGGCCCCACGTCCCGATTTTCGGGCCGAGCAGCCTCGCGCGCATCGCGGCCACCTTCGCCCGGTACTCCGCGTCCACGCCGAGCGCCTCCGAGGCGTCGATGAAGTTCGAGAAGAGGTCCCACACGATCTGCTGGTCGTACGAGACGCCCGGGAGCGGTGTCCGGTCGCCTTCCTTCCCGCCGGGCCCGTTCTCCGGCGACCATCCGTCGGGCGTGATCAGCGTTCCGCCGGGTCCCTCGACGAGCCGGTCCTCCCACATCTCCACCAGCTCCTTCAGCATCGGGTACGCGCGGTCGCGCAGGAACTCCCGGTCGCCGCCGAAGGCGTAGTGCTCCCACAGGTGTTGCACGAGCCACGCGCTGCCGGGCAGGTGGACGCGCCACGTCGAGTAGCCGCCGCGCGGGTTGTTCGTCGAGTAGATCATCCAGCCGCGCCGTGCCCGGATCGGCTCGGGCGACTCGCGCACCCGCAGGTCGCGCAGCCGCCGGATCCACGTGAAGAGCGGCTCGGTGCACTCGGGCAGGTTCGCCGTCTCGGCGAGCCAGTAGTTCATCTCGATGTTGATGTCCGTCGTGTAGCCCGAATACCACGCGGGCTTCATCTCCGCGTTCCAGATGCCCTGGAGGTTGGCCGGAAGGTCGCCGGGCCGCGAACTGGCGATCATCAGGTAGCGGCCGTACTGGAAGAGCAGCGCATCGAGCGCCGGGTCGGCCCCGCCAGCCTTGACCGCGTCGAGGCGCTCGTCGGTCGGACGCGGCCCTGGAGGGACGCGCTCCGTCGCGTACGCACCGGCGCCCCCTGCAGAACGCGGTCCGCCAAGCTCCAGACGCACCCGGTCGAAGAGCGCGCGGTGGTCCGCGACGTGCGCCTCGCGGAGGGCCGCGAACGGCTTCTTCGCGGCGGCGTCGATCTGCGACTCCGTCCCGGCGCGCGGATCCTTCCCGTGGAACGACGTGCCCGCGGCGAGCAGGATCGTGACCGACTCGGCGCCCTCGACTGCGACGGCCCCGTCGCGCGCGGTCGCGCGCCCGCCCTCGGCAAGCACCGCGATGCGCGCCGCGTACGCCAGCCCGTTCGTCAGCGAGCCATCGACCGCGATCCGTTTGTCCGCTGCCGAGACGGCCGCCTTGTGCGCATCGGTGACGCGCACGGTGCCGGTCACCGCGCCCGGCCGGTCCGCGGTCCAGCGCATCACGAGCACCTGGTCGGGGAAGCTGCTGAAGATCTCGCGCCGGTGCTTCGCCCCGCCCGACTCGAACGCGACCGTGTGCACGGCGGTGCCGAGGTCCAACTCGCGGCGGTAGTTCGTCGCCGCCCCGCCGGCGCACTCGACGAACAGGTCGCCGAAGGGCTGGTAGCTGCCCATCACGACCTCGTCGCCGTACCAGAGGCTGTCCTCGTTGAATTGAAGGTGCTCGTTGGTGACCCCGCCGAACACCATCGCCCCCAGCCGCCCGTTCCCCACCGGAAGCGCCTCGACCCACTTCGCCGCCGGGGCGGCGTACCAGAGCCGGGCCGGCTCGCCCGCGGACGACGCGGAGACAATCGCCGCAAGACCCAGAAGGAGGATTCTCATTTCGCCGGTGCCTCGATAAGGGGCTTCAACGCCTCAAACCACCGCATCGCCATCTTCTCCGCGCCCTGCGCGTTGGGGTGGACGTGGTCCGCGATCGTGTCCGTGCGCCAGTCGAATCCGTCCGCCTGGTTCACGACCACCACCGGCTGCTTCGGATCGTGCAGCCGCGCGACCATCCTTGCCAGGGCGTCGTTGAGATCGGGGATGTAGGAATACTTCGGCAGCTTCCCGCTGGGGATCACCTGCGCGACGAGGACGATGACCTTCGGGTTCACCGCGCGGACGGACCGGACCATCGATTCCGTCGCCGCGACAATCCCCGGCACCGGCTTCTCCTCGATGAAGTGGTTGTGTCCCGCATGGATCAGCACGATGTCCGCCGGGTGCTCCCTGAAGCTCTTCCCGATGACCGTGGCCAGGAACTCCGCGTTCTTCCCGCCGTAGCCCTCGTGCCGCAACGGCCCCGCGGGCGTCGCCGCCTGCTTTGAGCCTGTGTACTCGACCCGGTATCCCGCATCCGTCAGCTTCTTCAGCAACGGAACCCGGTAGTTCGAGAACGTCGCGCCGCCCTCGGTGATCGAGTCGCCCGCCGGCATGATGCGCGAGACCCTGCCGCCACCCTCCCCGGCGCGAACGGTCATCGCGGCCAGGCATGCGGCAAGTCCCGCGGCAGCGGCGATCGGACGCAGGGTCACGGCGCGGCCCCGCCTTCCATTTCGACGCACAAGACCGAGGCCACGCGGTCGGGCGCCGCCGGCGGAAGCGCGACGGTCACCCCGGCCGCGGCCGGTTCGAGACGGAGCGGCGCGCGCGCCGGATCGGCGAGGAGGTACGCCTTCACGGCCCGGCCCGCGAGCGGGGGCGTCGTGAACGAGCCGGACGCCGGCCACTCGTGCAGGTGGAAGTAGAACCGCCCCGGCTTCGTCGTGCAGCGCCACGCCTGCGCCGGGACGAACTTCGGCTTGCAGGACTTGTCCTTCTCCGTCGCGGCGGGCGCGCCGAACTCGGCGCCGAAGGGCGTCGGGCCGCAGCCGTAGACCGCCTCGCCGTTGACCTTCAGCCAGCGGCCGACGGCGCGGAGCATGTCCTGGCTCGGTTGCGGGATGACGCCCTCGCCGTCGGGACCGACGTTGAGCAGGTAGTTGCCGCCCTTGCTGACGATGTCGACGAGCTTGAAGACGAGATCCTCCGGCTTCTTCCAGTTGTGATCGTTCTTCTTGAAGCCCCACGTGTCGTTCAGCGTCGCCGGCGTCTCCCAGGCCCCGGCTCGCGACAGGTCGGGGATGCGGTTGTCGCCCTCGGAGGCGTAGTCGCTCGGGAAGCCCGCGCCGAGCCGGCCGTTGACGAGGCAGTCGGGCTTGT
>VGWF01000207.1 GCA_016873715.1 Lentisphaerota bacterium | reverse complement strand
CAGAGGGCGGAGGTCAGAGGTCAGAAGGCAGAGGGCGGAGGTCAGAAGTCAGAGGGCGGAGGTCAGAAGTCAGAGGGCGGAGGTCAGAAGTCAGAGGGCGGAGGGCGGAGGGCAGAGGGCAGAGGGCGGAGGGCAGAGGGCAGAGGGCAGAGGGCAGAGGGCGGAGGGCGGAGGGCGGAAGTCGGCCTCGACCCTCGCCCCTCGACCCCCGACCCTCGCCCCTCCGAGGTCCGAGAACCGGGAGCCGGGAGTCGGGGAGTCGGGAGCCGGGAATCGGGGATTCGGGAGCCGGGAGCCGGGAGTCGGGGGGGCGGGAGGCGGGATGCGGGGGCCGAACTTGGAACCTGAAACCCCTCATCCCTGACACCTGAAACCTGACACGTCTCCTCCGAGAGGCCACCATCCTCCGGTCGATGGAGGGCCGAGCTATGCGAGGCCGCGGAGGATGTCACGATGCACGGCGTTCGGGCTCGCGGTAGCTCGCCCCTCCAGCACGGGAGCGCTGGGCGGCCTCACTTCGCCGCCGGCACGAGGTCCATGCGGTCGATGAAGATCGCCGGGACGCTGGTCGCGTTGTCGCGCGGGGCGATCCACATGTACGCGGTGGGCGTGAGGTCGAAGGGGCCGATTTCGAAGTCGCGATAGGCGGCGTCCGCCACGGCCCGGGCGTCGACCTGCAGGTGCGCGAGCCCCTTCTTCGTCTCGGTGTCGTAGACGCCCGCCGAGAACGCGCCGCCGGCGTCGCCCTTCTTCTCCACCCGGATCCGCGCGCGGAGCAGGGTCCGCACGGCCGGGGCGTTGGTGCCCGGCCGCCACTGGACGGCCCACTCGGTGGTGCGGCCGGTCAGCCGCACGGCGACGCCGTCCTCCGCGGCCGGGTCGGTCACGCGCTCGACGAGGTCGCCGTCGCGGTAGAGGCTGAACCGGTGGTCCTCGCCGCGGACGACGCCCGCCGGGGCCGCGACGGGCTTGCGCGCGGCGGCGATGTCGAGCTGGCGCAGTTCGTGGTCGAGGCCGCGGGACGACTCGCGGAAGTGGGTCAGCTTGTTGGCGCGCGCGGCGGCGGCGAGCCGGCGCGACGCGGCGCCGATGATCTCCTGCGGCTCGGCGGCCTGCATGACCTGGGCGTACCACACGGGCATGCGGAGGCGCTCGACGCGCGCCGCACGCGCGGAATCGCCGGCGGCGGCGCGTTCCGCCTCCGCCAGGGCTGCGTCCCACGCGCGCAGGTCCGCGGCGGCGAGGTCGGGCCGGGTGAAGCCGTCGAAGATGCGCACGTGGTTGCCGGCGCGGCGGGCGGTTTCGCGGCGCAGGTCAAGGTAGCGCTGGACCGCGGGCGCGGCGGGGCCGTAGGCGCCGGTGACGAACTCGCGGATCAGCGCGTCGCCGTCGCGCGACGGATCCCAGAGCAGCTTGGCCAGCACCCAGGATCGCAGTTCGGACAGCTCGCCCCCGCCGCCGCCGGAGTAGTTGCCCTGCTCGAAGAGCCCGCCGACGCCGTTCGAGGCGAAGGTGCGGACGTTGTCGTCGAGCACGTCGAGGTTGGGGAAGGGGAGCAGGTAGTGCGCGAAGTCGGTGGTGTAGTCCCAGACGTAGAGCCGGTTCGTCAGCCTGTTCCAGCCGCGGAGGTCCTCCAGGAACGACGTGTTGGTCGTCTCCGGGCAGCCGTCGAGCGGGTGGGCGAAGCAGCATTCGATGCTGCAGAGGCGGACGACGACATTCGGCAGCGGTCGGACCGTCCGCGGTGGTTTGCGGGTGTACTGGTAGGCAAGGGTGTCGATCGCGACGTTGGGGTGGTCCTTCGCGATCGCCGCGGCGACGTGGTTGACGAAATCGATCATCGTGCCGGCGTGGCTGCCCTCGGCGTCGTCGATGGCCTTGCACGCGGGGCATTCGCAGGGGTTGAGCCAGTCGTTCTGGGAGACGGAGAAGAGGGTGGCGTCGGGGTTCGCGCGGATCCAGCCGCGCACGGCCTCGATGGCGCGCCGCCGGACCTCGGGGTGGGTCAGGCAGAGCTGGGTGTGGGTCTTCACGCGCTTCCCCTTCACCAGGGAGAACCACTCGGGGTGGGCGTCGAAGTGCTCCTCGGCGGAGAGGATCCGCTCGAACGTGTGGACGAAGGCGCCGTAGCGGACCCTGCCGCCGTGGCGTGGTTCGAGGCGCGCCGAATTGGAGTTGAGCCGGTTGCGGGCGGCCCAGTCGCCGTCGAAGGCCTCGGTCCAGAAGACCTCGCGGTACTCGAGCGGCGGCTTCGTCCGCACGTCGAGCCCGGCGGGGAGGGCGAGGGCGGCGGCGGGCGGCACGCGGACGGCGTCCTTCGTGTACCAGCGGAAGCCGAGCTGGTCCTCCAGCAGTCCGTAGGCGCCGTAGAGCACGCCGCGGGGGCGTCCGCCGGAGATGAGGATGCGTCCGTCCGCCGTCGTGCGGATGCGGGATTCCTCGGCGGCCAGCGCGGGATCGTGTGCGAGGACGATGGCGGGGCCGCGGGCCGGTGCGGCGTCGGTTACGGGGAACGGGCCGCCGCCGGCGCGGCCGAGCCAGTGGGCGAGTTCCCTTGCGGCGGACTGCTCGGCTTCGGTCGCGCCGGGCGCGACGACGATGGGGCATCCGCCGTCGCCGCCGTCGATCCGAACCGTCTGCAGGCAGGAGGCCGTCCCCGCAGCGATCAGCAACGCCGCCAGTCCCGTGAACGTCCGTTTCATGCTGCGCCCTCCGGACGGAAGACTACCGGAGATGCAGGGTGGACGAAAGCGGAGCTTGCGGGCGTCGCGGGCGACGCATCGTCCTCGCTGCGGCGGTGACGCCGGGCCGAAGCGCGGCGCCGCGCGGTAGGCGTGGTGCGGTACGCCTCGGTCCTGATTCGAGTATCGCCAGCCTGCCGATCTGCCTTCCTCGGTGATGGGACGGAGGATGGCGATGGGTTCCGTTGTGTCGCGAGCGGGAGGCGTGAGGGTCAGATATCGAAGTCCGGCGCGGGGGCGGGGGCGTGGCGGGAGCCGGAGGTGGAGCGCGACTTGATGCGGACGCGGGCGTCCTCCACCGTCACGACGCTTCCGGCGGGGATGCTGTGGGTGAGGAAGACGTTGCCGCCGATGGTCGAGCCCCGGCCGATGACGGTGTCGCCGCCGAGGATCGTGGCGTTGGCGTAGATGACGACGCCGTCCTCGACCGTCGGGTGGCGCTTGATGTGCTTGACGGGGCTGCCCTGGGCGTCGAGGGCGAAGCTGCGCGCGCCGAGGGTGACGCCCTGGTAGAGCTTCACGCGCTCGCCGATCACGGTGGTCTCGCCGACGACGACGCCGGTGGCGTGGTCGATGAAGAACGAGCGGCCGACCGTTGCGCCGGGATGGATGTCCGCGCCGGTCTGGGCGTGGGTCCACTCGCTCATGACGCGCGGGACGATCGGCACGCCGCGCGTGTGGAGTTCGTGGGCGATGCGGTGCGAGGCGATGGCGAGCAGGCCGGGGTAGGCGAGCTGGACCTCGGCGAACGTGAGGGCGGCGGGATCGCCGTCGTAGGCGGCCTGGACGTCCGCGACGAGCAGGGTCCGGACCTCCGCGAGGCGGCCGCAGAACTCGCGCATGATGCGGATCGACTCCGCGCGCGGATCCGCGGCGGGGGCGGCGTGCTCGCTGCGGCCGGCGGCGCCGCGCCAGCGGAAGGGCAGGGCGCGTTCGATCTCGGGGCGCAGGAGGCGCCAGGCCATGCTGAGGCGACGCAACAGGAAGACGCCCAGTTCATCGCCCCGGATGTCGGCCGGGAAGACGCGGCCCGGGAACATGGCGTCGACGAGCACGCGGAGGCCCTCGACGATGCGGATCGTGTCGGGGTAGTCGCGCAGGAGGCTGTCGGGCCGGTCCTCGCCGGAGTCGGCGTAGAGCGGTCGCAGGCGGTCGACGGCGGAGCACAGGCAGTGTTCGAACGCGTCCCCGACGCAGGTCCTCGGACCAGGTGTGCTCATGACGCGTTCCGCCGGCGGCCCGGGCTCAGGCCTGGGCCGGCTCGGCCTCGGCGGCGATGTCCTCGGCCGTCTCGGTGGCCGCGTCGATCGCCGTCTGCTTGCGTTCCTCGTGGTCGCCGTAGAGCAGGGCGGTCTGGCCGTCCGCCCAGGCGATCGTGACGTCCTGGATGCCGATGAAGCCGAACAGGCTGCGGATCATCGGGGTCAGCGCGTCGCGGGGATCGCCCTCGGTGTAGGAGCCGCCGGAGGAGACCAGCAGGATCACGCGCCGGACCTTGTGCAGGGGGCGGATGTCGATGCCGCCGGCTTCGGTCAGGCCGAACTCGAAGGTCTTGCCCGGCGTGAGAACCTGGTCGATCCAGGCCTTCATGATCGCGGGCGGGCCGAAGTTCCACATCGGCATCGTCAGCACGAGCACGTCCGCCGCGTTGAACATCTCGGCGTGGCGGGTGGCGTACTCGGTCGCCTTGACCTCGTCCTTCGCCGGCTTGTAGGTCGGGTCGAACACCGGCTGCCAGAGTCCCCGGAAGCCCGCGTAGGACATGAACGGCGGCGGATCCTGGTAAAGGTCCACGTTGTTGATCTCGATGTCCGGATTCTTCTCGATCAGCGTCGAGATGAAGGCGATGGAAAGCTGCTTGCTGACGGACTGCTCCGCCGGCTTCGGGTTTGCGCAGATGTGCAATACGTTCATCCGATCCTCAGTGGTTCCAAGTTTCCGCTTCCAACGCCTTCGTCCTCGTCCCTTACGCCAACAACCCCTCCACCCCGGCCGGACCGCCCTGGCCTCCGGGCAGAAGCTTCGCCATGTAGCTTTCCAGATCCCGATGGTACTCGGAATCTTTGCCCGCCATTGTAAGCTGCTTGTGGAGCAAGGCAAGCCCCATACTTCCGGATTCAGCCTGCTCGGCCTTCTGGAACCGCTTGTCCGGGTCGGGATCGATGAGTTTCAGGAGGACGGCGACGAAGTCCTTGTTGCGCCGGACGTGCGACGGAAGCATGTCCGGGAGTCGCTTGGGCAACTCCATCTTGAACTGGAGGAGCTGAGCCTCGTTCATCTTACGGCAGTCCACAAGAGACTCTCCGCGAAGCATTTCCAATCCAACCAGTCCGAGGCTGTAGATGTCGGAGGAGATCAGGTAGCGCTCCCGGCGGTGGATTTCGGGGGCCATGTAGAGGGGGCTGCCCAGCAGCATCGAGATCTTCTCGTCGACCAGGTTGGCGCGGCCGTAGTCGACCAGTTTGATGTTGCCCATGGCGTCCGACATCATGTTGGCCGGTTTGACGTCACAGTGGACGAATCCGGCGTCGTGCAGGGCCTCGATGCCGCGCAGGGCCGAGCGCATGATGTAGAGGGCGACGCCCGGCTGGATGCGGACCTTGCCCTCCTCGAACCGGAAGATCACGTCGGCGAACCGCGCCCACTCGTCGGCGGACGACCTCGCCTTGGCCCTGTCGAAGTGGCTTCCGTAGATCAGTTTCTGGATGTCGAGGCCGTCGATGGCCTCCATCTGGACGTAGCCGATGCCGTTCTCCTCGTCGTAGACGTCGCGGCCGACGAGGTTGGGGGCATGGACCGACTGGAGCCGGGAGATCTGCGCGGCGATGCGGCCCATGTCCGTCCAGTAGCGCCGGGCGGTGCCGTAGATGGAGGGGTCGAAGAGTTTGATCGCGTGCCGGGTGAGGCATCCTCGCGCGCCGTGACGCATGCCGAGGAAGACGATCCCCTGGCGGCCGCGGCCGAGTTCGCGCACAAACCGATAGGCGACAGGATAGTAGATCGTCTTCGCCTGGATGATGGCGCGGTAGTTCTCGAGGAGTTGCTCCATCCCGCGGCCGGCCGTCCGGGCCGACGTATCGCCGTCGCCGGGCGCCGCGGGGGCCTCGGGCACCGTGTCCCGCAGCGAGGCGCCCTTCACGGGCTCGGCCGAATCAGTTGTCCAGACCTGCTTCATGAGTCCGGGAAGTGTAGGGAGCGCCCCGCACAATTCAACCACGGATTCGGTGAGGGCCGACGGCGATGCGGTCAGGGCTGGTTGGTCAAACTTGGGAATGGGCCGTCGCTGGTTGCGGTTCCGAACGGGGCGGGCGAGACCGAGCACTCCGCGACCCACCGACTCGCCCAGCCCCCAGCACCCAGTACCCAGCCCCCAGCACCCAGTACCCAGCCCCCAGCCCCCAGTACCCAGCCCCCAGCACCCAGTACCCAGTACCCAGCCCCCAGTACCCAGCCCCCAGCACCCAGTACCCAGTA
>VGWF01000206.1 GCA_016873715.1 Lentisphaerota bacterium | reverse complement strand
CGCGGCTACCCTGAACGGCCGGCGGCTCCCCGAAGACGGGGGTGGCGCCACGGCTACGACGTGGCGCGGTGACGGCGTGGGCGGATGCGATCGCGATGGGCGATTGCCACAGCGCCGCGGGTCGTAGCCCCGCGGCTACCCTGAACGGGCGGCGGCTCCCCGAAGGCGAGGTGGCGCCACGGCTACGACGTGGCGTGGTGGCGGCGCGGGCGGACGCGGTCGCGCTTGGCGATGGCCGCAGCGCCGCGGGTCGTAGCCCCGCGGCTACCCTCAACGACCGTCGGCTCCCCGAAGGCGAGGTGGCGCCACGGCTACGACGTGGCGCGATGGCGGCGCGGGCGGATGCGGTCGCGCTTGGCGAACGCCGCAGCGCCGCGGGTCGTAGCCCCGCGGCTACCCTCAACGGCCGTCGGCTCCCCGAAGGCGAGGTGGCGCCACGGCTACGACGTGGCGCGGTGGCGGCGCTGGTGGATGCGGTCGCGCGTGGCGATTGCCACAGTGCCGCGGGTCGTAGCCCCGCGGCTACCCTGAACAGCCGGCGGCTCCCCGAAGACGGGGGTGGCGCCACGGCTACGACGTGGCGTGGTGGCGGCACGGGCGGATGCGGTCGCGCTTGGCGAACGCCGCAGCGCCGCGGGTCGTAGCCCCGCGGCTACCCTGAACAGCCGTCGGCTCCCCGAAGGCGGGGAGGCGCCACGGCTACGACGTGGCGTGATGGCGGCGCGGGCGGACGCGGTCGCGCTTGGCGATGGCCGCAGCGCCGCGGGTCGTAGCCCCGCGGCCACCCTGAGCAGCCGGCGGCCCTCCCGAAGGTCAGCGCGCGGCGTCGATGAAGGTGTAGCGTCCGGATCCGATCGCGAGCTCGACCGCGCCGGCGGTTTCGCGGAGGACCTTCACATCCGGCGAGGCGGAAAGCGGGCGGCCGTTTTCGGTCAGCGACGCCGCGGAGGCGGCGGGGAGGACGACGGTCGCGGTGGCGTTCGCCGGGATCTCGATGTCGAAGGCCATCGCGCCGGACTTTGCCTTGCGCCATGAGCTGAAGATCGGGCCGGCGGGGCTGTCGTAGCCGACGCGCGCCCAGTCGAGCTTCGGATCAATCGCCGGGGCGATGCGGATCTTCCGGTAGCCGGGCGCGTCGTTCCGGATGCCGCCGATGTTCTCGACCATCCACTGGTAGACGGCGCCGAACGCGTAGTGCGCGAAGGAGTTCATGCCGGGCGTCTGGAAGCCCTTGTCCGGCGTCCAGCCGTCCCACCGCTCCCAGATCGTCGTCGCGCCGTGCCGGATGGTGAAGCCCCACGACGGGAACGTGTCGTTGTGGAGCAGCCGGTAGGCGACGTCCTGCCGCCCGATCTTCGAGAGCGCGTGCATGATGTCGCGCGTGCCGACGAAGCCGGTGGAGAGGTGGCTCCCCCGTGCCTCGATGTTGGCGACGAGATGCTTCGCGGCCTGCTCGCGCTGCGCACCGTCGACGAGGTCGCCGACGATGGCCAGGATGTAGACGGTCTGCGAGTCGCCCTTGATCTTCCCGTCGGCGGCGACGTAGGCCTTCTGGAACGCCGCCTTCACGCGCCCGTAGAGGTCGCGGAACTTCGCGGCATCGTCCGCCTTGCCGAGCACGTCGGCGGCCTGCGCGGTGAGGCGGGCGCTCATCGCGAAGTAGGCGGTGTAGATCACGTCCTTCGGCGTCTCGGCGTTGATGTGGAGCCAGTCGCCGAAGCAATGGAACTTCTCCGGCGGGAGCAGATCGGGCGTCGAGCGCTTCACGCAGAAATCCATGAAGCGGACCATCGCGGGGTAGTGGCGCTCGAGGGCGCGGCGGTCGCCGTAGACGTCGTGGATGGTCCACGGACAGATCACGCCCGCGTCGGCCCACGCGGGGCCGCCGTCGTCCCCGGCGACCTTGAGCGGCGCGACCATCGGGAACTGGCCGTCGGCGCGCTGGGCGTCCTCGAGATCGACGAGCCACTTGGTGAAGAAGGCCTGGACGTCGTTGTTCATGCAGGCGGCGCGGATGTAGGCCTGCGCGTCGCCGGTCCAGCCGAGGCGCTCGTCGCGCTGCGGGCAGTCGGTCGGGATGTCGATGAAGTTGGCGTACTGCGTCCACACCGTGTTGGTCCACAGCCGCGAGAGCATGGGATCGCTGCACTCGAAGCGGCCGGCGGCGGGCGTGGCGCTGCTGAGCGCGAGGCCGGCGATCAGGTCGGGCGCCGGCTTGCCGTCGAGGCCGGTGACCTCGACGTACTGGAAGCCGTGGAACGTGTAGCGCGGCGTCCACGTCTCCTCCCCGCCGCCGCGGCAGATGTAGGTGTCGGTCGCGCGCGCGCTGCGCAGGTTGGTCGTGTAGATCGTGCCGTCCGGGTTGAGCCGCTCGGCGAAGCGGAGCTGGATGCGCTGGCCGGGCCGGCCCTTCACCGTCAGGCGCGGCACGCCGGCGAGGTTCTGGCCGAGGTCGGCGACCCAGACGCCGGGCTTCGGCTCGGTCCATTTCCGGGGCGGGACGACGCCCACGACGCGCACGGGCGGGCCGGGGTGCCACTGGAGGACCGGATTCAACTCGGCGCCGGTGTCGACCTTCGCCCACGCGGCATCGTCGAAGCCCGGACGGTTCCAGCCGGCGGGCTCCTTCGCCGCGTCGCAGACTTCGCCCATGAGGAAGTCCGCCTCGCGCAGCGCGCCGGTCGAGGCCCTCCAGTCCGGCCCGGTCGCGACGATCTGCGTCGTGCCGTCGGCGTACTCGATGTCGAGCTGCGCCTTGAGCCGCAGCTTCGTGCCGTAGTGGTCGCGGCGGTGACCGTAGCCGACGTGGCCGCTGTACCAGCCGTCGGCCAGGACCGCACCGAACGCATTGGCGCCGGGCTTCACGAGGGGCGTCACGTCGTAGGTGCGGGTGTAGACGCGCTTGCCGTAGTCGGTCCAGCCGGGGTTGAAGAAGTCCGCCTCCGTCACGCACGTGCCGTTGAGATGGAGGTCGTGGATCCCGAGGGCGGTCGTGTGGACGACCGCGCGCTTCACGGGCTTCGCGGCGGTGAAGGCGGTCCGCAGCAGCCTCGGCGGCGGAAGGAGCTTCTCGCCGGAGGTGATGACGCCCCAGGGCTTGCAGCCGTGGGCGCCGGCGGACTTCGCCGCCGGCCACGCGCCGTCGTTCGACTCGCTCTCCCACTTCGGGGCGGGCTTGTTCGAGGCCTTCCAGGACGTGTCGGAGACGATCGTCAGCTTCTTCCCGTCCGCCATCGTGATATCGAGCCGGAACAGGATTCCGTACGGGCCGGGGGTTGCGTTCTCGATCCGCATCGCGAGGCGGTTCGGTCCGGGACGCAGCTTCGCGGTCACGTCGGCGTGCTGGGAGGTCTTCCAGGAATCCACGACGCTCGCGGTGGCGAGGAGGCGCTCGCCGTTGAGGAAGAGGACGCCCTTGTCGTCGGCGGTGACGCGCAGCGTCGCGGCGGTGGCGGCGGCGGGGAGGTCGAACGTGCGCGAGTAGAAGCGGGCGCCGGCGGGGGCGTTCGCGGGGTCGCCTGCGAAGACGATCCAGTGCGCGGCGCCGAAGTCGTCGTCCGGCCGGCTGCCGCGGACCGCGTCGAGGCCGATCCATTCCGCCTTCCAGTCGGAGGCCGCGAGCAGGCCCATGCTCCACGTCGCCGGCTTGCTCCACGGCGAGACTTTGCCGTCGCGGTCCCAGACCTGCACCGCCCACCAGCAGGGCCGGCCGGAGGCGAGGGGCTTGCCGGCGTAGACGAGGTCGCGCGTGGCGTCGGAAGCGACGCGGCCGGTATCCCACAGGTCGCCCTCGCCGCGCGCGAGGCGGTCCGGCGCGGAGGCGACGAGGACGCGGTAGGCGGTCTGCCGCTGGCCGCGTCCGGCGGACGCGACGCGCCACGAGAGGCGCGGTGTCGCGATCCCGACACCCTGCGGGTCGACGAGGTCCTCGCATCGCAGTCCGGTCGCGCCGAACGCGACGCCCGGCGGCATGACCTGGTGCGTCGTGACGCACGAGACAAGACCGGCGGTGGCGAGAAGGGAGAGGAGGGCGGGCATCCGGCGCGGGCGCAGGTTCGGAGTCATGGAATCGGTCCCCGGATCCCGTGCCGCACGCCGCGGTGCGGGACCCGGCCAGCATAGCGGGCCGCCGCCGCGCCGCGCAAGGCCCGCCGCACGCCCCGGATCCGACGCATGTCCGGTCCGCGCCCGTCCCGAACCAAGTGTAACATTATCGGATGCGACCGCATCCGATAATGTTACACCTGAGATCGGACGAGGGACGCTACAGCACGCCGTCGTGGAGGTGGACGGTGCCGGTCGCGCGGTGGCGGAGGACGCGGAAGTTCTGCCGCGGCTCGCGAGCGAAGCGGAGGATGTCGTAGTCCTCCAGCGGCCCCGGCGCAAACCACGCGGGCCGCGCGTGAAAGAAGCCGTTGGTCGACGCCTCACGCGCCGCGGGGTCCGTGACCGCCTCCAGCGCGCCGTCGCGGGTGAGGTCCGCCCAGAAGGTCCCGTTCGACGCGATGACGACGAAGTACTCGAACTCCATCGTGAAATGCGGCGAGCGCCAGTACCACGAGTGGACCATCTCCACCTTCGCCGGCTTCGGTCCCTGGAAGATGCGCCGCCAGTTCCCGGGATCGTCGCTCCACGTCCCCGCCCGCCTCCCGCACCCGCCGGCCGCCAGCCCCAGCGTGGTTGCCAGCATCGTCGCGGCGACCCTGGGCCCGCACCTGCCCCATCGGCTGACCGGTCTCTTCACGGTCCGGCTCCTTGCCTGAATTCCCCATCACCGCCCGTCTCACGCCTCATGAGGTGTGCAAACGGGCATCCTCGGTATCGGAAGGACGCGGAGGTCATGACGGCCTTCCGATCGCTACCGACCCGGCGCCCCGGCGGAGAGGGACAGGTTGTCCACGAAGAAACGCACGCGGTCGTGGCCGTGGGAGGCGAGGCCGGCCCAGTGGGCGGTGCGGAACGTGTCGCGCAGGGGGAGGCCGTCGAAGACCTGCGGCGCGGCGGCGCCGGGCAGCCGCACCTCGAGCCGCCAGGCGCCGGTGCGCTGCGGGCCGATGCCGGCGGTCATGACGACGCCGACCCACTCGTTGAGCGGAACCTTGAGGAGGTCCTTCCCGGCCGCATGCAGCGTTCCGTCGCCGCGGATCAGCACGTACGGTCCCTCGTGGTAACGGCCGACGTCCTCGCGCACCTCGAACTCCATCGTCGCCCCGGGTTCGACGCGCACATCCGCGGCCGCGCGCAGGACGCCGGAGGTGAACGAAAGGCTGTGGTAGAGATGCGGCATGTAGCCCGCGCCGCCGGGGCCGTCGCGGAAGCACAGGCTGCGCCGTCCGCCGGCCGCGGCCTCCTCCGTGACGACCGCATCGAACTCCTTCGACGCGGCGGCCTGCTCGAACTCGGTCCAGCCGCGCCCGGCGGGCCAGCGCTCGAAGTCCTCGCGCAGGCTGTAGGCCGGCGGCGGCACGGCCGCCGGGTAGGCGCGCGGCACCGGCGGCAGCCCGGCGAGGCGCGTCCCCTTCGTGAGACGCCCGGCGTCGGCGGGATCGAAGCCCGAGAGGCCGCGCGCCAGGGCCGTGGCGCCGGACTTCAGCCGGAAGTCGCCGGCCGCGGCGTCGAGGAAGCCGGGGTCGGCGATCTCCGCGCCCGGCTCGCGCGCGCGCCACGCATCGAGGGACTGTCCCTTCAGGAACGTCACGGCCGCGGTCGAGCCGGCGCGCCAGTAGAGGTTGCTTCGAAAGACGATCTCGTCGTCGGGGTCGTGCGCGTAGAGCTTCGCCCAGTCGCCGATGAACACGTTGGCCTCCAGCGTCAGCGGACCCAGACGCGCCGGGTTGGAGAACTGCATCATCGCGTTCGTGCCCCACGCGAAGATGTTCCCGCGGACCGTGTTCTCACGGCACGCGTGCGCGTGGAACGGCGCGTCGTGCGTGCGGTATACGAGGTTTCCGGCCTCGAGGAATTCGCTGCTGCCCTCGTCGAAGTAGAGGCCCCAGCCGCCGTAGCCGTCGCACGCGCGCGATACGTCGTGGATGTGGTTTCCCGCCAGCACGCTGCGGGGCTGCCGGCCGAGGGTGTAGATGCCGCCCATGTCGTTGAGCACGCCCTGGCCGAGATGATGCAGGTGGTTGTTGAGGATCCGGTTGTCCCGGGCGGGCGTCGCGTTGGTGTTCCAGACCCAACCGGCCGACACGGCGGAGTAGTAGAAGTCCGAGACCT
>VGWF01000205.1 GCA_016873715.1 Lentisphaerota bacterium | reverse complement strand
CCCCCACTGCGCCGCGGGACGGATCGACGCCGCGGTCGAGGCCGCCGGGCGCCTGGCGGAGATCCTCGGGCGCGACGCCTTCTTCCTCGAGATGCAGAACCAGGGGCTTGCCGGCCAGGACGAGATGCTGGCGGGCCTTCGCGAGGTCGAGCGCCGGACCGGCCTGCGGACCGTCGCGACGAACAACGTGCACTACCTCCGGTCCGAGGAGGCGAAGGCCCACGAGACCCTGCGGCTCGTCCGCCGCTGCTCCGTGCGCGAGCCGGCGCGCGCGGGAACCGAGTACTCCCGCCTGTTCCACCTCCGCACCGCGGCGGAGATGCTCGCCGCGCTGCCGGAGGATGGCGACGCCGTCGCGCGCAGCGCCGGGATCGCGATGCGGTGCGCCGTCGACCTGTGGCCCGCGCAGGAACTGCACTTCCCGCGGTTCGATCCGCCGGCGGACTTCGAGCCGGAGATGCGCCGGGGCCGCGAGGCGGCCTGGCTGCGCCGGCTGGCGTTCGACGGGCTGCGCGAGCGGCGGGGCGTGACCGACCCCGCGCATCCGGCCCCCGGCGCCGCGGCGGCGGTGGCGCGGCTCGGGCACGAACTGGAGGTCATCGGGCGCGCGGGCTTCGTCAACTACCTGCTCGTCGTGGCGGACATCGTCCGCTTCGCCCGCGGGCGCGGCCTCCCGGTCGGCCCGGGTCGCGGGGCGGTTGCCGGGTCGCTGGCGGCGTGGTGCCTGGGCATCACCGAGATCGACCCGCTTCGCCACGGCCTGCCGTTCGAGCGGTTCCTCAATCCCGAGCGCCCGGTGCCGCCGGACATCGACATCGAGATCTGTCCCTCGTGCCGCCCCGCCATCCTCGAGCATCTGCGCGAGCGCCACGGGAGGGACCGCGTCGCGCACATCCTCACGCTCGGCACCTTCGGCGCCCGGATGGCGATCCGCGACACGGGGCGCGCGCTGGGCGTGTCGCCCTCGGTCTGCGATGCCGTCGCGCGACGCGTGCCGGAGGGCGCGGAGATGACCCTCGCCCGCGCGCTCCGCACGCGGCCCGACCTGAAGCGCGAGGCCGAGCTGGCCTGCGCGCCGGAACTGCTGTCGCTCGCCCAGGCGTTCGAGGGGCTTCCGCGCAGCCCGGGCGTGCACCCGACGGGCGTCGTCGTCGCGGACCGTCCGCTGGCGGACCTGGTGCCGCTCGCGCGCGGGGGGGACGGCGAGACGGTGACGCAGTACGACATGAGGGACCTCGAGTGGGCGGGTCTGCTGAAGATCGACCTTCCGGGCCTCCGCGCACTGACGGTGCTCGGCGAGGCGGTCCGGTCCCTCGGCGCGCGGGGGCTGGCGGTCGACCTCGCGGCGCTTCCGGAGGACGACCCCGCGGCGCTCGCGCTGATCGGCCGCGGCGATACGGCGGGCGTATCCGGTCTCGACTCGCCTCCGGTCCGCGCGGCCGCGCGGAGGATGGGGATCGGGACCTTCGAGGACCTCGTCGCGTTGATCGCGCTTCACCGGCCCGAGACGGCCGCGCTCTTCGACGAGGTCGTCGCGCGCAAGGGGGGGGCGTCGCCCGCGGAGGCGCCGCACAGGCTCCTGGCGGGCCTGCTGCGCGAGACGCACGGTCTGCTGCTCTACCAGGAGCAGATCGCGCCCGCCGCGGCGGCGCTCGCCGGGATTCCGCCGGAGCGGGGCGACCTGCTGCGGCGGGCCCTGGTCTCGCGCGACGAGGAGGCCATGCACCGCCACCGCGCCGCGTTCCTCGAGGGCTGTCGCAGGGCGCACCACGTGCGCGAGGCCGACGCCGCGCGGCTCGCCGGGGCGCTGGAGGCGTGCGGGCGGTCGAACCTCAGCCGGTCCCATGCGGTGGCGGCGGCGACGCTGGCCTTCCGCGCGGCGTGGCTCAAGTCGCACCACCCGGTCGAGTTCCTCGCGGCCGCGATGTCGAACGACATGGGCGATGCCGACCGGCTCGCCCCGCTGCTGGCGGAGGCGCGCGCGCTCGGCATCCGCGTGCTCGGGCCGGACGTCAACCGCAGCGCCGCCGGCTTCGTCGCCGAGGGACGGGCCATCCGCTTCGGCCTGGCGGGCATCCGCGGCGTCGGCGACGACGCCGCCCGCGCATGGGCGGCGGAGCGGACCGCGCACGGGCCGTACGCGGGCCTGGTCGACTTCTGCCGCCGCGCGGCGGGCGGTGCCGGGGCCCGGGGGCCCGTCGAGTGCCTGGTCCGCTGCGGCGCGTTCGACTTCACCGGCATGCCGCGCAGCCGCATGGCCGGCGGGCTCGACATCGCCCTGGCCTCCGCCGGCGACCGGCGCGACGTGCAGCGCGGGCAGGGCCTGCTTTTCGACGAATCGTCGCTGGGCGCCGCCGACGACTCCATCCTGCCGCCGTTGCCGCCGTGGCCGGACGCGCGGCGGATCGAGGACGAGCGCGAACTGCTCGGCTATCCCGTCACCGCGCACCCGATCGCCCGCTTCGAGTGGTTCACGCGCGCGGCGCGCTGCACGCCGCTGGCCTCGCTGTGCGACCTCGCCGCCCCGGTACTGGTGCGCGTGGCGGGGCTCGCGCTCCGGGCGCCGAGGCCGGGCGGCCGCGCCGGCGCCGCGCCGGAGATGACGCTGGACATGCCCGACGGGACCCTCTCCGTGACGCTGCCGCCGGAGGTCCTCGAGCGCGACGGCGCCTACGCGGGCGAGGGGAAGCTCCTGTTCATCGAGGGCCGCGGCATGATGCGCGGGGAGTCCGCCTGGATGACCGCCGCGCGGATGCGTCCGCTCGAGCAGGTGGTGGAGACCGCGGTGCGCGGACTTCAGCTCCTCGTGCCGCCGTCCCTGGCCGGGGCCGTCCCGGCGGAGGACCTCAAGGCCGTGCTCGCGAAACATCCCGGCGCGGTGCCCGTCGAGTTCGTCGTCACCGACGCGCAGGGCGGGCGCGTCGTGCTCGCGGCCGGGGAGGCCCACCGCGTCCATCCGTCCGAAGCCCTCGTGCGCGAACTCGAGGCCATCCTCGGCGAGTCCGGCATCGCCCTGCGCGTGGACTGAGTTCCGGGCCGCGCGAACGGGTCGACGGCGCGGGAGCGGATCGCTATCGTGGTCACCGCGTCCGCCGCAGCGCCGGCGCGCGCGCAGACAGGAGCCACGATGAAGACCCGGGTCCGCACCGCCGCCGTCCTCCTCGCCCTCGTCCGGGTCTGCGCCGCCGCGACCTACAGTCTGTCCGTGACCGCGGACCGCAAGGACGCGATCTACCGGAAGGGTGAGACCGTCACGTTCACGCTCGCGCTGACGTGCGACGGCCGGCCGGCCGACGGCGCCGAGGTCGCGTGGGTGCTGAACAAGGACGGCGTCCCGCCGGAGACCACGGGCACGGCGACGCTCGCCGGCGGCAGGGCCTGCGTCACCGGCAGCCTGGACGAGCCCGGGTTCCTCCACTGCCGGGCGAGCTTCACCGACCCGGCGAAGTCGAACCACGTCGAGCGCGGCGCAGCGGCGGTCGACCCGCTCGAGATCCGCCCCGGCCTCCCGCCGCCGGACGACTTCGACGCGTTCTGGGCCGCGAAGAAGAAGGCGCTCGCGGCGGTCCCCGCCGGGGCCGAACTCACGCCCGTGCCGTGGAACGACGCGAAGATCGAGTGCTTCGACGCGCAGGTGAAGTGCCTTGGCGAACCGGTCAGCGGCTACCTCGCCCGCCCGGCCGGGGCCGCCCCGAAAAGCCTGCCCGCGATCCTGCTCGTCCACGGCGCCGGCGTCCGCAGCGCGGTGCTCGTCAGCGCCGCGGGCTGGGCGGCGAAGGGGCTCCTCGCGATGGACATCAACGCCCACGGCCTGCCGAACGGGAAGCCGGAGCCGTTCTACAAGGACCTCGCCGACGGCGAGTACAAGGATTACCGCACGCGGGGACGCGAATCGACGGAGACGATCCACTTCGTCGGCATGTTCCTCCGCCTCGTGCGCGCGATCGATTTCCTCGCCGCGCAGCCCGCGTGGGACGGCCGCACGATGATCGTCCACGGCAGCAGCCAGGGCGGCTACCAGTCGATCGTCGCCGCCGGCCTCGATCCACGCGTCACGTTCTACGCGGGCGGCGTGCCCGCGGGCTGCGACCACTGCGGCTACAGGGCCGGGCGCATCAACGGCTGGCCGAAGTTCATCGCGACCGGCGAGACGCCGCCGGAGTCCGTCGTGCAGGCGGTCCGCTACGTCGACGCCGCGAACTTCGCGACACGCGCGAAGTGCCCGGGCATCCTGACCGTCGGTTTCATCGACACCACCTGCCCGCCGAGCAGCGTCTACGCCGCCTACAACGCGCTGGCCGGGCGGAAGGCGATCTACAACGACATCCCGTGCGGTCACCGCATGTCGCCTGAATCGGCCACGGCGCTGCGCGTCGCCATCGAGGCCCATCTCGCGGAGGCGAAGGCCGGCCGGCCCTGACGCCCATCGCACGACGGCGTTCGGTGAGGGCGGGGGGAGGGACTGTGAAGCGTGTGGTTGCGAGCGGTGGATTGGAGGATCCTCCAAACATCGGTCCGGAAGCCCTTCGGCTGCTCGAGGCGGTGTGCGGTGGCACGCGATCCCGAAGGCGGAGCGCGAGGCTCTCTACGCGGCGTACCGGGGGCGCGTCGACGCGCCGGCCCGGCCGGTTGCCCGCGGGCGGGGAAGGGTGTAGAGTTCCGGCGTTGACGGCTCTTTTACATGTGGGGGCGATCCGGTTTCGACGGGCAGGTTGAAGCCAGGGTTGCGCGCCGAGGACCCCGGTCGGCCTCGTTAATCATCCGGGAAACAAACACAAAAGCCAACGAAGAGCTGGCTCTCGCGGCTTAGTTCCGCGACGTCTCCCCGCTGACGCCTGCTGGGTGGACGAGACGTTGCAGCAGGCTGGTTCCGACTCCGGGTGGCCGGGGGAAGGGGCGAGAAACTTTCGTGGCCGCTGGTCCCTCGCATGGCCTGCCTGTTGGCAGTGCGGGGGATGAGATTTAAAGACAGGACACGCGCGTAGACGCTTTGGTGACTCTTGTTCGGACGGGGGTTCGATTCCCCCCGCCTCCACCATTCGGCGCGCCCCTCGACGAGCTCGGGGCTTGCTCATGGTGGACCCGGGCGCGTCGAAGGGTGCGCTGAGCTTGCCGAAGCGCGGGGACAGGGTAGCACGCTCCACGCGGTGCCACGGCGTTTCACCCCCTCATCCTGACCTCCGCTAGACGGCCGGGGCTGCGCCCCAGAACCCCGCTTGATGCGGGGCGCTCATTGCCGCCCCCGCACCCCCGGCTAGGGTTCTTCAGTGGGTGTGGGCGGGGGAACGTCGCGCAACAGGGGGCGCGAGCTTGCGAGCGTGCCCTTGCTGCGCCCGTTCGCTCCACTTTCTACCAATACTCGGGTTTGTTGAGTGCCTCCACACAGCGCGACTTGCCTTGGATGGGATCGAGCTTCTCGCCTACCAGGGACTGAGCCATCCAACCTTCCGGCCGTGAAAGCTTGAAAGGGGGCGGAACGAGAGCCTCGGCAATCACTCGGAATCCGACTTTCGAGTAGAACCGTGGATCACCGTAGGTGAGCACGAGTTCAACACCGTCACGCCTCAAGGCGTTCAGACCAAAGCTGATCAGGCTCTGTCCCACGCCTCTGCGCTGCTGGTCTGTCCGTGTGGCCACGGGAGCCAGAATGAACGCCTCGACCTGTCGCTCAAACCGCATGCGTGAGAAGAGAATGCTGCCGACAAGGCCTGCGCCGTCGCGTGCTACGAATCCATAGAGATCGGACTCGCCTGTGCTGCGCATGAGATCCCCGGCGAGGCCGCCCACAATCGTTCCCTCGGCTTCGCCTTCGGATTCGGAGAACGTCTTGGTGAACAGGGCCTTGATTGGCTCTGTTTCGTCGGATGTGAATGCGGAGATCCTCATCTTCTTCCCAGTGGACGGCGTAGATCCGGGCGGCGAAGCCGTACCCGGCTCTTGCCGGTTCGGTGTCCGTCTATTGCTTCCTCATGCTCCTCTTGGCGGTCTTGATAAAGCGGCCGAATGATCGGTCCTTCTTCCGCTTCTCGGCGTACGAGAGATCATGAAACTCGGTTTCCTTCCTGAGTTTGAGATAGCTCCGGTACCGGTCTTCACTGAGATCCCCATTGTCCACGGCCAAGAGGACTGCGCATCCAGGTTCATCCGTGTGGGTGCAATCCGCGAAGCGGCAGCGCGCGGATTGCTCGTGGATATCAGAGAACGTGTCGTCCAGTCCGTCGCCCGCCCCAAAA
>VGWF01000204.1 GCA_016873715.1 Lentisphaerota bacterium | reverse complement strand
TACATGCGCTATTTCGCGTGATCCGCCAGTCGTGCACGTTCTTTCATGCCAGTCGTGCACGTTTCTATCCTTATCCGGCACCCCGTCCGAGTCAGACCACTTTCGATCCAACAGCGCGGAAACACGCATAAACACTGGTCCATCAAGAAGATGGTCGCGGGGAATCCGGGTATGAAAAGAGAATGGAGCGAGCGAAGGGATTTGAACCCTCGACATCCACCTTGGCAAGGTGGAGCTCTACCACTGAGCTACGCTCGCCCCAGAACGAGACGGACTATGCATGAGCTTTCGGCGGCCTGCAAGGGCTTTTTTCACTCCATCCGGAACGCGCGCCGCAGATCCGCGATCGCGGAACGCGGCATCGGGTGCTGCCGGCCGAGCGCCCGTCCGTCGACCAGGGCCTCGGCGGTGTACTCCAGGACCTCGAGCTGGTCGAAGGCGGCCAGGACGGTCCGCCCGACGACCATCACGCCGTTGTTGCACAGCACCGCGGCGGGATTCGACGGGGTCAGGCGGCGGGCCACGGCCTCCGGGTCCGTCATCGGCATCTCGAACGGAAGCCGGGAGACCTCGCGGATCAGGACGTAGCTCTCCGGGATCACGCGCGTGTCGACGGCGCGGTTGCAGATGCTGAAGGCGGTCGCGTGGACCGGGTGGGCGTTGACGATCGCGCCGACCGACGGGTGGGCGCGGTAGAGGGCGCGGTGGAGCGCGGCGGCGCGGCTGGGCGTCCGCCCCTGCTCGCGGCGGCCGCGGCGGACGAGGACCAGGTCCTCCGGCTCGATCGCATGGCGGTCGAACGGGTACGGCGTCACCAGGAACTCGTCGTCCCCCACCCGCGCCGAGAACGAGCCGGCGGCGCTCGTCAGCAGCCGCTGGCGGTAGCCGCGCTCGATGAAGTCGCACAGCTCGCGGCGCAGCCCCTTCTCCCGCGTCGTGATCCCGTCGCGCCGGAACGGCCGCAGCGACGGCTGCACCCGCGTGAAGAGCCGGAGCTGCTCCGGCGTCAGCCTCCGGACGGGGCCGACCGACCGGGCCTTGATGATCGACTTGGCCGTGAACTCCAGCGTCTCGAACCGGCGGAACGCGGCCTGGAGGTCCGCCGCGCCGCAGCAGACGCCGTGGTTCTCCATGATCACGCTGTCGAAGCCGCGGCGGAACTCGGCGGCGATCCTGCGGCCGAGGTCCTCGCTGCCCGGGATCCCGTAGGGCGCGAACCCGACCGTTCCCTCGATCTGCCACGCCAGCGGAAGCACGCGCGTCTCGGGCACGCGGTGCGACAGGCTGAAGGCGACCAGGGCCATCGGGTGCGCGTGGACGACCGCGCGGAGGTCCGGGCGGACGCGGTAGATCGCCAGGTGGAACGGCAGCTCGGACGACGGCGGATGCCGGCCGTCGACGGAGCCGTCGGGGCGGACGCGGACGACGTCCGCCGGCGTCAGCGCCCCCTTGTCCACCCGCGCGGGCGTGATCCACACGTCGCCGTTCTCGTCGCGGATCGAGAGGTTCCCGCCGGAGGTCGTGGTCATCTTGTAGCGGTAGATCCGCTCCATCGTCATCACGATCTCGTCGCGCGGGTGCAGGTAGAGGGTGTTCATGGCGCGACGCTACCACCGGAACCGCCTCCGGCCAAGCCGCGGCTGGCGGGCTTGCCATCCGCGCCGGTTTCGGGCGACATTCCGGCGGGGTCGGACGCGATGAACGAAGGCGGATGGCACTACGCGAGGGACGGGGTCCGGGCCGGACCGGTGACCCGGGCCGAGCTTGACGCCCTCGCCGCGCGCGGCGCGATCGGGCCGGACGACCCGGTCTGGCACCCCGGTTTCGGCGCCACGTGGAAGCCGGCCCGCGAGGTCGAAGGGCTCCCGTTGGCGGCCGGCCCGACGAGCCCGACGGAGGCGCGGCGCGTCGAACGGGCCTTCGGCCCCCTGGTCGCGGGCATCATCCTCGACCTGGTCGATCTCATCACGATCGGCCCCGCCGGCTTCCTGATCGGCTTCCCCGTCGGCGTCTGGCTCGGCTGGATCTTCCGGTTCCGGTGGTGGCAGGTGATCCTCTGCGGCCTCGTCGCGGGCACCTACTGCGTCATTCCCTACACCAACCTGATCCCGGTCGGCACCGTCGTCGGCGCGTTCGTCCAGTACCGCGAGATGGGACGGCGGCGGAGCTGAGCAACAACCAACAGCCAACATCCAACGTCGAACATCCAATGGAGGACCCGTCCGTTCCACCGGACGGAGCATCAGGCCTTGGCCGTTGGGTGTTGGATGCCGGGTGTTGGCGGTTGGTTGTTGGATGTTGGGTGTTGGTTGTTGGATGTTGGGTCTTGGATGTTGAACCCCTCCCCTTTCTCCGGTATTTTCCCCGCAACCTGCCCAGCTTAGACGGGTGGATCTGAAAGGACTGCACATGAATTACCAACGGGCCGCCAACACGATCCGCGGGCTCGCGATGGACGGCGTCGAGAAGGCGAAATCGGGGCATCCCGGGATGCCGATGGGCATGGCGGACGTCGCGGCCGTCCTGTGGCTGCGCTACCTCAAGCACGACCCGGCCGACCCGGCCTGGGCCGACCGCGACCGCTTCGTGCTCTCCGCCGGCCACGGATCGATGCTCGTCTACAGCCTCCTGCACCTCGCCGGCTACGACCTGCCGATCGAGGAACTCCAGCAGTTCCGCCAGCTCGGCAGCAAGACCCCCGGGCACCCGGAATTCGGCGAGACGGTGGGCGTCGAGACCACGACCGGCCCCCTCGGCCAGGGCAGCGCGAACGCGGTGGGCATGGCGATCGCCGAGCAGATGCTGGCGGCCCGCTACAACCGCGAGGGCCTTCCCGTCGTCAACCACCGCACGTTCGTGATCGCGGGCGACGGCTGCCTGATGGAAGGCATCTCGCACGAGGCCTTCTCCCTCGCCGGCCACCTGAAGCTCGGCAAGCTGGTCCTCTTCTACGACGCCAACCGCATCACGATCGAGGGCTCGACCGACCTGGCCTGCAGCGACGACGTCCGCAAGCGCTTCGAGGGCTACAACTGGCAGGTGCTGGAGATCGACGGCCACAACCACGCCGAGATCGAGACGGCCCTCAACGGCGCGCTCGCCCAGCAGGAACGCCCGACGATCATCATCACGCACACCCACATCGCCCACGGCGCGCCGCACATGCACGACTCGCACGAGGCGCACGGCGCCCCGCTCGGGCCCGACGAGATCCGGGCCGCGAAGCAGAACCTCGGGCTGCCCTCCGACCGCGACTTCTTCGTGCCCGAGGAGGTCCGCGCGATGTTCGCCGCGCGCAAGGCCGAGATGGCCGCCGTCCACGACGAGTGGCGCAAGCTCGCCGCCCGCTGGCGCTCCGCCCACCCCGACCTCGCCGCCACGTGGAAGGCCGCCTGGAGGAACGAGGTTCCCGCCGACCTCGACGCCGCCCTGCCCGCCTTCGACCCGGCCAAGCCGGTCGCCACGCGCTCCGCGTCGGGCCGGGTGCTGCAGGATCTGGCGAAGAAGATCCCGTACCTCGTCGGCGGCTCCGCGGACCTCGCCCCGAGCAACAACACCCACCTGAAGGACCAGGGCGACATCGGCCCCGGCGCGTTCGGAGGCCGCAACTTCCACTTCGGCATCCGCGAGCACGCGATGGGCGCGATCATGAACGGCGTCGCGCTGCACGGCGGGCTCCGGATCTTCGGCGCGACGTTCTTCGTGTTCTCGGACTACTGCCGCCCGGCCATCCGCCTCGCGGCGCTGATGAAGCTGCCGGTGATCTACGTGTTCACGCACGACAGCATCTTCGTCGGCGAGGACGGCCCGACGCACCAGCCGGTGGAGCACTTCGCCGCCCTGCGCTCGATCCCCGGCGTGACCGTGCTCCGTCCGGCCGACGCGACGGAAACCGCCGCCGCCTGGGCTGCCGCGCTGCGGAACACGACCGGGCCGACCGCGATCCTCCTCACCCGGCAGAACCTGCCGATCCTCGACCGCGCCGCGCTCCCGCCGGCCTCCTCCATCGAGAAGGGCGCCTACACGCTCTGGGAGAGCCGGCCCGGAACCAAGCCGGACATCGTCCTGATCGCGTCGGGCTCGGAGGTGTCGATCTCGCTCGAGGCGGGCAGGACCCTCGCCGCCGAGGCCGGAAAGGCCGTGCGCGTGGTCAGCATGCCCTCGTGGGAACTCTTCGAGAAGCAGACGAAGAAGTACCGCAACGACGTCATCCCCCCGGGCTGCAAGACGCGGCTCGCGGTGGAGGCCGGCGTGTCGATGGGCTGGGCGAAATACGTCGGCCTCGGCGGATCGACGATCACGATCGACCGCTTCGGCGCCTCCGGCCCCCTGAAGGCCGTCGGCGAGAAGTTCGGCTTCACGGCCGCCAACGTGCTGGCCGTCGCGCGCGCGATGGTCTGACCGCATGAACGTGCTCGACTACGTGTTCCTCGGCCTCGTCCTCGTCGGGACGATCCGCGGCGCGATGGTCGGGCTGTCGCGCCAGCTCTTCGGCCTCTTCATGGTCGTCGTCGCGGTGTGGGCGTCGGGCCGGTTCTACGCCGACCTGGCGTCCACGCTCGCGACCGGCGGGCGCATGGAGTCCCGCACCTCGGACATCGCGGCCTACGTGCTGATCTTCGCCGGCGTCTGCGTGGTCTTCTTCCTCGCACGGCTCCTCCTGAAGGCCCTGATCAAGTTCGGGTTCACCCCCCTGATCGAGAAGCTCGGCGGCGCCCTCGTCGGCGGCCTGATGGGCGCGATCTCCGCCGCCGCGGCCATGGTCGCGCTGAGCCTCATCCCCAACGACACCATCCACGCGGCCGTCACCCGGGAGTCAACCGTCGGCCGCCGGCTGAACGAGACGTTCCCCTCGTTCTACAGGCGCCTTTCCGAACGGTACAATCTTCCCGATATCAAGGAGTTGAGCCCTCCGCCGGAACCGGATTCCGATCCGGCTCCCGGAGGGGGCGGACCGACACCGCCCGCCACCGGGCCGGCCGCGGGTGCTTCGCCGGAAACCGCCCCGTAGACGCGGGGTCCAGAAAAGGGCTTGCATTTGCGAACCGCTCCGGTAGAAGGCGGGGCAACATTCGAGTGCGGCACCGCCCCCGAGGGGCGACAACCGCGTGGGTTCGGGAATCGTCTGCCGAAGGAGACCGCCTCTATCATGAATGTGCCGCGAGAGCTTCGATACACCAGCACGCACGAGTGGGTCCGGGTCCGGGCGGGCGTGGCGACCGTCGGGATCACGGACTACGCGCAGGCCCAGCTCTCCGACCTGACGTTCGTCGAGCTCCCGGACAAGAACGACGAGGTGAACGCCTCCGACGAACTCGCGGTGGTCGAATCCGTGAAGGCGGCCTCCGACGTCTATGCTCCCGTCAGCGGCACGATCGTCGAGGCCAACGAGCGCGTCGTCGAGCAGCCCGACCTGATCAACACCGATCCCTACGGCGAGGGCTGGCTCTTCAAGATCCGCATGTCCGACACCGGCGAGGTGCAGGATCTGATGGACGCCGACCAGTACGAGGAGCAGCTCCCCGAGGAGGAGTGATCTCCTCCCCGGCGCCCCGCACGCCATGACGGGCTGGGCCCTCGTGATCCCCGGCGCCGTTCCCTACGCGGACGGCGTGAGACTCCAGGAAGCGCTGCACGCGGCACGGCTGGCCGGCCGCATCCCGGACACCGTCGTCGCACTCCAGCACCGCCCGGTCGTCACGCTCGGACGGCGCGGTCGCGACAACTTCCTGCTCGCGTCGCCGGAGGTCCTGGCCGCCGACGGGATCGAGGTCCACCGCTCCAGCCGCGGGGGCGACGTCACGTTCCACGCGCCGGGGCAGTGGGTCCTCTACCCGATCCTCCACCTTGGCGAATGCCGCGCCGACGCGCACGGGCACCTCTGGAATCTGGAGGAGATCTCCATCCGCACCTGCCGCGACTTCGGCGTCGACGCGTGGCGCCGCGAGGGGAAATCCGGCGCATGGACCGCCCGCGGCAAGATCGCCGCCATCGGCTTCCACATCAAGCGCTGGGTCACGATGCACGGCACGAGCTTCAACGTCGACCCGGTGCCGGACGGGTTCGCCCGCATCGTCCCCTGCGGCCTGGCCGGCGAACCGGTCGCGTCGCTGCGCGCGTGCCTCGGCGTCCGGTGTCCCGAGATGGAGCAGGTCCTCGGCCGCCTCCTCGCCCACACGGAGGCGGTGCTCGGGCGGACGCTCGTCACGCACCGCGGCGACGCCCCCCTCCCCGGGCCCCTCGCCGAAGCGGTCGCTCGC
>VGWF01000203.1 GCA_016873715.1 Lentisphaerota bacterium | reverse complement strand
TCGTCGGAGTGGATCGCGACGATGCGCGCCGGGCTGTGGTCCGCCGCGCCGCCGTAGAACTGCGTGTAGAGGAACAGCACGCGCCCCGATTTCAGCGTGACGAACGAGCCTTCCGAACTGCGCGGGAACTCCGGCGTCGGCTCGAGGGTGAGAACGGCCGGATCGTCCGCCGCGCGCGCCGCGGCAACGGCGACCATCGCAAGCGCAAGGACCGTGCGGAGGTTCATGGTGCGCCGATGCTGCCGCAACGCCACCGGGCAGGCAAGAACGTCATCCCCGGCCCGCATGGAGCGGGTTCTCGTGGCGGAGGCCGGGGAAGCGGGCGAAGTCGGTGTCGGCGGACGAGAGCACCAGGCCGTGTCCGATTGCGAGGGCGGCGAGGTGGGCGTCGGCCACGTTCTTGTGGGTCAGGCCGTAGCCGGAGAGCAAAGCGTCCATGATCTCGCGATGGCGCGGCGTGGCGGACGGAATCCAGACCGGGTCGCACGAGAGCCAGTACTGAGCCTGTTCCCATGCCTGCCGGACCGGAAGGCAGGGCTGAATCACGCGGGGATTGGATGCCAGGCGCACGAACGCCATCAGGCTTTCCCACGGAAGGCCGAGGCGCGCATCGGTGTTCAGCCGTTCATCCAGCCAGCGGCGCGCCGCTTCGTGGAAGGGGAAGACGTCGAAGGTCGCGTAGAGGAGAAGGTTCGCGTCGACCAGCCTCATCGATGGTCCTCGCCTTCCGCCACCGCCAGCATCTCGGCCGTACTCGTCAGGCCGCCGACCAGCAGGCGATCGGCGTGAATGACCGGGGTCGCGAAGACCGTCCGGGCGGCCCGGGCAGGCTCGGACATCTTCTCCAGCCCCGCCCGCATCGTCTCATTCACCGCGTCGCGCAGACTCAGCTTTCGCTCGTCACGAAGCCGCACAAGCCTCACGGCCACATCGTCATCCAGCGTAAGCGTCGTCCTCATGATGTAATAGCATAATATACCTGATGCCTTGATGTCAACCGCCCGAGATGAATACGCCGGCGACCCATGCCATCTCATCTCTGTCCCCACTCAGAGCGGTGGGGACAGAGATGCTGTATCGCTGTCCGGCCGATCTTCCAACCATTGGAACCCGAGCGCCTTACATCTTCCAGTCCCTGGAAGCCGATGGGCCGGATTTCGTTCTCTGTCCCCGCTCAGCCTGCCTCGCCGCCGCGATGTGATCCCATCTCTGTCCCTGTCCCCACTCAGGTGAAGGAGGCTGGGAACAGGGCGGCGTGTGACTCCCGCTGCCGGCTTGTCTTCCGGAGCACTTTCTGCTAGCGTCGTGACCACGAAATTGTGCGTTCAGACTGCCGAAGCCGGGCGGGTGCCCGCACACCCGCGAAAGCGATCTCCTGTCATTCACTTCCTCTCGGGACTGACCGCATGGGCGTCCGTCACTTCTCTCCAGGCCGCCGAAACGGTCGTCCGCGTGACCGACATCAATCCGGGCGGCAGCGGCTCGTATCCGAGCTGCCTCACGGTCGTCGACAACCAGCTCTTCTTCCGCGGCAACACGGAGCTGAACGACACCGAGCTGTGGCGGTTTGACGGTACGAACGCCACGCGCGTGTCCGACATCGTGCCTGGCGTGAACGGCTCGTCGCCCAGCTACCTGGCGGCGCTCAACGGCCGGCTCTATTTCGACGCTCGGACCGCGGCCGGGGCCACCAAGATGCATCGCTACGACGGCACCAACGTCGTCGCGCTCAACCTCTCGCCGTCCGGCTTCTGGGGCGGCGGCGCCTGGAAGCCCGTCGCCTGGAACAGCGAGCTTTGGTACTGGACGCTCGCCCCGCCCGCCGCCCTCGCGAGCTTCAACGGCGCGACCATCGCGCGATTGAATTCGCCGCCCTGGGCCAACAGCGAACCGGTCCTGTTCAACGGCCTGCTCTATTACGCCGCCCAGGATGCCTACGGCGTCGAGCTTTGGCGATTCAACGGCTCCGTCCAGACGCGTATCAGTGACCTCAACCCCGACGCGGGCGATGGCCGGCCGGAAGCGCTGTTCGTTCACGACGGCGCGCTCTACTTCCGCGCCACGGATGGCAGTTCCGGCAACGAACTGTGGCGCTACACCGGCAGTGGCAGCCCGAGCCGAGAGGTTCCGGCTACGAACTGGGGCGCTACACCGGCAGTGGCAGCCCGAGCCGCGTGGCCGACATCTTCCCCGGTTCCGGCAGCGCCAATCCGGCCGGACTCGCCACCTATCGCGGCGCGCTCTACTTCGCCGCCGATGACGGCATTCATGGCTCCGAGTTGTGGCGCTACGACGGGGCCGACGTCGCCCTCGCCGCCGACATCAACCCCAACCCCTACCTCAACCCATACGGCGACGAAACGAGCCACTCCTCGCCCAGCCAACTCACCGTGTTGAACGACCGGCTCTATTTCATCGCCACCGACGGCGCCCGCTACGGCGTGTGGTGCTACGATGGCACCAACGCCGTCATCCTCGGCGGCGGCCTGGCCAATTGGACCAGCGAGTTGATCGTGTTCCAGGACACCCTCTACTTCGACGCCGACGATGGCATCTGGGGCCGCGAGTTGTGGAAGGTGGAAGCGAATCCCAAGCTGCACCTGGGCATCGAGCGGCCAACCGACAGTATCCGGGTCCAGGTCAACGAAGCCGAGACCGCCCCATACGTGGTGGAAGCCACCTCGGACTTCAGGGAGTGGACCCCGCTCGTCACCAACCGCCCCATCGACGGGCGCATCCTCTTCAGCGATCCCTCGGCGTCGAATACTGCGCCGCGGGTGTACCGCGCGGTAAAGGCGGAGTAGGCCCGCATTGGCCCTTCGCGGCGCGGGCCGGGAGCGGGCCTCCGGACGGTGGGGACAGAGATGATGTATCGCTGTCCGGCCGATCGTCCAACCATTGGAACCCGAGCGCCTTACATCTTCCAATCCTTGGAAGCCGATGGGCCGGATTCCGTTCTCTGTCCCCGCTCAGTCCGGCGCGCGACCCCGCCGTCAGTTCTCGACGACGACGCGGAAGCCGGTGTTGAAGACGCGCTGGTGCGGCGCGTAGGCGACGCGCGAGGCGGCGGTGCAGCGGAAGGGCCGGTCGTACCACGAGCCGCCGCGGGCGACGGCCACGGCGAAAGGGCCGTCGGGCGCGGTCCATTCCGCGGCGTTGCCGTGCATGTCGTGCAGGCCCCAGGCGTTCGGGGCGCGCCGGCCGACGGACTCCGTGACGAAGCCCCCGTCGTCGATACGGTCGTCGCGCGGCACCCAGTCGTCGTAGCGGCTGGGATTCGTGATCGGCTCGGCCGCCGAGTAACCGCCGCGCGCGGTGCAGGCCGCGAATTCGCGCAGACGGATGTCGCCGAGGTTCGCGTGCGGCGCATAGTCGGTGTCGAGCGCGCCGAAGGAGAACGGCGTCGCCGCGCCGGCGCGGCAGGCCCACTCCCACTCGGCCTCCGCCGGCAGGCGCACCCTGCGGCCGGTCTTCTCGGAGAGCCACCGGCAGAACGCCTCGGCCTCCTGCATCGAGACGCGCACCGCGGGCTGCTCTCCCGCGTTCATGTCGTAGCCGCGCCGGCCGAACTGGTAGCCGTGGCGCGACTCGTCGCGGCTGTCGTGGGCGGGGTCGAAACGGCGGAACTGCGCGTTGGAGATCTCGCATCGGGCCATCCAGAAGCCCTTCGGAACCGATGCCGATGACGACGCGGCCGAATCGGGCACGCCGTCGCCGCCCGCGACGAACGCGCCGGGCGGAATCCAGGCGAGTTCGACCGCCTCGCGCGGATCCGCCAGGCGCAGGTCGATCACCGCGCCGGGGCTGTCGCCGGTCTTCGCGCGCCACGTCTCCTGGCGCGCCGCATCGAGCAGCACGACGCCGCAGCCGCCGAGGCGCTCGCCCGCGCAGTCGGTCCGGTTCCAGAGCGCGACGGTCTCGACCGGCATCTCCGCCCCGAGATCGACCTCCCACCACTCGCCCTCGGCGTTGCCGGTGTGCGTGATCGAGCCGGCGTCGTAGACGCCGTTGCGGTCGCCGTCGACCGCCCGCCCCGCATCGCCGCCGTGGGAGGTCGACGACTGCCGCGCCGTCCTTCCCCGCGCCACGTTGCGCCCGCCGGCAAAGACCTCCGCCTCGGCGATCGAGAGCCAGCGCGTCGGCCCCGCCTCGACGCGCAGGAATCGTGCGCGCGGGGCCGGCCGCCCGGCCGATGGCGGGTCGAGCGGGATCGTCAGGCGCCCCTTCGTGCCCTGCGGCGCCGTCGCCGCCTGCCGGCGCGCCGCCTCCGCCGCGTCGAACGGCCAGCCCGCGACGGCCGGCGCCTGCGCGCGGTCGGACGCCACGGCGGATGCCGTCAGCCCCGGCTTGCCGGGACCCGCCGGCACGGCCGCTTCCGGAACCGCCTCGTAGTCCGGGAACGGGCCGCCGGGGACGTAGAGCTTCCGCAGTTCGCGCGCGCGGGCCGCCACACCCGCGACCTGGTCCGTCCCCACGATCTCGCCCCACGTGCCGTGGAAGGGCGCGTTGAGGTCCGCCCACGCGGCGAGGCGCTCCCAGTCCTCCGCGTCCAGCGCGACGCCGAAGTGCCCGCGGCGGAGGATCTGGCCGAGTTCGGTGGTGCTGAAGTGGTAGTCCATCGGGCTCAGCAGCCGCATGTCGCCCTCGATGCCGGGCCGGCGGACGAACCGGTGCAGTTCCGCGTACGCCAGGGAGAACCGTCCCCCGCCGCGCGTGCCGGCGTTGCCGGCGATCTGCGACGACCAGTTCGTGATCGCAACGTCGCCCTTCAGGTAGGGCTTCCGGCGGTCGCCCGGACCCGCCCGCTCCGCCGCCGCGGCCAGCGCCGGGTCGCCGTGGCAGCAGACGCAGTGCCGGTCGAGCACCGGCTGCACCTCGCGCGCGAAGTTGAAGCCGCGCGCCGGCCCGTGCCACGGCGCGATGGACGACGGCGCGCGGCGCATCGCCATCGACGGCGCCGCGGCGGCGGCCTCGTCGGCCGTCTCGTGGCAGCCGACGCACGACACCGGCTCGCCGGGCATGCCGACGAACCAGCTGCGCATCAGCTGAAGCGCCTGGCCCTGCGCGTCGAGGGGCTGGACCATCAACGGCGTGTTGGCCGGGATCGTGAAGAAGGCGGAGCCGTCCGCCTCGACCGGCACCGTGCCGAGGATGCGCTTGATGTCCCACGGACCGTCCATCCCGATGCTGCCGAGCAGCCCGCCGGTCCCGCGGTAGCTGAAGTAGTACTCGACGACCCGCAGGGCCTTCACCGCGCCGCGCGGGATGCCCGCGAGACCGGGCCCGCGGTGGATGTCGGTCAGCAGCACCGTCGCGGTGGCGCCGGACGGCTCGGCGCGGTCGGCGATCGCGGGCGGACGCGGCGTCGGCCGCAGCGGAATCGGCTCGAGCAGCGCCCCGCCCTCGACCTCGCAGATCCGCGTCATGTTGTCGAACGTGTCGACGAGGTAGATCCCCCACAGCGCGTCGGGCGCGAGCTTGGCGGCGACGAGGTGGTAGGTGTCGCTCAGCGGGTACGGCATCAGGAACTGCGGCCAGACGCCGTCGACGAGCCGGTCGCGTATGATGGGCTCGACCTTCCTCCCGAACCCCGGGATCTCCTGCACGACGCCCTCCGCCTCGCGCTGGCCGAGCGACGCGTCGAGGATCAGCAGCCGCCCCGAGCGCGGCGTGCCGTGGTGTCCGCCCGCGACGCCGATCACGCGCCGCGCGTGGCCCGGCACGGGGCGCGCGTGGAAGAAGGAGTTCGGGAAGTAGCCGTTGCTGCCGTAGAAGGCGCGCTGCACGGTGCCGTCGGGGTTCATCGTGAAGAGGCGGCGCGAGTTCGAGTGCGGCAGGTCGGAGTACTCCCAGCGCTGGTAGAGGACGCGGCCGTCGGCCATCATCGTCGGGCACCAGTCGCTGTCCTGCTCGAACGTGAGCTGGCGGATCGCGCCGGTCGCCGCGTCGCGGCGGTACAGGCACACCATGATGCGCCCGCCGAACTCGCAGGGCAGGCCCTGGTAGACCGCCGTGGAGGCGAAGATCGCGCCGCCGTCGGGCAGCCAGCACGGGTCGAAGTGGCCGACGTCCGCCCCGTCGTCCGGCGTCACCTGCCGCAGGCCGGTTCCGTCGGCGCGGACCTCGAAGACGCGCCAGTTGCGCTGCGCGCCCTCCTGCGCGAACAGGATGCGCGCGCCGTCGAAGTCGAGGTCGGGATCGATCACCGTCTCGCCGCCCGCCGGCCGGTACACGGTCGAGAAGGTCCCGCCGCCGCGGAGATTCGACAGCACCGCCAGTTCGTCGTTCCAGTGTCCGCGCCGGGGCAGCGTGTCGCTCGTGTGGGCGTTGAGCGTCCCGACGCCCAGGCTCGCCCCCATGGCGCTCCGCGCATCGGCCGGCTTCGGGAAGCCGCGCTTCAGGACGAGCAGCCGGTCGAAGTCCAGCAGCGGGTTGGCCAGCAGGGCCGCGCGCACGCCGGCCTCGAGACGCTCCGCCTCCGCGCCGGCGGCCGCGTCGCCGCGGGC
>VGWF01000202.1 GCA_016873715.1 Lentisphaerota bacterium | reverse complement strand
GGGGCCGGTGCCTCTCCATCCAGAGATGAAGCCGCAGGAAGCCGCCGCTCATCGCCGGCCCCCCCACCAGCGGGCCGCCGCGTAGCTGAGCACGAAGCCCGACGCCCCGGCCAGGAGGGCGAGCACGATGCTGCCGACGAACCACTCGCCCGCGCGCTCGAGCACGGTGTCCCTCGTGACCGCCGCGAACCCGAGCCGCTGGCCCGTGAAGAGCCAGTGTCCCAGCGCCAGCCCGCCCCAGAGGATCAGCGGGGCGACCGGCGGGATCGAGATGTTGCTCGCGACCAGCGCGATCGCCTTGTTCAGCCGGAGCCACTGCGAGAGCGCCACCGCGGCGAGCATCTGGTAGCCCCAGATCGGCGCGATGCCGCAGAAGAGCCCGATGCCGACGGCGCCGGCCAGCCGCCCCGGCGCATGCGCGTGCTCGCCGAAGAACTCGCGGAGCGTCGCCCGCGGCGACACGGCGCGGCCGACGGACCACGCGGCCCGCAGGGGGCGCGGCACGAGGACCGCCTGCATCGCGAGCCGGCTGTTCAGGCGCGCGATGCGCACCGTGTCGAGCAGCGGCCGGAAATGCGACCGCCTCACCTGCTCACTCGTGTACGTGCACCGCACCGGCACCGGCACGAGCCGGGCGCCGCTCCAGGCCGCGCGGACGAGCACCTCAAGCTCGAAGGCGTAGCGCTCCGAGCGGACCACGAGCCGGTCGACCAGGTCGAGCGGATAGCACCGGAAGCCGCACTGCGTGTCGGCCAGCGGCTGCCCCGTCTCCACCCGGAACCAGAAGGAGGAGAAAGCGTTGGCGCGGCGCCGCCGGGCGGGCGCCCCCGCGGCGACGAAGTCGCGCACGCCGACCAGGAGCGCGTCCGGCTGGCGGGCCGCCGCCTCCAGGAACCGGGGGATGTCGTCGGGATCGTGCTGCCCGTCGGCATCGAGCGTGATCGCATGCGTGAACCCCGCGTCGCGCGCGTACCGGAAGCCGGCCCGCAGGGCCGCCCCCTTGCCGCGGTTCGTGTCGAGGCGCAGCCGGTGGACGCCGGGCGGCGGATCCGGCGGCCCGTCCGTGGAGCCGTCGTCCACCAGCAGCACCGGGCCGTGCGCGAGCGCCGCCCGGGCGACCGCCGCCGCCGTTCCACCGTGATTGAAGCAGGGGATGACGAGGATGGCGTTCAACGGAGGTCCACAAACCAGCGTCGCTTGCGTGAATTCGGCGGCATCTGGAGCCGCTCGATCTCCTCGGCCGGGGCGGCGCGGACCGCGGGGGCGACCTTCGTCCGGCCCTGCAGAACTTCGCGCAGCGCGGCCGGGGCCACGGCCCCGTCGACCAGGATCTCGACCGTGTCCGCGCCGGCGCCGTCGGAGCCGGCCACGATGACGTAGCGCCCGACGCCGGGCACGTCGTCCAGCGCCGCCGCGATCGCCGAGGGGAACACCGAGGTCCCCTTCAGCTTCAGGAGGTGGTTCTTCCGCCCGATCACCGGGCCGAGCCGCGGCGAGGTCCGCCCGCACGGGCAGGCGTCGCGGTACAGGGCCGCGCAGTCCCCCGTCCGGTAGCGGATCAGCGGCATGCCCTCGACCCCGAAGGTGGTCGCCACCACCTCCCCCACCGTTCCGTCCGGCACGGGCGCCCCCGCCTCGTCGAGGATCTCGACGTGGAGCAACTCCTCGTGCAGGTGCCCCCCGCGCCCGGCTTCGCACTCGCAGAGCGAGGCGGCCAGTTCCGTGACGCCGTAGGTTGAGTACACCCGGGCGTTCCAGTCCCTCCCGATGGCGCTCCCGGCCGTGTTCGGGGCCAGGCGGACGTCGCGCACCGGCTCGCCGATGGCGCTCACCTTCCGCACCGGACCGCCCGCGAGATCGATCCCGCGCTCGCGCGCCGTGTCGGCCACGATCCGGAGGAACGAGGGGACGGAGACGATGGCGGTCGGCCGCACGCGCTCGATCATGTCCAGAACCAGCGCGGGCGAGGCCATGCCGGTGCGGACCACGGTGCAGCCGAGCTCCTGCAGCCCCAGCCAGTACGCCAGGCCCGCGACGAAACACCGGTCCAGCGTCACCGCCACGAGCACGACGTCGCCCGCCGTCAGGCCGACGCATCCGAAGGAGAGGCGCTCGTTGAGCGACAGCCGCGCCAGGTCGCCCTTCGTGAGCATCCACAGGAGAGGCCGGCCCGCCGTGCCGCTGGTGGTGACCATCTCGGCCACCCGGTCCCGCGGCACGCAGAGGAAGTCCTCGTTGCGGGCCGACACCTCCCGCTTGTCCACCGGCCGCACCCGGTCCAAGGGAGGGACGTCGCGCAGTCCCGCGAACCTCTCCCGGTAGAACGGCGAATGCTCCGCCGCGTAGCGGAAGACGCTCGACCAGTTGGAGGCGAAGTCCGTCACCTAAAACACGGCGCGCACGCTGAAGAGGACTTCGCCCGGCTTCAGTTCGGCGCCATCGTCCATCTCGACCGTGGATCCGTCGTAGCCGAGTTCCAGCCCCAGCCCCACGACGCCCTTCCGGAAGAACTCGCAGCCGACGGAGGCGAAGAACCCCGGCGTGGCGCTGCCCACCGCGTCGGCGCTGACGAGGTGGTGCCGGAATCCGATGCGGCCGTACGGCGACACCTTCCCGTCCGGGATGAAGTTGAATCCGTACGCCAGGCCGATCGGCACGTCGAAGAACTCGGTGTCGCCCCCATCGTAGCCGCGGGCGTCGCTCACCATGAGCAGGGAGATCGGACCCAGATCGGCGCCCAGCCGCGACCCGTGCGTGAACTCGTAGGAGACGCCGAGGGACATCCCGATCGGAACGGCCCAGCTCACGTCGGCGCCAAGCGCGTCCTCATACCAGTCCACGACGTCCATGAAGCCGCTCACAAACGTCAGCCCCACGGAGGGATCCCACTCGTTCGCGCGAACCCCCGTCGTCGCCAGCGACACCGCGAGCAACAGTCCTCCCCATGTCCTCTTGCTCATGTCCCCGTCTCCCCTGGTTCTGCGCGCGCCCGGCGCGACCGTGCGACAGGCGCCGCAGGCTGGAGGCTGTATACGTCCGACGTCCATCACGGTCAATCCGGATGCCCCCGCGGCTCAGCGCACGCTGAACGCATGGCGGCCGGACCCGACCCGGAACGCGATCCGGTCGCCGGAGGCGGGGGCCTCGGGCACGGGGGACTCGACGTTCGCCGCGCCGGGTTTGGCCGGGAGGACGACGGTCGCGGACGTGTTGACCGGCACCTCGACCTCGAGCGTGAGGACGCCGCCCTTCCGCCGCCACTGGCTGCGGATCATGCCGTAGGGCGAGTCGTGCTCCGCCTTCACCCAGTCAAGCCCCTCGACGGGGTCGGGGCGGATCACGAACTCCCGGAAGGCGACCGCCGCCGGCGCGACGCGCTCCGCGACCGGCGAAACCGACGGCGCCAGCCGGATGCCGCCGAGCGTCTGGTACATCCACGCCGAGAAGTCGCCGAACATGATGTGGTTTCGCGACGCGCCCTCGCCCCAGTCCTCCCAGAGCGTCGTCGCCCCGCGCCGGATCCACGCGCCGAACGACGGCGGCGTGTCCTTCGCCAGCATCGCGAACGCGAGGTCGCTGCGGCCCGCGTCGCTCAGCGCCCGGAAGACGTACTTCGACCCGAGGATGCCGAAGTCCGGGAAGCCGCCGGCCGCCTGCACGGCCTCGACCAGCTTCGCCTCGGTCGCGGCGCGCTCGGCCGCCGGCACGAGGCCCTGGTGCAGGGCGCAGCCCTGCGCGGTCTGGCTGCCGATGGACCACACGCCGCCGCCCTTGTAGAGCTGCTTCGCGTACGCATCGCGGATCGAGGCCGCGAGCGCGGCGTACTTCGCGGCGTCGTCCTTCTTCCCGAGCACCTCCGCGGCGCGCGCGACGATCTGCGCGTCGAGGAAGTAGTAGCCGGTCGACGTCACCTCCGCCGGCGTCTTCGACTTCACCGGGATCCAGTCGCCGAGGCCGTGCGAGACGATGCCGTCCTTCGCGCGCGAGGTCATGTAGTCGACGTAGCGGCGCATCGGCTCGTAGGCCGCCTCGAGCGTGCGCGCGTCGCCCTGGTAGCAGTAGAGCATCCACGGGATGATCACCAGTGCGCTGTCCCATGCCGGCCCGTTGCCCCACGTGTAGCCCCAGCCGCTGGTGGGGATGATCGCCGCGACGTTGCCGTCCGGCCGCTGCTCGTCGATGATGTCGCCGATCCACTTCGCGTAGGCCGCCGTGTTCTGGAAGTTGTACATCGCCAGTTCCGACGCCAGCGACGCATCGCCGGTCCAGCCGTTCTTCTCGCGGTGCGGACAGTCCGTCGGGTAGCCGTCGGTGAAGTTGCCGCGGTAGGCCCACAGCGTCGCCTCCTGGAGCCGGTTGAGCAGGTCGTGGCTGCACTCGAAGCGGCCGGCGTCCTTGAAGTCGGTGTGCACGACGCAGGCGACCAGGTCGGCGGCGGACGGCGCGCGCTTCAGGCCGGAGATCTCGACGTACTGGAAGCCGTTGTAGGTGAAGCGCGGCTCGTACGTCTGCTCCGCGCTGCCGTCGCAGACGAAGCGGTCGACCTGGAACCAGCCGCCGGGCAGCACGAGGAACGACGCCGGGTAGCGGAAGTGCGCCTCCGTCCCCTCGAGGCTGAGCGTGCCGTCGGGCTTGAGCTTCTCGGCGTAGCGGATCGTCACGACGTCGCCCGCCTTCTGTCCCCGGATCGCCAGCCGCACCCATCCGGCCATGTTCTGCCCGAAGTCGACCGTCCACGCGCCGGGGCGGGTCTCGCGGACCGCGACGGGCTTGATCGTCCGCGCGACGACCGCGGGCGGCATGGCGGCGGCGGCGAGCCGTCCGGCGGGACCCGTCACGACCTCGGCCGGCAGCGGCGACGCCGCGAGGTCCGGCCCGCCGGGCGGCGTCGCCCCGATCACCTCGCCCTCGCGGATGCAGTCGAAACCGAGGGGGCTTGCGACCTGCTTCCACGACGCGTCGGTGACGACCGTCTCGCGCGTGCCGTCGCGGTAGACGAGCTCGAGCTGCGCGATCGCGCGCGGGAAGTCGCGCCACGGCGCGTTGTCGAAGTTCCACACCGCGACGCTGCGCACGTCGTACCAGCCGTGGCCGAGCAGCACGTTCAACCGGTGCGCGCCGGGACGCATGCGGGCGGTGAGGTCGTAGGTCGAGTAGAGCACGCGCCTGTCGTAGCGGGTCGGCGAGGGGTCGAGGACCTTGTTGCCGATGCGCACGCCGTTGAGGCTCGCCTCGTAAAACCCGACGCCGGTGATGTGCAGCGTGGCCGACGCGACGGGCTTGGCGACCTCGAAGGTCTTCTCGAACGCGGGGGAGGCGGTCTCGATGCGCCGCTCGATGCGGCCCCAGGGCGCGCAGTCCGCCGGGCCCGCGACGGCGGCGGCCTTCCAGCCGGCGCCCTCCGCGACGTCGACGGCTTCCTTCCAGTCCTTCGGCGCCTTCGCGGTGGAGGTCCAGCTTCCGTCCGTCACGACCACCGCGCCGCCGGGGAGCTTCAGCATCGCGAGCAGGCCGGTCGGGCCGGGCTTCTCGTTGGTCACCTGCACCGCGACCAGGTTGCGGCCGGGCCGGATGAACTTCGTGACGTCGATGAAGCGGATCCAGCGCCAGTCGTTCAGGTGGCCCCAGGTCTTCGCGGCGAGCTGGCCGTTGATGTAGACCTCGTGCTGGTCGTCCGCCGTGATCGCCAGCATCGCGGGGCCGGCGCCGGCGGCGGGCGCGACCTCGAAGGTCTTCCGGAACCAGCGCTTCCCGACGGCGGCCTTGTCGAGGCCCTCCGCGTCGCCGGTCCAGATCCACTGCGCGCCGGCGAGGTCGGCCTGCGGGCGCGTCGCGGCGTTGGCGCCGATCCACTTCGCCTTCCAGTCCTCCGGCTTCACGACGCCCATGATCCAGCGCGCCGGGGCGCTCCACGCCGACGGCGCGTCGGGCGCGCCCGCCTCCCACGCGCGGACCTTCCAGTGGCAGCGCTGCGAGGTTGCCAGCGGCTTGCCGGCGTAGGCGACGTTGAGCGACTGGTCCGACGCGACGCGGCCGCTGTCCCAGAGGTCGCCCTCGCCCTTCGCGAGCGTCTCCGCCGTCGACGCGACGAGCACCTGGTAGGCGCCCTGGCGCAGGTTCTTCGCATCCGCCTTCGCCGCCGCCAGCTTCCAGCTCAGCCGCGGCGCGGGCGTGTCCAGGCCGACCGGGTCGGCCATGTACTCCACCGTCAGCCCGCCCGGCGCCGCCAGCGGCGCCGCCGCCGCGAAACACGCCGGCACGCACGCCGCGCACAACCCCGCCGCCACGAACGCGATCTTCATCGTCACTCCCTCCGTCCTTCGGACCTCACTTCACGAGGGCGGCATCATGATTCGTTTCCCGGCATGAGACAATGGGTTTCACGGCGCAGGTCCCGGGCCGGCCGGTCGCCGCGGGACCCGCGCTCGTGTCCTTTCCGCGATGGAGCCCCGGATGTCGGCGGGCGGGGGTGGACGTCAGGCCCGCGGGAGTTCGGCGCGGAGGCGGGCCTCGGGGATGGCGCCGGCGC
>VGWF01000201.1 GCA_016873715.1 Lentisphaerota bacterium | reverse complement strand
CCTCTTCAACTTTCCTGCGGCCCCACCCCCAATCCCCCCGACCCGCCCCCGACTACGCGCGGATCAAGGCCCTCTCCCCCAGGGCAGACGCATCTTGTTCCTGTCGAAACCGAGCCGCGTGCTCGGAATCCTCAGGATTCCCCTTCCATCGCCGGGAAAGGGAGATCCCAGCCGAACGATCCTTGAATCAAGGCGAAGGCGATGCCGCGGCGCGCACCAGGTGGCCCCGAGCCCGCGAGGGGTCCGGCCGGGAACGCGGCAGACCGCCCCGGATGCAAGGCGACGAAGGGGGCGAAGGACTCGTGTCCGCGCCCCCTTCGGCAACGCCGCAGGCGGGGCGGGATCCCGCGCGATCCGGCCGGCCTGGTGCGCGTCGCACCCCCGCAACCGCAAGCACTCCAGCGTCCACGTGCGACTCCGCGCTCCGCCGACCGCAAGGTGCCACGACCTCGAGGAAGATGCGTCCGCCCCGCCCTCTCCCCGCGGAGTTCGCCGACGGCTCGGAGAAGAGACACGCCGCCACGGGGGAGTGCCCCCCGGACGGATTTCCGGCCCGTTCCCGGCCACATTCGGAAGAGCGGACGGCGGGCGGGACGTCAGGGCGGCGGAAGTCCGCCCGCGGGCGCATAGGTGTCGAGGACCTGGCGCAGCAACGGCTCGAGCCCGGCCAGAAGCTCGCGCTTGGCGGCAAGTTGCACGTGGTGGTTGGTGGTGCCGACGAGGAAGTCGAGTGCGATCGCCTCCTTCTCGAAAAGCCGCATGCGGCGTTCGACGGCGGGCACACCCTTCCACGTGACGATCCGGATGTTCTGGTTGATGCCGTAGTTCGCCTCGATCCGCCGGATCTCGTCCGACAGACGGTCGAACCGCGCGTGCCCGACGTCCGTCAGCCGCACCCAGACCTCGATGCCCCGGGGGCCGCGCAGGATGAGATCGTTCGGCGCGGCGCGCTCGCCGGCGCGCTCGGCCCATGCGGCGGGCACCGTGATGGCGAAGCGCCCGGCCGCGTCGGCGACCCGCCGGTCCGCGAGCCCGAGCACGAGCGCCGAGGCGTCGTCGTCCGCCGGCACCGCGCCGCCCGGGGCCGCGCCGTCCTGCATCCGGCGGAGCACCTCCACGACCCCGAAGCCGGCCACGAGCACGCCGACGGCCAGCGCGACCGCGATGACGGTCCGCTTCGCCCCCCGGGGCCCCGGGCCGTCAGGTCTGGAACTGGAGATCATGGAGCCTCCGGTAGATGCCGCCGCGCCCGAGCAGTTCCGCGTGCGTCCCCTCCTCGGCGACGACCCCGCGGTCCATGACCAGGATCCGGTCGGACCCGGTGATCGTCGAGAGCCGGTGCGCGATGACGAAGACGGTGCGCCCGGTCATCAGGTCGTCGAGCGCGGCCTGCACGAGGCGCTCGCTCTCGGTGTCGAGCGCGCTGGTGGCCTCGTCGAGGATCAGGACCGGCGGGTTGCGGAGGATCGCCCGGGCGATGGCGAGCCGCTGGCGCTGACCGCCGGAGAGACGCACGCCGCGCTCGCCGATGACCGTCTCATACCCCTCCGGCAGCTCGCGGATGAAGCCGTCGGCCTGGGCGCGGCGGGCGGCGTCCTCGATCGCGGCGCGCGGCGTGTCGGGGCGGCCGTAGGCGATGTTCGCGGCCACCGTGTCGTTGAACAGGACGGTCTCCTGCGTCACGAGGCCCATCTGCGCGCGCAGCGACCGCAGGGTGAGCTGCCGCACGTCGCGGCCGTTGAGCGTGACGCGCCCGCGCGTCGCATCGAAGAACCGCGGGATCAGGCTGACGAGCGTCGTCTTGCCCGAGCCGGACGCCCCGACGAGCGCGATGCGGCGGCCGGCGGGCACCGCCAGCCGGATGCCCTTCAGCACGGGCTCGTCCTCGTAGGCGAAGTCGACGTCCTCGAACGCGACCTCCCGCACGGGCCCCTCGAACGGAACCGCGTCCGTCGCCTCGCGGACCGTCACCTCGGTGTCGAGGACCTCGAAGATCCGGTCCGCCGCCGCCGCGCTGTGCTGGACGTTCATGTGCAGGTTGCCCAGCTTCTTGACCGGGTCGTACATCACCACCAGCGCCGCGACGAAGGTCAGGAAGTCCTGCACCGGCAGCTTCGACCACCACGCGTACATCAGCAGAAGCGAGATCCAGATCACCGCGAACTCGACGATGATCGGCTCGACCGCGACGCGCGCGCGGGTCACGCGCATGATCCGGCTGAAGACCGACGCGCTGCTCCGGTTGAACCGCCCGCGCTCGTAGTCCTCCATCCCGAAGGCCTTGACGACGCGCACCCCGCCGATCGTCTCCTGCAGCAGCGAGACGAGGTCCGCCAGCCGCTGCTGGCCCTCGCGCGCGTACCGGCGCACGCGCCGGCCGAACACCGCGATGGGCACGAGGCACACCGGGAACACCACGAGGCTCGCGAAGGCGAGCTTCCAGTCGAGCCAGATCAGGTAGCCCGCCGCCCCGACGAGGACGAACGGCTGCTGGAGGAGGTCCGCCAGCACCGTGGACACGGCCCGCTCGACGAGCGAGGTGTCGTTCGACGTGCGCGAGATCAGCTCGCCCGTGCGGCTCTGCGTGAAGAACGACAGCGACAGGTCCTGGAGGCGGTCGAAGATCGCGATGCGCAGGTCCATCACGACCCGGTTGCCGACCCACTCGACGAGGTAGCGGCTGACGTAGAACCCGACGCCCCGCACGAGGGCGAAGACCGGCAGCAGGACCGCGATCGCCACCGCCGCGCGGAGGTTGTCGACCCGTTCGACGAAGACGGTCTCGATCAGCTTCTTGACGACGAACAGCATGCCCGTCGTCGACCCGGCGAACAGCAGGCCGAAGACCACGCCGAGGGCGAGGCGGCCCGCGTGCGGCCGCACGTAGTGCAGCAGCCGCCGGTAGGTGCCCGCGGCGCGGACCGGGCGCGCGGGGCCGGTCTGGGGGGCCCCGCTCATCCGTGCAGCGACTCGAGATACCGCGTGGCCTCGAGCGCCGCCATGCACCCCGACCCGGCGGCGGTGATCGCCTGCCGGTAGGTCGGGTCCTGCACGTCGCCGCAGGCGAAGACGCCCGGAATCGACGTCCGCGTGTCCTTCGTCACGATGTAGCCGGCCTCGTTCACTTCGAGCTGGTCGCCGAAGGCCGTGGTGTTGGGCTGGTGGCCGATCGCGGAGAAGTAGCCCTGCACCTCGATCCGGGTCCTCTCGCCGGTCTTCACGTTGCGGACCGTGACGCCGGTGACCTTCTTCTGCGCGGGGTCGTGGACCTCCTCGACGGCGCTGTTCCAGAGGACCTTGATCTTCGGGTTCGCCAGCGCGCGATCCGCCATGATCTTCGAGGCGCGGAATGCGTCGCGGCGGTGGATCAGCGTCACCGACGAGGCGAAGCGCGTGAGGAAGCCGGCCTCCTCCATCGCGGTGTCGCCGCCGCCGACGACGCAGACGGGCACGCCCTTGAAGAAGGCGCCGTCGCACGTGGCGCACGCGGAGACGCCGTGGCCGATCAGGGCCTGCTCGGTCGGCAGCCCGAGGTACTTCGCGCTCGCCCCGGTCGCGACGATCAGCGTCCGCGTCTCCAGCGCGTCGCCGTTGTCCAGCGTCACCCGGATCGGCGACGCCCTCAGCTCGGTCGAGACCGCGATGCCGGAGACCACCCGCGCGCCGAATCGCTCGGCCTGCCGGCGCTGGAGGTCCATCAGCTCGAAGCCGTCGATGCCCTTCGGGAAGCCCGGGAAGTTCTCGATCTCGGTGGTCGTGGTCAGCTGCCCGCCCGGCTGGGGGCCCTCGACGATCAACGGTTCGAGGTTCGCGCGCGCCGCATAGATCGCCGCCGTGTACCCCGCCGACCCCGTGCCCAGAATGATGATGTTCTCCATGCGTCCTCTCCGGCTGGCTTTGATCTGGAATTGTAGCAGCCCAGCCCCTACCCTGCACGGGCAAATGCCGGAGGCCGCCATGGACGAACCGAAGCAGGACTTTCTCGAGGCCATGTTCCACATGCAGGCGGAGCTCAACCGCCGGATCGGGGTCGACACGACGGCCCTCCCGGAGGAGGAGCAGCCGAAGTGGGTGCTCAACTACTGCCGCGCCATGTCGCAGGAGACCGCCGAACTGATCGACAGCGTCCCGTGGAAGTGGTGGGCGAAGTACCAGACCTACGACAAGCAGAACGCCCGGATCGAGGTCGTCGACCTCTTCCACTTCCTGATCTCCCTCGCCCAGGTCGTCGGCCTGTCCGCCCAGGATGTCCACGCCCTGTACATGAAGAAGAACAAGCTGAACTTCCAGCGCCAGGACAGCGGCTACGCCGTCAAGGACTCCGGGGACAACAAGGACCTGAAGGTGTAGGGGCCGGGGTTCGCAGGTTCGGGGCGGCGTTTGCCCCTGGCGATCGGCCATCGGTTATTGGCGATCGGCGATTGGCTATCGGCTATCGGCTATGGAATCCGCCCGTCCCCGTCGGGCTTGCCCTTCTCCGGCTCGGCGGCCTTGAGCCACGACGCATCGGGCACCTCGTAGACGCGGCCCCCGCGGCCGGCCGGACCGGGAAGGACCTGCGGCCTGTCATCAGGCTCGGCGGCGGCCTCGTCCATGACGCGCGATTCCTCGTCCTCGTAGACGCGGCGCGGATCGTCCGGATGGATGACCGGCAGGCCGGTCCGGGCCTCGATCGCCGGCTCCGGCGGCGTTCCGCGCCGCCAGGCCTCCAGCACGCGGAGGGCGCCGTCGCGCTCGCGCGGCGTCAGCCGGCCGGTTCGCCAGCTTCGGAGGACCGTCGCGGACGGCATCCAACGGACGTTCCAGGGGCAGAGGACACGCAGGGCGGCCGCGCGACGGCCGGTGAGCCATTCGCCGGGCGTCGCGGGGTTCGCAAACCGGCTGAACGGGGCGGCCAGCCATGCGCCCGACGCCGCGCGATCGAGAAGGGCGACATGGAGCGGCCGCTCCGCCGACGGCGCCGAGGCCGGGTGCAGGACGCGGATGTCGCCGGTCCCGGGGACGTCGTCGTAGCACGCCGACGACTCGCCCGCCGCCGGCGACGGGCCGGCGGGTTCGTCGCGGAGCGCCCGGTCGACCGCCCACTCGCGAAGCCACTCCGCCAGTCTCCGGACCCGCGCATCGGCCGGCCCACCCCGGCGGCTGGAACTCGGTTTCATGTCGCCACCTCCCCGGGGGAACGCACCGGTCCGCCGGATTGCGCGCCCTCCACCTTATGGAAGAAGCGGGCGAGACTTTTTTCCGACCGGCCCCACTCGCGGGCCAGGTCCTGCAACTCCCGGACGGCCCGGATGGCGATGGCATGGGCGGTGCCAGGGGCCTCCAGGGCATAGGTTTGCCGAACCCCGGCGGCCAGCCCGGCAATGAAGTCGCGCACCGCGGCGTGGAGGGTGCTCTTGCTGCATCCCGCGGCGCGTTCGGTGGCGCGGCCGTCCAGCGGAAGGTCGAGCGCGCGCAGGCAGAGCCCGACGCGGACCCTTCGGTCCGCGGCGGCGAACCGGGAGTCCGCGGCCCGGCGGGCCAGGGCCTCGAGGTCGCGGTCCTCGGCCTCGTCGGAGGGCGACGTCCCTCCCGGCAGCAGGTCGGCCAGCGTCAGCCCGTTCGTGCCCGGGACGGGCGCGGCGAGCGACGACGTGTCCGGGGGCCGCGCCTCATGGCGGATCATCTCGCGGACCACGTCGCGCAGGATCAGCGTTGCGCCGCCCTGGATCGCATCGAGCGCCTCCGCCCCGGACCTCGCGCCCACGCGCGCGAAGAGCCAGTCCTTGTAACGCTTTCCCTCCCGCGTGCGCGCGGTGACGAGGTGCGTTTCGAAGAGGTGCCACGCGTCGCGCGGTTCCGGCGCGGGGATGTCCTCCGCAAGCCGCCCGAGGCGGCGGACCATCGACGAGGCCCGCCGGCCGGCGAACCCGCGGAGCAGCGCGGCCGAGTCCGCGTCGCACAACGTCAGCGCGCAGCGGGCGTGCCACTGGCGCCAGGCGGATTCGGCGGAGGGCTCCGCGGCGGTCAATGTCGGCGCTTGTGCCACAGGTGCCGGAACCAGAGCTTCGCGGTGGCGACGATCAGGATGCAGCCGGAGGAGACCGACGCGATCGCGATGGCGAAGTAGGCCCGGGCGCGCGCGTCCGGCATGAAGCGCCGGGCGGGGCTCAGGTAGTAGGCGGCGATGCCCCCGCCGACGGCAAGGATCAGGAACGCCAGGAAGAACATCCGCTTCGGCGGACGCAGCCGGAAGTTGATCACGTGACCCGACATGACGGCGGCACGATAGCCGACCGGCGCGCAGCCGTCGAGAAGGCTTGTCAAGCGGCCTCCCGGAGCGTATCGTACCGCCGCTTTCAGTCCATGGGGCGGTAGCTCAGTTTGGGAGAGCGCCAGAATCGCACTCTGGAGGCCGTGGGTTCGATCCCCATCCGCTCCACCAGCCTCCGCTCGCAGCGCAGCGCAGAGCGGAGGCTGGGCTCTTCCCCAAAGACGGGGGCAGCGGCGTTTGGACGTTAGCAGCACAAGGCCCTCACGCGAAGTCTGTAGTTCTCGAAGTTTCGGAACCCGAAGGCTCTTCT
>VGWF01000200.1 GCA_016873715.1 Lentisphaerota bacterium | reverse complement strand
CCTCAGGAGACGTTCGTTTGGCCTGGCGATCGCCAGTTTCAGTGATAAGAAGTTTGTTCTCTTCTGTCATGTTCTTTTCTCCTGTTTCGTGCCAACGGCGAGGCTGAGGGTTCGCGTGAAGCGCAGCGGAACGCGATACCCTCGGGCCTCTGGTTGGCAGATGTCATAGTTGATAGCTACTGCCCAGACTTATCTTGAACCCAAATCCCCCGTCATTCGTGTCGGTCAACTTAAACAGCATCACCAGATTACCCTCTTCGTCCTGCAAACCGACATCGAATCGCGGGTAGCCGTTGTCGCCTAACCAGTGATAGGGTTTGACCAGTGTGTTGACCAGGTTGTCTAGTTCACTGAACACCTTGTATTCGATTAACGATGCGTCTTCCCTGCGGAGTTCAATCCGGAGCCTGAACGCCTTCTTGTCGAGTTTCTCTGCGATACGGTTTCCCGTCATCCAGTGTTTGGGATTGTGCTGCTCGACTGCCCCAACCATCACCTTGATGACATCCTCATTGTACTTCAATCTTCATCTCCTTTTCTTTTTGTCAGCCCCAACGACAAGCTTCAGCGGCGCGGCTTGTCCGCGTCCGCTGCAAGCGATTGTTCGGCCCTATCTCGCCTGAAAAACCAGTATGTCTTGATTGCCAGCATCCTTCAGCGTGAGCGTTGTCGTGGTCATCAAGTACTTCCGCGCCTGCCGAAGCAGGTCAAAATATAGTGACTCAGCGCGCATGGCATCTTCGGAACCGCCTATTGCGGTTGCGCGAAGTTCACCGACCGAGAAACCGCTGCCGCCGGTAATGGTGTAGGGACCACCATACGTATTAACCGCAGAACGCCCGGAAATGTCGGACTCGCTAAAATCAGCCACGATCGTGTACCCAGAAGGGTCGAGAGAACTGACTGACCATGCGGCAAGGCGCCACTTGGTGCCGGCAAGAGGGCCACCGTCTGCGTCATTCCCATTGTCACTTTCACAACCTATCGCTAAAGCGCACACCAAAGAACACAGTATCGCCATCCATTTCATCTTCCCGCTCCTTTCTGTTGCCGAACATAGTATTGGCCGTCACAAATAGCACGGGGTTTCGGCCGCTGCTCCGTCGATTGCTAATATGTTGGACTTGCAAATACGTGAGTTACACGAAATGCTGACGTATAGCACAGTATTCGAGGAGGCGTGATATGCGTCACGATGGGCGGCGGGTGGTAGCGCCGGAGAACGACGATCCCCGGTGGCCGGAGGGGTACGTGACCGTGCTCCGCGAGGAGGGGGCGAAAGAGGTGGCGATCCCATACTGCGTGGCGTGGGTACGGCGGTTCTTCGCGCGGAATCCGGGCCGGAGGCGCCGCGATCTTGGGCGGACGGAAATCGAGGCGTTCCTCTCCGAGATTGCAGCCCGGCCGGGGGTCTCGAACTGGCAGGTCCAGCAGGCCCGGGACGCGGTGGAGTTGTACTACGAGCGATTCCGCGGGATCCCACTGGACCCGCGGCCCGACGAACCTCCCCGCCCTGCCTCACGAGCATCCGTTCCTTCCGGCCCCCCGTCCGCGGTCTTTGCGGCACGCGGAACCGTCTCGCTGGCGCGAGGCTACGCCGACGGAGACGGACCTGTCAAACGGGAAGTCCGGGCCTCCGGGCGCGGAGATCGCACGACAGACAAAGCGATGCCGTTGCCGCCGGGGCGACGCGAGGCGGCGGGCGAAGGCCGGGGCGGGCCGACAGAGCCCGGTCAGCGGGTCAACTGGCGGGAACTCGACCGGCGGCTGCGGGAGTGTCTGCGGGTGGAGCACTACTCGTACAGGACCGAGCAGACCTATGTGCATTGGATCCGGCGATACGTCATGTTTCACGGATGGCGGAAGCCGTCGCTCATGGGCGCCGGGGAGATCCAAGCGTTTCTGAAGGACCTGGCGATCGAGCGACAGGTGTCGGCGTCCACGCAGAATCAGGCACTCAACGCGATCGTCTTCCTCTACAAGAAACTGCTCAAGCGGGATCCCGGCGATTTCTCCCAGACCCCGCGTGCCCGGCGCGGTCTGCGCTTGCCGGTGGTCGGCAGCCGCGAAGAGGTCAAGGCAGTTCTCGATCGGCTGACGGGGCGAGAGGGACTGATGGCATGGCTGCTTTACGGGACCGGGATGCGCATCAACGAGTGTCTGCGCCTGCGGGTACAAGACATCGAGTTCGACCACAAACGGATTGCCGTCCGTGGCGGAAAGGGCGACAAGGACCGGTATGTACCGCTCCCCGCCTGCCAGTGTGACGGCTTGAAACAGTGGCTTGATGGGCGGCGGCAGCAATACGAGGCGGACAAGGCGCGGGGTATGCACGAGGTCGAGGTGCCCGCGGCGCTCGCGGTCAAGTACCCCAACGCCCCGTACGAGTGGCGGTGGCAGTACGTCTTTGCAGCCGACGACTACTCGGAGGATCCCCGGTCCGGCCACGTCCGGCGTCACCATGTGGACGAGCAATGGCTCCAGCGCGCGGTTCGCCAGGCGGTCAAGGACGCCGGCTTGACCATCCGCTTCACGCCGCATTGCTTCCGCCACAGTTTTGCCACGCACCTGCTGGACGCCGGCCAGGACATCCGAACCGTTCAGGCGCTGCTGGGGCACTCTGACGTTGAAACCACGATGATCTACACGCATGTCCTCAACCGCGGACCGCAGGGTGTGATCAGTCCGGCGGACATGCTCTGAAAAAGGCGGCGAGCGGCGAAACGCGACACCCCGATTCTTAACCAGGCGCGGAGAACCTCATCCCCCAACCCATCCCGGTCACCTGTCCGCGCCCTGAAGTTGATCGTGTCCCCCTCACCCCGGCGAAATCCCAAGTCTGACAATGCCGCGGCCCCCTCCCGCCGGGGGCGGGGGCGTCGAGGCGGTCGGTCGCAGTCCGGCGCGGTGGTCTACTGTACGGGCGGCGACGCCGGGCCATGACGTACGCGGCGTGGTTGGCAGCGGCGGTCAAAGCGTGGCGTGTAGGCTCGTCGTTCGCGCCGTCCTCGTCGACGGTCCGGCGGGGCGGGCTGCGCCGGGCGGGTGCGCGGCGGTGCGGCGCGATGCGTCCTTCCATCCTGCGCCCCGTGGCGGGCCGGTGTTCGTAGTGGGGCATGCCGGGGTGCCGGAGTGCCAGGCGTCCGGCTGCCCCAAGGATGCCCGACGATGCCCGCCACAAGGCGACCGGGAGGCCGGACGGGTATCGAGCCGCACCGGCACGCCGAGGGCAGGAACGGGCGATACGCCACTCCTCCGGCATACGGGCACCGACCGTCCGTGTTGCTTTCGTGTTGCTTTATGAACCGGAAGCCTGCGGTACGCCCCGGACGGGAACGGAAAGGGCACGGGTGCACAGTATCGAACGATTACCGCTGTTCATGCGCCTTTCTGGCTTGTTTTGCGGGGATTCAGGTGGCACCCCCGGCGTGGTTCGAACACGCGACCGTCGGATTAGAAATCCGATGCTCTGTCCAGCTGAGCTACGGGGGCGCCGGACCGGAGCCAGTATCATACGGGCGGGCGCGGAAAAGGAAAGACGCCGTCGGCGGGATGGGTTTGGGATTCCCTTGGGCGCAGGCGCCCGGTAGCCTGTGCCGCATGAACATCCGTGCCGTCCCCGTCGCCCTGCTCGCCGCCGCCCTCGCCGTCCCGGCCGCCGAACCGCCCGCCCCGCACGGGGCCGTGCCGTCGGCCCGCCAGCTCGCCTGGCACCGGCTCGAGGTCTACGGCTTCGTCCACTTCACCGTGAACACCTTCACGGACAAGGAATGGGGCTTCGGCGACGAGAGCCCGGCGCTCTTCGCTCCGACCGCCTTCGATGCCGACCAGATCGCCGCCGCCTTCAAGGCCGGCGGCCTCAAGGGCCTCATCCTCACCTGCAAGCACCACGACGGGTTCTGCCTGTGGCCGTCGAAGCTCACCGAACACTCCGTGAAGAACAGCCCGTGGAAGGACGGCAAGGGCGACATGGTCCGCGAGTTCGCCGACGCCTGCCGGAAGGCCGGGCTCAAGTTCGGCACCTACCTCTCGCCGTGGGACCGCAACCACAAGGACTACGCCACGCCCGCCTACGTCGAGTACTACCGCACCCAGCTCCGCGAGCTGCTGACGAACTACGGCGAGATCTTCGAGGTCTGGTTCGACGGCGCCAACGGCGGTGACGGCTACTACGGCGGCACCCGCGAGAAGCGGAAGATCGACAACCGGACCTACTACGGCTGGGAGAACACCTGGTCCATCGTCCGCGAGCTGCAGCCCGGCGCCATGATGTTCAGCGACGGCGGCCCGGACGTGCGGTGGGTCGGCAACGAGAAGGGCATCGCCGGCGACCCCTGCTGGGCGACGGTGAACCGCGACGACTTCTACCCCGGCACCGCCGACCGCACGCGCCTCAACCACGGCGACCGGCCGGGCACGCACTGGGTCCCGGCCGAGTGCGACGTCTCGATCCGCCCCGGCTGGTTCTACCACGCCGCGGAGGACGCGAAGGTGCGGACGCCGGAGAACCTCGTCGACCTCTACTTCCAGTCCGTCGGCCGCGGCGCCTCGTTCCTGCTCAACCTGCCGCCCGACCGCCGCGGGTTGGTCCACGAGAACGATCTCGCCTCGCTGCGGGGCTTCCGCGAGCGGATCGACGCGATCTTCGCGACGAATCTCGCGAAGGCCGCCACCGCCACCGCGACGAACACCCGCGGCGGCGACCTGCGCTTCGCGCCCGGCGCCGCGCTCGACACGAAGCCCGACACCTGGTGGTGCACGGACGACGCCGTGCGCGCCGCCGAGATCGTCGTCGATCTCGTCCGCCCGGCCTCGTTCAACGTCGTCAGCCTGCGCGAACCCATCGAACTAGGCCAGCGGATCGACGACTGGGCTCTCGACGCGTGGCGCGACGGACAGTGGGTCGAGTTCGCGAAGGGCACCGCGATCGGCGCGCGCCGCCTGTGGCGCGGCGCCGAGGACATCACCACCGACCGCATCCGCCTGCGCATCGTCTCCGCCGCCGCCTGCCCCGCCCTCTCCGAGTTCGCGCTCCACCGCGAGCCCGACGCGCACCGGCCGGCCAGGTGAGGGACGCGGAGCGAAGAGCCGAGAGCGAGGCGCGGAAGAGCGGAGGACCGGGATCCGAAGTCCGGGAGTCGGGAGACGGGGGCCGACGGGCGGACGTGCGAGTCGGCACTCCCTCGTCCGGCCTGACACCTGAAACCTGACACCTCTTCCGCCGCCGCGAGGGGGCGCCGCGGCCGGCCTCGCGCCGGGCCCGGTGTTCGATGCCGGCTGTTGATTGCGGACCGGGCGGCGGACCGCTAGGATGACCGGATTCACCGGGGAACACCACGATGCGCATTCGGACATTCCGGGCCTGGAGGCCGGCGGCGGGGTTGGAAGCGGAGATCGCGAGCCCTCCCTACGACGTGGTGGACCGGTCCGAGGCGGCGAGATTCGCCGGCGACAACCCGAAGTGCTTCCTGCGCATCAGCCGCGCTGAGATCGAGTTCCCGCCCGAGTCCGACGCCTACGCCCCGTCCGTCTACACCCGCGCCGCGACGAACTGGGGCTCGTTCGTCGACCGCGGCTGGTTCGCGCGCGACGCGGCGGAGGGCCTCTTCTTCTACCGGCAGTCGGTCGGCGCGCACGCGCAGACGGGCGTCGTCGCGCTGTACTCCGTCGACGACTACGAGCGCGGCATCATCAAGAAGCACGAGAAGACGCGGCAGAAGCCGGAGGACGACCGCTCGCGGCACATCCTGACCACCGGCATCCAGTCGGGCCCCGTCTTCCTCGCCTACCGCGACATCGAGGCCATGGGCGCCCTGACCGCGGCCGCCTGCTCGGCCGCGCCGCTGTGCGACTTCACCGCTCCCGACGGCGTCCGCCACACCGTGTGGCGTGCGCCCGATCCGCAGGCGGTGGTCCGCGCGTTCGGCGACGTGCCCTGCGCCTACATCGCCGACGGACACCACCGCGCCGCCGCCGGCCGCCGGGCCGCGCGCGAGAGGGCCGCCGCGAACCCGGGCGCCGGGCCGGATGCCGAGTTCAACTGGGTGCTCGCGGTCTTCTTCCCCGCCTCGACGCTGAGGATCCTCGCGTACAACCGCGCCGTGAAGGACCTCCACGGCCTGACCGAAACGCAGTTCATGGAGCAGGTCCGCGCCCGCTTCGAGGTGACGCCCGTGTCCGACCCGGTCCCCGCGAAGGCGGGCGAGGTGTGCATGGGCCTGCCCGGCGGCTGGCACCGGCTGCGCTGGCCCGCGCCCGCGGCGGGGGCGGACCCGGTCTCCGTGCTCGACGTCAGCGTGCTGCAGGACCGTCTTCTCGCCCCCATACTCGGCATCGACGACCCGCGCAGCAACGAGCGGATCGCCTTCGTCGGCGGCATCCGCGGCACCGCCGATCTCGAGCGGCGGCTGCGCGAGGGGAGCGCCGCGGTGGTGTTCTCCGTGCACCCGGTGGGCATCGGCCAGTTGATGGCGGTCGCGGACGCCGACCGGATCATGCCGCCCAAGAGCACGTGGTTCGAGCCGAAGCTGCGGTCGGGGCTCATCGTCCACGCGCTGGACTGAGAGGGAGCGCCGTGTCGAGTGGCGGGGACGAGGGACGAGGGGCGAGGGTCGGGGGACGGGGGACGAGGGGCGA
>VGWF01000199.1 GCA_016873715.1 Lentisphaerota bacterium | reverse complement strand
CACGGAGTGCGGCCCTCCCGGTCCCTGCGCTCGCGTTGGGTCTTGGGAGGGTCGCGCTCCGCGCGACCGTTCGTCGAGCCTCGTGCCAACGGCCGCACGGAGTGCGGCCCTCCCGGTCCCTGCGCTTGCGTTGCGTCTTGGGAGGGTCGCGCTCCGCGCGACCGTACGTCGAGCCTCGTGCCAACGTCTTGGGAGGGTCGCGCTCCGCGCGACCGTTCGTTGATCATCGTGCCAACAGCCGCACGGAGTGCGGCCCTCCCTGCCCCCCGATGTTCATCTTCTGTCCCGGGAGGGTTGTGACTCGGCGGGCGTACTGCGGCGCCGCCCGGGGTTGCCGGGAGGGGATGCGGCGCATAAGCTCACGGAAGACGGGAGACGCGATGATGCGCTGGACTTTGCTATGGACGGGCGTGGTGGCGATGGCTGCGGCGGCTCGGGGCGACGGGATCCCCGCGCGGGACCCGGGGCGGCTGTCGCTGCTGGGGGCGGAGTATCCGCGGGTGTTCTTCTTCCGCGGAGCCGAGGGGGCGGCCCGGCGGGCGACCGACTACGAGGCGTGGGACGCGGAGCACGCGCGGCTGATGGGCATCATGGGGAAGTGCCTGGACGAGGAGATCGTCGGGCACACCGCCCGGAACCCGGAGTACTTCAACCGCTTCAAGGAGCGGCATCCGTCGCAGGCCGTTCTGCTGCATTTCAACGGGAACTCGAGGGATCCGCGCTACGAGACCGGGACCTACTTCCCGGGGCACTGGGTGTACCGGCGGGCGACACGGATCCTGGCGGACGTGCCGGCCGCGGCCGGCGAGACCGACATCCGGGTCGAGGACGCCTCGGACTTCCAGACCGGCGCCGGACGCTACCGCACGTCCAACGACGACATCGCCCTCTTCGGCGTCACGCCCGGCGGGACGCACGACTGGGCGCATTGCGAGCAGGTGCAGCTCGTCTCGGTCGATGCGAAGGCGGGCACGATCCGCGTGCGGCGGGGCTGCTACGGGACGAAGCCGCTGGCCTTCAAGGCCGGCGCCGCCCGGGCGGCGGCCCACGCGGTCGAGGGACCCTGGGGCAAGACCAACCACCTGCTCTGGTTCTACAACTACGCGACGCACTGCCCGCGCGATCCGCAGGGGAAGACCTGCACCGACCGCCTGGTCGACGACCTCGCGCGATGGTTCGCCCCGGACGGAATCCTGGGCCGCCTCGACGGCATGGAGTTCGACGTCCTGTTCAACGTGACGCACGGCGACACCGACGGCGACGGCGTCGAGGACGACGGCGTGGTGGACGGCATCAACCGGTACGGCATCGGCGTCTTCGGATTCGCGCGGCAACTCCGCGAGAGGATGGGCGAGGGGTTCATCCTCCAAGCCGACGGCGCGCTCGGTCCCGGCGGGCAGCGCTCGCAGCGGGCGTTCGGCCTCTTCAACGGCATCGAGAGCGAGGGCTGGCCGAATCTGAACGACTGGGACTTCAAGGACTGGTCGGGCGGCCTGAACCGTCACCTCTTCTGGCAGGCGCATGCGCGGGCGCCGGCGTTCAGCTACTTCAACCACAAGTGGGTCGAGGGCGTTCCCGGCAAGCCGGGCGAGACGCAGAACGCGGACGTCCCGTTTTCCCGCCACCGACTGTCCTTCGCCGCGGCGCAGTTTGTCGATGCGATGGTGTGCGCCGCCTATGCTCCGCCGCGCGGGAAGCGGGGTGTGACGCCGCTCTGGGACGAGTTCGTGCAGGGCGCCGAGAACCGGCCCGGCTGGCTCGGGCGTCCCGAGGCGCCCCCCGTGCGCCTTGCGGCTGCCACGCCCGACCTGCTGGCGGGGGCCGACCTCTCGGCGCGCATCCGCGGCGCGGTTGCGGTGAGTCGGCAGGGGGCCGCGTGGGTCGTGTCCGCCCGGGATCCCGCCGCGGCGGACCTATCGTTCACGCTGGCGGACCTTCCCGCGCGGGGCAGCAATCTGACGGTCTTGCTGACGCTGCGCGGAGAGCCGATGAAGGGGTATCCGGATGGAATGGCGCGGTTCGCCGAGGTCGTCGCGTCGGGCGGGGAGGCCGGGCTGGTCGATCGCGTGCCGGACTCGACCGGGATGCAGCTCCGCGGCGCCGAGGAGACGGCGATCGACCGCGGCTCCGGCGCGAGCGTGCGGCGCGCGGTGGCGCACGACATCGGCGGTCGCGGCCTGCCGGCGATCCACGCGCATCCGCCCTACAAGACGGGGCGGGGGAGCGCGTTCTGGACGCGCGACGCGGACGTGCCGGCCGGGGCGGAACTCCGCTTCGAGATGGGCATGAGCGAGAAGGCGCCGGAGCGGTCGGATGGCGTCTGGTTCCAGGTCTGGGCCGCGCCGCTCGTCGGCGCGACACCGGGCGCTTTCGTGAAGCTCTTCGAAGCGGCGTCGAAGGAACACCGGTGGATTCCGCAGGTCGTGCCGCTGGGCGACTGGGCGGGGAAGCGGGTGCGGTTCAAGTTCGTCGCCGACTGCGGGCCGAAGGACAATGCGACGACCGACCACGCAAGCTGGGGCGACGTGAAGGTGGTTCGATCCGGCGGCGGAACCACGCGGCCCGTGCGGATGATGACGTGGGTCGGGGCGCGCGACTTCCAGTCTTCCTACTTCGTGCGCGAGGCGGGGTCGACGACGGTCGACCTGGCCGTGACGGTCGAGGGTGCGGCGCCGGTGACGATCGCGGCCGTCTCGGCTCACGCGGCGCCCGACGCGATGGCGCGGGTCTTCGAGCGTGGCCTCGTGCTGGCGAACCCGTCGCTGGCGCCGGTGACGTTCGATCTCAAGTCCCTGTCGCCCGGCCGGACCTATCGCCGCCTCCGTGCGACCGCCGGCCAGGACGCGGAAGCCAACAACGGCGCCCCCGTCGGCGACACCGTCACGCTCGGCGAACGCGATGCGCTGTTCCTGGTGCGGACGGCCGGGGGAACAACGCCCGGCCGTCCGTAGACAGGCCCGCCGGCCACCGGCTCATGTGCGGCAGACGCAGGACCTGCCCCAATCCCCGGCCAAGCCTCGGATATCCGGTGATCCACCCGTGGGAAGTACGCATGGATACGGCCGCGACCACGCGCCGCTTCGCGTCGAGTGGCAGGCAAGGCGCGGCCCTCCAGGTCCGTCCTTGGACGAGCCTGGAGGGCGCCGCTCCGTCGGCGCCATGGTCCGGTTCCATTCCCTGGAGATGCGAGAGGACGAGCCTGGAGGGCGCCGCTCCGTCGGCGCCGTGCAGGAGGCCCTCGAAGCCTCGTTCGTTCCCAATCGACCAGGCCCAACGGAGGATCGGGAACCTGCCCGACGGGTTGATTCCGGGGCACTCCTGGGGCAGGATGTAGCCCCGCTGCCGCCGTGCCGCGGGTGAGGACGAGGACTGGCGATGGCAAACACGAACTTCTGTGCCGCCTCCCCGGAGGAGATCCGGGCGATGCTGGCGGCGGTGGGGGCGAAGTCGTTCGGCGACCTCTTCGATCACATCCCGGCCGATCTGCAGACCGACGACTTCCGGATCCCCCCGGGCTCCTCCGAGCTGGAGATGCTTCAAGGCGCGCGCGCCCTGGCCGCGCGAAACTCGACCGACCTGATCAACTTCTGCGGCGGCGGGTTCTACGACCACTTCATCCCCTCGGCGGTCGGGGCCCTTTCGGGCCGCGGGGAGTTCTTCACGGCCTACACGCCGTACCAGCCCGAGGCCTCGCAGGGCACCCTGCAGGCGATCTACGAGTACCAGACGGCGATCGTGCGCCTCACGGGGCTCGATGCGTCGAACGCGTCGCTGTACGACGGCGGCACGGCCCTGTTCGAGGGCCTGTCCATGGCGCTCCGGATCACCGACCGGCCGCGCGTGCTGGTCGACGAGGGCGTGAACCCCATCTACCGGACGATGCTGCGGTCCTACACCCGCAACCTGCACATCGACTACCACGAGATCCCGATCACCCGGGGCGGGACGCATCGCGCCTCGTTCCTGAAGGCGCTCGACGAGAAGGTGGCCGCGGTGGTCGTGCAGAACCCGAACTTCTTCGGCTGCGTCGACGACTACAGCGACCTCGCCGAGGCCGCGCACAAGGCGGGCGCGCTGCTGGTGATGTCCGTCTATCCCGTGTCGCTCGGGCTGCTCCGGACGCCCGGGGAGATGGGGGCCGACATCGCGACGGGCGAGGGGCAGAGCCTCGGGCTCCCGCTGGCCTTCGGCGGCCCGTACCTCGGCTTCATGGCGACGCGCACAAAGCACATCCGGCGCATGCCGGGCCGCGTCGTCGGCGCGACGCAGGACGCGCAGGGACGCCGCGGCTTCGTGTTGACCCTCCAGGCCCGCGAGCAGCACATCCGGCGGGACAAGGCGACCTCGAACATCTGCACGAACGAGGCGCTCTGCGCCCTTCGCGCCCTGATCCACCTGTGCCTGCTGGGACGCCAGGGGTTCGTGGACCTCGCGCGCGTCTGCGCGGCCAGCGCGGAGTACGCGTTCAAGCGCCTGACGGCCATCCCGGGGGTCCGCCCCGCGTTCGACCGGCCTTTCTTCAACGAGTTCGCCGTCGAGCTGCCGCGCGATGCGTCCGAGGTCGTCGGGCGGCTGATCGACCAGGGCATCGCGGCCGGCTTCCCCGTCAGCCGCTACACCCGCGACATGGATCGCGTCCTCCTGCTCGCCTTCACCGAGAAGCGGACGAAGGAGGAGATCGACCTGCTGGCCGCCCGCCTCGAGGCGGCGGTTCGCTGACGCGGGGGGACGGATGAAGGGACTCGCAGCGGGCGTCGTGCTGGCGCTGGTGGGGATGCGGGTGTTCTTCGCCGTCTTCCGGACCCACCTTCCGTCGGGCCCCGACATCGTCCCGGACCGCGCGACCTGGAAGGGCGCCGGGGCCCCCGGGGTCGAGTTCGGCGACGAGGACGGGCGGCCGGTTGTCCGGTTGACGGCCGCCTCCAACGCGTCCGCTTCGGTCGAGTTCCCGGTGGCCTCGGTGTCCGGGATCGACGCCTTCGAGGTCCGTGCGCGCTGCGCGGCCGAGGGCCTTCGTCCGGGCCGCCATCGCTACCAGGTGGGCCGCGTCCTCCTCGCCTTCGTCGACGCGCAGGGAAAATCCCGGTGGAACTGGCCGCACGTTGCGGGCACGACGAAGGGGACCCGCGGCTGGGCCGCGGTCTGGCGCCGGTTCGTGGTCCCGCCGGATGCCGTGTCGGCGCGGGTGATCCTTGCGAATCAAGGATCGGCGGGAGTCCTCGCGGTGCGGGATCTCTCCGTCGTTCCGGTGGCCCTGAACCCCCGGGTTCCGCTGGTCTTCGCGGCGTGGGGTGCGGTGTGGATCGTGGGCGTGGGATTGGCGGTGCGGCGGCTCCGGCTGGTGTCGCGTCCCCGGGGCCGCGCCGTGCTGGCGGCTGCCCTGGCCGTGCTGGCGGGCATGCTCGTGCCCGAGCGCGCGATCGCCGCGGTCGGGACCGGGGTGCGGAACGTGACGCGGGCGGTGCGCGGCCCTGCGGAGCCCCGTGCCGTCGCGGTGCAGGGCCCATCGACCGGGGGCGCGCCGGCCGCCGTCGCGCCGCCTGCGATGGCGGGGTCCCGGGCGCCTTCCGCCTCGCCGGAGGGGGCGGCGCCCCCGGTCGACCTTCACAAGGCCGGACACCTGGCGGTCTTCGCATGGCTCGCCGCCGTGGCGTCCGGCTGCTTCCGGATCCGGCTCGTGCGGGCGCCGGGAGCGGCCGCAGGGCTCGGAGGATTGGTGCTGTTCGCCTTTGCCGCGGAGCAGTTGCAGTGGTTGACGCTCACGAGGAGCGCGGCGCTCGCGGACGTCGGCTACAACCTGATCGGCATCGCCGCGGGCCTGCTCCTGGCCGAGGCCTGGCGCGCGTGGCGCGGCCGGACCGCCGCGTGACGCGGCCCGGCCCGGCTCCCGTCAATCGACGGAATCCGGCTCCGCGTCCCCGCCGTCGTCCGCTGCGGCGCCGCTCGCTTCGAGGGCCGGCTCGGGCGCGCCCGGGGGCGGGGCGACGACAACGGTGTACTCCCCGCGGCCCTTGCGGGCGGCCAGGGCCGTTCGCACGTCGGGCACGGTGCCCTCGACGGTTTCCTCGAACTGCTTGGTCATCTCGCGGCAGACGCACACGCGCCGCCCGGGGACCGTCGCGGCCAGCTCGTCGAGGAGGCGGTGGATCCGGAAGGGGGATTCGAACAGCACGACGGGTTCGTCGCGCGACAGCAGCGCCGCCAGGCGCCGAGCGCGCGCGCCGGACTTCGGGGGCAGGAAGCCGCCGAAGGTGAACCCGACGCCGCCGTAGCCGCTCAGCGCGAGCGCCGAGGGCACCGCCGACGGGCCCGGCACGACGAGGACGCGCGCGCCGGCCGCGCGGCAGGCGCGGACGATCCGCGCGCCCGGATCAGAGACGCAGGGCATGCCCGAATCGGTCACCATCGCGACGGCCTGGCCGCCGAGGACCCGGGCCGCCACGTCGTCGGCCCGGGCGGCCTCCGAGAAGCGATGGCAGGACATCAGTGGCGACCGGATGTCGTGGCGATCGAAGAGCCGGCGCGTGATCCGGGTGTCCTCCGCAAGAACCAGTGCCGCGCCCCGGAGCGTTTCGACGACGCGGGCCGACACGTCGCCCAGATTCCCGATCGGCGTGCCGACGATGTAGAGCGCGGGCTCCATGCGGTCATGCTCGCCGAGAGGCGGCGGATTGGCAAGCGTGGGAAGGGGACGGGGGGGGGGAGT
>VGWF01000198.1 GCA_016873715.1 Lentisphaerota bacterium | reverse complement strand
CTCTCCGCTCTCTTCTCTCCGCTCTCCGCTCTCCGCTCTCTGCTCTTCCCTCTCCGCTCTCCTCCTCTCCGCCCTCCCGCCCTCATCCCCCGCGCAGGCGGCGCAGCGTGGCGGTGGGGGGGCGGCCGCGGTGGCGGCGGTAGAGGCGGGAGAAGTAGTAGGGGTCGGTGAAGCCGAGTTCGAAAGCGGCCTCGCGGACGGTGAGGCCGGGGCGGGCGCGGAAGAGGTCGTCGGCGACGTCGAGCTTGTGGGCGATCTGGTACTGCAGGAAGCTCGTGCCGGTCGCCTCCTTGAAGATGTGGGCGAGGCTGGACGGGCTGCGGTGGAGGAGGCGCGCGGCGTCGCCGGTGGAGAGGGTCTCCTGCGGGTGCTCGGCGAGGTAGGTCAGCAGGGGCTCGAGCGGGTCGAGGCTGCGCACGGCGATCAGGCGCTGCGACACGATGAAGTTGACCAGCACGGCGAAGAGGCCCATCAGGTCGCGGACCTGCGCGCGGGAGTAGAGCGGCACCTCGGCGAAGGCGCGGTCGAGGTCCTCCGCCACCCCCAGGCGCCGGGCGAGGGCGCGGACCGCCGGCGCGGGCGCCGCGCGCGTGCGGAACTGGCCGATCATCATGTAGCCGAGCACGCGGGCGCCGGAGCGCACCGCCATGCAGCCGTCGACCAGCCCGGCGTGGCACCGGTACCACACCGCGCCGCCCGAGTGCGCGGCGCGCTGCCAGCCGGCGTGGTCGGAGGCGGCGCAGCGCTCGTTGAGGCCCAGCCGGTGGCGGACCATCCGGCAGAAGCGGCAGTGGGGGAGATTCCCGCCGACCTCCAGCTCGCGGCCGGTCGGGGAAAGGAAGCAGAACCGCACGCGCATCAACCGCGAGAAATGGTCGAGCACCCCGCGGATGTCCCGCTGGAACACGAAGCGCATCTCGTGGGTGGACATGGTGCGAATCTATCCGGTTCGTGCAGGATCGTCCATCCATTGTGCAGGCTCATCCATTCCCTCCGCCCGGCCGCCGCCGTACGGTGCGCGACGGTGTCGGGGGGGCGTCCGGCGGGGCCGGGCGCCCGGTGCGCGCCGCCGGGTGCGGCGGCGCGGTTCGCGGGCCGGGAAGCGAGACGAGGTGACGCCGTGGGAATCCGGTTTGGGTTGAACGCGCTGGTCTACACCGCGTCGTTTTCCGGGCGCGAGACCGACCTCGTGGACCGCGTGGCGGCGATGGGCTACGACGGCATCGAGGTCCTCTTCGGCAACCTCGACCTTCTCGACGCGAAGGCCGCGCGCGCCGCGTTCGCCTCCGCGGGCCTGGGCATGACCGCCTGCTGCGTGATGACGGAGGACGCGAACCCCTGCAGCCCCGACGCGGCCGTCCGCGCCGCCGCGCTCGCCCGCCTGCGCCGGATGATCGACCTGACCTCCGAGATGGGCGGCGAGGCGATCGCGGGGCCGCTCTACGCCCCGGTGCGCTGGCTGACGGGCCGCGCGCGGACGGGCGACGAGTGGGGCCGCGCGCGCGACGTCCTCGGCGAGGCCGCCCTCCACGCGCAGCGCGCCGGGATCGGCATGGCGATCGAGCCGCTCAACCGCTTCGAGACGCACGTCCTCAACACCATCGGCGACGCCGCCCGCCTGTGCGCCGAGGTCGGCAGCCCCGCGCTCGGCGTGCAGGTCGACACCTTCCACGCGAACATCGAGGAGAAGGACACCGGGGCCGCGATCCGCGCGGCGGGCCCGTGGGTGCGGCACGTCCACGCCTCCGAGAACGACCGCGGCGTGCCCGGGACGGGGCAGGTCGACTGGGACGGCGCCTTCGCGGCGCTGCGCGACCTCGGATACGCGCGCTGGATCACGATCGAGAGCTTCGCCACGGGCATCGTCGACCTCTGCGCGGCGGCGTGCATCTGGCGGCCGATCTACGACTCGGCCGAAGCGCTGGCGCGCGACGGCCTGGCATTCTTGAAACGGAAGACGGCGGAACACCGCCTCGAACGCGAAGGGAGTCCGGCATGAAGGTGCAGTCCGCGGCCGAGTGCAAGATCGTCGAGACCAACGTCCGCGCCGCCGCCTCCGCCGCCCTCGAAGCGGGCGGGGGCATCGTGAGGCTCGCGCCCAACTGGGTGCCGCGCTCGTTCTGCGTCCCCGGGCGGCGGATCAAGCTGCATCCGGACGACTACTACGCGCTCGGCGGCGAGCGCGGCGGCATCGACGAGCGGTGGTTCTCGTCGACGACCCCGGCGGACAACGGCCCGCTGACCGGGAAGCACGAAGGCCTGAGCTTCATCGTCTTCGAGCACGGCGCCGACCGCTGCCGCATCCTGCTGCGCGACGCCGTCGCGGAACTCGGCGCCGCGCTGCTCGGCGAACGGATCTGGAACGCGCACCGGTGCTGGCCGATGTACTCGAAGTTCTTCGACAACAAGGGCGCGCTGCCGTTGCACATCCACCACCAGGACGTGCATGCCGCGCAGACGGGCCAGAAGGGCAAGCCGGAGGCCTACTACTTCCCGCCGCAGGCGAACAACTACGGCGGCGACTTCCCGTTCACGTTCTTCGGCTTCGCGCCGGGGACGACGAAGGACGACGTCCGCCGCTGCCTCGTCGACTTCCCGAGGGGCGACAACCACATCACGAGCATCTCGCAGGCCTACCGCCTCGACCCGGGCACCGGCTGGGACGTGCCGCCGGGCGTGCTGCACGCGCCGGGCAGCCTGTGCACCTACGAGCCGCAGAAGGCCTCGGACGTGTTCTCCATGTACCAGTCGGTCACGGGCGACCAGGTCGTGCCGGACACGCTGCTGTGGAAGGACACGCCGAAGGCGCGCGAGCGCGACGTGGACTGGCTGATGGAGATCATCGACTGGGACCTCAACGTCGACCCCGACTTCCGCCGCAACCGCTTCATGGCCCCGCGCCCGGTGCGGCCGTTCGCCGGGACGGAGCCGGAGGGCTGGCGCGAGACGTGGATCTGCTACCGGTCGCCCGCGTTCAGCGCCAAGGAACTGACCGTGCTGCCGGGCGCGACGGTGACGGTCCGCGATGCGGCCGCCTACGGACTGATCGTGATGCAGGGCCACGGCCGGATGGGCGCGTGGGACATCGAGACCCCGTCGCTGATCCGGTTCGGCCAGCTGACGGGCGACGAGTACTTCGTCAGCGAGGCCGCCGCGCGCGCGGGCGTGACCATCGTCAATCCGTCCGCGACCGATCCGATCGTCATGTTGAAGCACTTCGGGCCGGGCAACCCCGACCTGGGACTGTGAACGGAAGCCTGAACGAAACGCGAGGAGAGACACCATGAGCGGGAAGACCTATCCGAAACTGCACAACGCGACGTGGCCGGGCGTGGTCGGCAAGGGGCCGGGAACGCCCGAGGAGATCATCGGCCTGGACACGATGATCGAGATGACGGCCGCCGCCCGGGTGGACGGCGAGGCGTTCGACGGCGTCGACCTGTTCCTCTGCGCGCCGCACGTCAGCATCGACTCGACGGACGACGACCTCCGGAAGCTCGCCGACCTGCTCCGCTCGAAGAAGCTCGTCGCCGGCTCGCTCGTCGCGCCCGTCTGGCCGCCGGCCGGCGGCGGCACGGCGTTCGGCGACGCGGCGCAGCGCGCGCAGTTCGTGACGCAGGTCCGCAAGGCGTGCGTCATCGGGCAGAAGCTGACGAAGATGGGCGTCCGCCCCGACGGCGTCATCCGCATCGACTCCGCCGGCGGTGTGGCCGACTGGGCCAAGGACCCCGCGGGCAACACGAAGCTCATCATCGACACGTTCTCGAAGGCCTGCGCCGTCGCCGCCGATCACGGCGAGCGGCTGGCGGCCGAGGGCGAGATCTGCTGGGGCGGCATGCACTCGTGGCGGACGATGCTCCGGGTGCTCGAGGGCGTCGGCCGGCCGAAGGTGCTCGGCTTCCAGGCCGACATGGCGCACACGCTGCTCTACATGCTCGGCTACAACGCGCCGGAGGACCGCCTGGTGCCCGAATCGTTCGACTGGAACGACACCGCGACGTTCCATGCGGCGTACCGGAAGCTCGCCGCGGCGTTGCGGCCGTGGACGATCGACTTCCATGTCGCGCAGAACGACGCGACGGTGAAGGGGCAGGGGACGCACGACAAGACCGGCCGGCACTGCCTGCCCGACGACGCCAACGGCAAGCTCGACATCGCGTGGGCCGCCGGCCAGTGGCTGCGCGACGACGCCGGGAACCTGACGAAGTCGATCCGGCACCTCTGCTGGGACGGCTGCATGTTCACCAACGAGGTGATGCGCAAGCCCGCGACGTGGAACTCGATCCTCGGCGCGATGCGGAAGGTCCGCCAGGCCCACGGGTGGGCCGAGTAGGCCCCGCCTCCATCCCGTCATCCACCCATCCAATCCATCCGGGGGAATCACGATGAGCGCAACGAAGAACCTGAACATCGGCATGATCGGCTACGGCTTCATGGGCCGGGCCCACTCGAACGCGTGGCGCAAGGTCACCAACTTCTTCGACGTCCCGTACCGGCCGGTCCTCAAGGCCGCGTGCGCGCGCGACGAGGCGAAGCTGAAGGCCTTCGCGGACACGTGGGGCTACGAATCGACCGAGACCGACTGGCGGAAGCTGGTCGCGCGGCGCGACATCGACGCGATCGACATCTGCGTGCCGAACGACCTGCACCTCGAGATCGCCGTCGCCGCCGCGAAGGCCGGGAAGATGATCCTCTGCGAGAAGCCTCTCGCGCGGAACACCGCCGAGGGCCTCCAGATGGTCAAGGCCGTCGAGAAGGCCGGCGTGCTGAACACCGTGTGGTACAACTACCGCCGCGTGCCGGCGGTGACGCTCGCCAAGAACCTCGTGGACCAGGGCCGCCTCGGGAAGATCTTCCACTACCGCGCCAACTTCCTGCAGGACTGGACGATCTCGCCCGACCTCCCGCAGGGCGGCACCGGCCTGTGGCGGCTGGACGTCAAGGCGGCGGGCAGCGGCGTCACGGGCGACCTCCTCGCGCACTGCATCGACACCGCCATCTGGATCAACGGCCCGGTCGAATCCGTCTCGGCGATGACGGAGACCTTCATCAAGAAGCGCAAGCACACGCTGACGGGGAAGGTCGAGGCGGTCGGCATCGACGACGCCTGCGCGTTCCTCGCGCGGTTCCGCAACGGGTCGCTGGCGATCTTCGAGTCGACCCGCTACGCGCGCGGCCACAAGGCGAAGTACACGTTCGAGATCAACGGCGAGAAGGCCTCCATCGCCTGGGATCTGCACGACCTGCACCGCCTGCAGTACTTCGACCACGCCGACGACTCGGTCGTGCGCGGCTGGCGCAACATCCACGTCAGCGACGGCGACCAGCCCTACATGAACAAGTGGTGGGTGCCGGGCCTGCAGATCGGCTACGAGCACAGCTTCGTCCACCAGGTCGCGGACTTCCTCCAGGCCGCGGCGAAGGGCGAGTCGGCCGGGCCGACCTTCCGCGATGCGCTCGAGACGACGCGGGTCTGCGACGCCGTCCTCGCCTCCGCCGCCAGCGGGAAATGGGTCACGCTGAAATAGCGGAACCACGGATCGCACGGATCGCACGGATGGGGACTGTCCCTCCGGGGTTTCCCTCATCCGTGAAATCCGTGTAATCCGTGGTGTCCGGGAGTCCGGAACGCGGAACCACGGATAGCACGGGTCGCACGGATTCAACCAGGACAGCCCGGAGGATGGCCAGCGAATGGGGGCAACCGAATGGGGCCGCCGGCCGGGAGGGCCGCGCTCCGCGCGGCCGCAGGCTGAACCACGGATAGCCCTGATTCGATGAGGACAGCCCGGAGGATGACAACCGAATGGGGGCAACCGAATGAGGACGCGGCCGGGAGGGCCGCGCTCCGCGCGGCCGCAGGCTGAACCACGGATAGCACGGATCCCACGGATTCGGTGAGGACGGCCCGGAGGATGACAACCGAATGGGGGCAACCGAATGGGGACGGCCGGGAGGGCCGCGCTCCGCGCGGCCGCAGGCGGAACCACGGATAGCCCTGATTCGATGAGGACGGCCGGAGGATGACAACCGAATGGGGGCAACCGAATGAGGACGCGGCCGGGAGGGCCGCGCTCCGCGCGGCCGCAGGCTGAACCACGGATAGCCCTGATTCGATGAGGACAGCCCGGGGGATGGCAAGCGAATGGGGGCAACCGAATGAGGACGCGGACCGGGAGGGCCGCGCTCCGCGCGGCCGCAGGCGGAACCACGGATAGCCCTGATTCGATGAGGACAGCCCGGAGGATGACAACCGAATGGGGACAAACGAATGGGGACGACCGGGAGGGCCGCGCTCCGCGCGGCCGCAGGCTGAACCACGGATAGCACGGATTCGATGAGGACGGCCGGAGGATGGCAAGCGAATGGGGGCAACCGAATGAGGACGCGGCCGGGAGGGCCGCGCTCCGCGCGGCCGCAGGCTGAACCACGGATAGCACGGATTCGATGAGGACAGCCCGGAGGATGGCCAGGGCAGACGCATCCTGTTCCTGTCGAAATCGAGCCGTGTGCGCGGAATCCTCAGGATTCCCCTTCCATCGCCGGGAAAGGGAGATCCCAGCCGAACGATCCTTGAATCAAGGCAAAGGCGTAGCCGCGGCGCGCACCAGGTGGCCCCGAGCCCGCGAGGGGCCCGGCCGGGAACGCGGCAGACCGCCCCGGATGCAAGGCGACGAAGGGGGCGCAGGACTCGTGTCCGCGCCCCCTTCGGCAACGCCGC
>VGWF01000197.1 GCA_016873715.1 Lentisphaerota bacterium | reverse complement strand
GTGGGCGCGGAACCGCGACCTCGACGTGGTCGACCACGGGTATCCGTTCGTCACCATCTCCCGCGAACCCGGGGCGGGGGGGCACACGCTGGGCCGGGAGATCATCCGGGAGATCGACGCGCTGGAGGACGAGCCCTGGACGCGTGGCTGGGATCTCTTCGACCAGAAGCTTTGCGCCGTCCTTGCGCAGGATCCCGGCACCCAGGCCAGCTTCGACAGCCTCGTCCGTGAGGAATACAGTTCAGGGCTGCACCAGTCGGTCTACGAGATGTTCGTCGGCCGGGCGGAGGGCCACGAACTCCAGAAGAGGATCGCCGCGGTCATCCGGTTCCTCGCCTTCGTCGGCCGCGTTGTGATCATCGGCCGCGCGGGAATGTGCGTCACGCGCGGGTTTTCCGCGGGGGTCCACGTCCGGCTCGTGGCACCGCTCGAGGTCCGCGTCCGGCGCATGATGGACGCGCTTTCCCTCGACGAGGTCCAGGCGCGGGCCGAGACCCAGCGCCAGGAGAAATCCCGGGCCAAGCTGATCCGCGACTTCTACGACCGCGACATCGCCGACCCCCTGCTCTACGACATGGTCTTCAACACGGTGGCGATGGACAACGCCACCATCGCCCGCGCGATCGTCCTTGCGCTGCGGGAGCGCCGGGGGAAGACCTCGGCGGTCCGGGAGCGCCCGTTCCAGTCCTGACCGCCTACGGCGCCCAGATCCACCAGACGAACGCGCAGGCGGAGACCACCGCCGCGATCGTGAAGGGGATCCCGATGCCCATGAACTCGCGGAAGGTCACCCGGTGGCCGTGCTTCCGCAGGATGCCCAGCGTCACGACGTTCGCCGAGGCGCCGATCGGGGTCAGGTTGCCGCCGAGGCAGGCGCCGATCAGCAGGCCGAACATCAGCAGCGGGACCGGGGCGTTCATGTGGGCGGCGACCTTCTGCACCACGGGGATCATCGCGAGCAGGAAGGGGACGTTGTCGACGAAGCCGGACACGACGACCGCCAGGAGGACGATGATGGCGAAGGCCAGCGGAAGGCTGCCGCCGACGCCCCGGGCGATCGCGTCGGAGAGCCGGTCCAGCCAGCCCGAATCGCTGAGGCCGCCGACCAGGACGAAGACGCCGATCAGGAAGAAGGTGGTGTCCCAGTCCATCGACCGGTAGAGCGTTCCCAGGCTCGTCCAGCTCGCCCTCGCCGCGTACCAGGCTGTCGCCACCGCCGCGATCGCCATTGTGAAGACGCCGGCGAACCACTTGAACTCGGGGTCGGGGATCGTCGAGACCGACAGACCCAGCAGAAGCACGCCCAGCAGGGCCGCCGGAACCCACGACCGGACCGTTTCGACCGACAGCATCTTCGTCGCCTCGCGATGCCTGCGGAAGAACCACGCCAGCACCGCCAGCGAGGCCACGGCGCCCACCTGGACCGCGAAGAAGATGCCCGGCCGGCCCTCGTAGACGAAGAAGTCGAGAAAGCTCAGCTTCATGTAGCCGGCCAGGATCATGCTCGGCGGGTCGCCGATCATCGTCGCCGTGCCCTGCAGGTTGCTGCTGATCGCGATGCCGATCAGGAGCGGAACCGGGCTGGTCTGGAGCTTCTTCGCCAGGCTCAGGGCCACCGGCGAGACCAGCAGCACCACCGCGACGTTCTCGACGAACATCGAGATCCCGCCCGCCAGCGCGCAAAGGGCGATCATCGCGCCGCGGGCCGTGCCCGTCCGGTCGACCAGCCACTCCGCCATCACCGCCGGGGCCTTCGAGAGCAGGAACATCTCCGCCAGCACCAGGGTGCCGAAGAAGAGGCCCATCACGTTCCAGCTCACCTTCTCCAGCAGGGCCTCCCGGAGGCCGAGGGCGCCCGTCAGGACGAGCAGAAGGCCGCCCGCGCAGGCCACCCACGAGCGGCGCGTGGGAAGGACCACGAACAGCACGTAGGCCAGGGCGAAGACGATCAGCGTGATCCACTCGGTGGTCATTGGGCCGCAGACTATGCCGCAGGTGCGCCCCCCGTGCAATCGCAACCGCCGGACGAAAACGGCCGGGTGATGGAGGGCCGAGCTATGCGAGGCCGCAAGCGGGGCCACGGTAGCGCAGTGGTCCCCGCTCATGGGGGGCCGAGCTATGCGAGGCCGTGGGGGGAGGCAAGGATGACGCAAGGTTCGGGCTCGCGTAGCTCGCCCCCGGAAAGGGGCGCGGGTCGAGGGGCGAGGGAGGACGGTGGCGAGTGGCAGGTGGCGGGTGCCGGCTCGGAGGATGACAAACGAATGGGGGCAACCGAATGAGAACGAGGAACGAGCCAGAGCAGCGCCAGGCGCACGACTTCGAATCCTATGTTCCAATCTGTTGGCTGTTGGGTGTTGGCTGTTGGGCCCCGCCCCCCGTCCCCCGCCCCTCGTCCTGTGATGGAGGGCCGAGCTATGCGAGGCCGCGAGCGGGGCCATGGTGGCGCAGCGGCCCTTGCTCATGGAGGGCCGAGCTATGCGAGGCCGGGAGGAGAGACCAAGCTGACGCAAGGTTCGGGCTCGCGTAGCTCGCCCCTCCAGGGACAGGAGGGATTGGAGTTGATGGAGGGCCGAGCTATGCGAGGCCGTGGCCGGGGCCACGGTGGCGCAGCGGCCCTTGCTGATGGAGGGCCGAGCTACCGCGAGGCCGGGGGGAGAGACCAGGATGACGCACGGTTCGGGCTCGCGTAGCTCGCCCCCGGAAAGGGGCGAGGGTCGAGGGAGGACGGTGGCGAGTGGCTGGTGGCGGATGCCGGCTCGGAGGATGACAAACGAATGGGGGCAACCGAATGAGAACGAGGAACGAGCCAGAGCAGCGCCAGGCGCGCGACTTCGAATCCTATGTTCCAATCTGTTGGCTGTTGGGTGTTGGCTGCGAGGCCGGGCGGGCTTTGCGGTTGCTTGGGAGGGGGGGGTGGGGTAGATAGGGGCCGTGCCGATCTTCGTGAAGATCTGCGGCCTGTGCCGCGGGGAGGACGTCGAGGCCGCGGCGGCGCTGCGGCCGGACGCCCTTGGTTTCGTTTTCTGGCCCCGGTCGCCCCGTGCGGCGCGGCCGGAGGACGTCGCCGCGTGGACGCGCGGGATGCCGGCCGGCATCGAGCGCGTCGGGGTGTTCGTCGATGAGCCCCCGGACGAGGTCCGGCGCATGGCCGAGACGGCCGGGCTGACGGTCGTCCAACTGCACGGCCGCGAGAGCCCGGAGGCCTGCGGCGCCGCCTGGCCGCGTGCGTGGAAGGCCTTCCCGCTGTCGCGCGGGCCGGTGGACATGCTGAAGCCGTACCCGGTCGAGGCTTTCGTGATCGACAGCGGGACCGCGTCGATGCCCGGGGGGACCGGGGTGGCGGCGGACTGGGGCGCGGCGGCGGACTTCGTCCGCGCGAGCCCGCGGCCCGTCGTGCTCGCCGGCGGGCTGTCGCCGGACACCGTTGCGCAGGCGGTCGACCGCGTGCGCCCGTGGGGGGTCGACGTCAGCTCCGGGGTCGAGGCCGCCCCCGGTCGCAAGGACGCCGCCCGGATGAGGGAGTTCGTCAACCGATGCCGAGAATCCTGAGAGAGCCCGACCGCACCGGCCACTTCGGCCCGTACGGCGGCGTGTTCGTGCCCGAAACGCTGATGGCGCCGCTGGAGGAGCTCGACCGCGTGTTTCGAGCCGCCTGGCGCGACGCCGCGTTCCGCCGCGAACTCGGCGCCGCGCTGCGGGACTACGTCGGCCGGCCGACGCCGCTCTACCTCGCCGAACGCCTCACGCGGGAACTCGGCGGACCGCGGATCTACCTCAAGCGCGAGGATCTCTGCCACACCGGCGCGCACAAGATCAACAACGCCCTCGGCCAGGTCCTGCTCGCCCGGCGGATGGGCAAGAAGCGCGTCATCGCCGAGACCGGCGCCGGCCAGCACGGCGTCGCCACCGCGACCATGGCCGCCAAGTTCGGCCTCGAATGCGTCGTCTACATGGGCCGCGTCGACATGGAGCGCCAGGCGCTCAACGTCACCCGCATGCGCATGCTCGGCGCCGCGGTCGTCCCCGTCACCGCCGGCCAGGAGACGCTCAAGGAGGCGATCAGCGAGGCCATGCGCGACTGGGTGACGAACGTGAGGACGACGCACTACGTCCTCGGCACCGCCTTCGGCGCCCACCCGTACCCGCTCATGGTCCGCGAGTTCCAGAGCGTGATCGGCCGCGAGGCGCGCGCGCAGATCCTCCGCCGCGAGAAGCGCCTTCCCGACCTCCTCGTCGCGTGCGTCGGCGGCGGCAGCAATGCGATCGGGCTCTTCCACGCATTCGTGGGCGACCCGGGGGTGCGGCTCGTCGGCGTCGAGGCCGGCGGGCTGGGCATCCGCCCGGGCCGCCACGCCGCCCGCTTCGCCGGCGGACGCCTCGGTGTCCTCCAGGGCGCGCGGACCCTCGTGCTGCAGGACGCCGACGGGCAGATCCAGGACACGCACTCCGTCAGTGCGGGCCTCGACTACGCGGCCGTCGGTCCCGAGCACGTGTGGCTCCGCGACCAGGGCCGCGCCCGCTACGAGTACGTCAGCGACACCGAGGCCGTCGCCGGCTTCGACGCCCTCGCGAGGCTGGAGGGGATCCTGCCGGCGCTCGAGTCGTCGCACGCCATCGCATGGCTGCTGCGCGAGGCGCCGCGGATGAAGAAACGCGACATCGTGATTGCCAACCTCTCGGGCCGCGGCGACAAGGACGTCCAGCAGCTCACCGAGTGGAAATCGCGGCGGTGAGACAACGGGGCGGAGTCAACATCGAACACCGAACATCGAACATCCAACATCGAACATCGAACATCGGACGCCGAACAGCCAACATCCAACATCCAACAACCAACACCCAACAGCCAACATCGAACATCGGACACGGAACGGCCAACGCCCAACAGCCAACACCGAACATCGAACACGGAACGGCAACGTCCAACAGCTAACGTCCTGACACCTGAAACGTGGAACCTGAGGCTTGCTTTCCCATGAGCCTTTCCAGCATGACGGGATTCGGCCACGGCGAGTGCCGTGTCGACGGCCTTCGCGTCGAGGTCGAGGTCAGCTCGGTCAACAAGAAGCAACTCGACCTCCAGCTGCACCTGCCGCGTGCGATGCAGGCGCTGGAGTCGCGGATCCAGGACGAGGTCGGCCGGGCCGTCGCCCGGGGCCGCGTGACGGTCAACGTCCAGGTGGCGGCCGTCGGGGGCGCCGCCCATCGCGTCCGCGTCAACCGCCCGCTCGCCAAGGCCTACGTCGATGCGATCCGCTCGGCGGCGAAGGATCTCGGCCTGCCCGACACGCTGGACAGCCGGACGCTGGCGGAGCTTCCGGACCTGCTGGTGGTCGAGCACCCGGAGGAGGACACCGCCCGCCTGTGGCCGGTGCTTCTCAAGGCCCTGCGGCAGGCCCTGGCGCGGCTCGTCCGGATGCGCCGGGCGGAGGGGCGGGTCCTCGCGACCGACGTCCTGCGCAGGGTCGATGCGCTCGAGCGGCGTCTCGCCGTGATCGAGCGTCACGCGCCGGAGGCGTCGCGCCGCTACCGCGAGGCCCTGATGAAGCGGCTCGCGGAGGCCGGCCTGGCCGCGGCCGGCCACGAGGACCGCATCGCGCGCGAGGTCGCCTTCATCGCCGAGCGCGGCGACATCTGCGAGGAACTCACGCGGCTCCAGAGCCACTTCGCCCAGGCCCGGCGCCTGGTGCACGGCGCGGGTCCCTCCGGCCGCTCGCTCGACTTCCTCGCCCAGGAGATGTTCCGCGAGATCAACACGGTCGGGTCGAAGGCCTCGGACGCCGCGATCGGCGTCGAGGTCGTCGAATTCAAGGCCGAGCTCGAGCGTGTGCGGGAGCAGGTGCAGAATGTCGAGTAGTCCCGTCCTCCTCATCGTCTCCGCCCCCTCGGGCGCGGGCAAGACCACGCTGTGCGACCGGCTCCTCGCGGAGTTCCGGTCGATCGAGTACTCGGTCTCCTGCACGACCCGCGCGCCGCGGGCGGGCGAGGTGGACGGCGAGGACTACCACTTCCTGTCCGAGGCCGACTTCCGCCTCCGCCTCGAGGCCGGGGACTTCCTCGAACACGCGACCGTGCACGGCCATCGCTACGGCACGCCGCGCAGCCTCGTCGAACACAGTCTTCGCGCGGGGCGCGATGTGCTGATGGACATCGACGTTCAGGGCGCCGCGCAGATCCGCGCCGCCGCCCGCCGCGCGCCGCCGGAGGACCCGGTCCGGCGGGGCTACGTGGATGTGTTCATCACCCCGCCGTCCCTCGCCGTGCTCCGGCAGCGGCTCGTGGGGCGGGGGACCGACGCGCCCGACGTCGTCGAGCGCCGCCTGCGCAAGGCCGAGGCCGAGATGGCGCGGGCCGGCGAGTACCTGCACACGGTCGTCAACGATGTCCTCGACGACGCCTACGCCCGGCTTCGCGCCGTCTTCCTCGGTGCCCGCGGCCGGATCGCGCCGTCCCTGTGATGCGGCCGGGGGGACCGCCGTGAACCTCTTCGACTCCCACGCCCATTTCGACCACTTCGCGACCGCGGAGGAGCGTGCCGCCGCGTGCGACCGCGCCGCCGCGGCGGGCGTTTCGCGGATCCTGGCCATCGGCGGCAGCGCGGCCGGCAATGCCGCGGCGCTGGAGACGGCCGGACTGCGGCCGGCGCAGGTGCGCGCCTGCGTGGGCTGGGACCGCGGGGAGGCCGCGCGGGCGCCGGATCCGGAGGCGGTCCGCGCGATGCTCGGCGATGCGCGGGTCGCGGCGGTCGGCGAGACCGGCCTCGACTACCACTACGACCGCGACACGGCGCCGGCG
>VGWF01000196.1 GCA_016873715.1 Lentisphaerota bacterium | reverse complement strand
TATGGTGATCGTACAAGTCGAAGGGGATTGCGCATGAAACGATGGACGACGATGGCGGCGGGGCTGGCGATCGCGGCGGGAGCGGCGACGGCCGGCGCGGCCGAGGCGAAGCGCTACCAGCCGAAGTGGGAGTCGCTCGACGCGCGGGCGACGCCGGAGTGGTTCCTCGACGCCAAGTTCGGCATCTTCATCCACTGGGGCCTCTATGCCGTGCCCGGCTGGGGCGCGCCGAAGCAGTACGCCGAGTGGTACTGGCAGCGGATGGCGAACAAGAACCCGACCAACGTCTGGTGGCAGTTCCACGAGAAGAACTACGGCGCCGGCTTCGACTACAAGAACTTCGCGCCGATGTTCCGGGCGGAGCTCTTCAACGCCGACCAGTGGGCGGACATCTTCGCCCGCTCGGGCGCGAAGTACATCGTGCCGACCTCGAAGCACCACGAGGGCTTCTGCCTCTGGCCGAGCGCCGAGGCGAGCCGCACCTGGGGCCGGCCGTGGAACTCCACCGAGATCGGCCCGATGCGCGACCTGATGGCGGAGATGAAGGCCGCCGTGGAGAAGCGCGGCGTGAAGTTCGGCTTCTACTATTCGCTCTACGAGTGGTTCAACCCGCTGTGGACGACCGACCGCGCGAAGTACGTCAACGACCACTTCCTCCCGCAGTTCAAGGACGTCGTCACCCGCTACAGCCCGGCGCTCATCTTCGCCGACGGCGAGTGGGACATGCCCTCGAAGGACTGGCGCAGCGAGGAGCTGCTGGCATGGCTCTTCAACGAGTCGCCGTGCCGCGACCAGGTCGTCATCAACGACCGCTGGGGCAAGGATTGCCGCCACAAGCACGGCGGCTACTACACGACCGAGTACGCCGCCGGCATGAAGGATGCCAGCCACCCGTGGGAGGAGAGCCGCGGGATGGCCTACTCCTACGGCATCAACCGCGCCGAGCGGATCGACGACTACAAGACCGCGCGCGAGTTCATCCTCGTGCTCGTCGATCTCGTCAGCCGCGGCGGCAACCTGCTGCTCGACATCGGCCCGGCGGCGGACGGCACGATCCCGCCGATCATGGAGCAGCGCCTGCTCGAGATCGGGGAGTGGCTCGCGGTCAACGGGGAGGCGATCTACGGCACGCGCCACGCCGGACGCGAATGCCAGTGGAGCGAGGGCACGCGCCCCGGCCAGAAGTTCGGCGAGTACATGGTCGAGTACAACCTGATGGACCAGGTCGGGCAGGTCCCGAAGGACGGCAAGGCCGTCAAGCAGGTCTTCTTCACGAAGAAACCGGACGCCCTCTACGCCATCACGCCCGGCTGGCCCGGCAAGCGCCTCGTGCTCGAGAACGTGAAGGTTCCCCCCAAGGTCAAGGTCACGATGCTCGGCGTGCCCGGCGAACTCGTCGTCAAGGTCGACGGCACGACGCTGACCGCGTTCCTACCGCCCTTCGGCCCCGGCGAGGCGCCCTGCAACCATGCGTTCGCGTTCAAGATCGCCGGCGCCGAGGTCCTGCCGGAACCGGCGGCGAAGTAGCGGGTTCCCGTTGCGTCGCGGCACGGGGATGATCCCATGACGAGCGTCCTCAAGAAGGTGCTGCTGGCCGCGGTGGCGCTGCTGCTGCCGCTGCTGCTGGTGGAGGTCGCGCTGCGCGTCCTCTACGCGATCGACCGGACGCGCGGCGGCAACCTGCAGCAGCGGCTGGAGCGGTCGCGGAAGGCGACGCTGGCGGACGGCAAAGGCGACGTCAACATGACCGGCCTCGTGCAGGCCAGCCGCTTCAAGGACATCGTCTACGAGGCGAAGCCGAACCTGAAGGGGACGTTCCGCGGACGGACGATGAGCCTGAACTCCCACGGCATGCGCGGCCCGGAGGTCGCCGTCGCCAAGCCGCCGGACACCCGGCGCATCGCGGTCCTCGGCGACTCGGTCGCGTTCGGCTGGGGCGTCGGGCAGGAGGAGGTCTTCTCCGCCGTCCTCGAGCGCCGCCTCAACGAGCTCCCGCCGCCCCGCCCGCGCTACGAGGTGCTCAATTTCGCGCTGCCGGGCTACAACACCGCGATCGAGGCCGCCACGTTCGAGCACAAGGCGCTCCCGTTCGGGCCGGACGCGGTCGTCATCTGCTTCGTCGGGAACGACACGGGCGTGCCGCTGTTCATGGAGAAGCCCCAGGCGGCCTTCTCGCTCGCCCGCTCGCACCTCGTCGACCTGGTCCGCTCAAGCCTCGGCCGCGGCGAGAGCGGCCTGATCGGCAACCAGATGACCGATCTCGATCGCGACGAGCGGCGGGCGGTGATGGCCGGCTACGAGTACATGGTCGGCGAGTCCGGCCTCCGCCGCGCGCTCGACCGCCTCGCAGGCCTGACAAAGCCGCGGAACATCCCGGTCTTCCTCATGAAGGGCGTGGCTTCGCCGAAGCAGTCGGCGGTGCTGGACCAGGCCGCGCGGGAGCACGGCTTCGACGCCTACGAACTCCGCGCCTACACGGACGCCTACGTGCAGGCGAGCGGCATCACGAACACGCCCCAGGCGCGGCGGCAGCACCTGACCGTCGGGGGTGGCGACGACCACCCCAACGCGATCGGCCACGCGATCTGCGCGGAGTCGGTGATGGATCGACTGGCGCGTCGGTCGATCATCCGCCGGCCCGCGCCTGCGTCGGCGCCCGCCGCGGACGCACCCCCGGCTTCGGGGGGTTAGGGATACGGAGTGCCGGCCGTTTCCCGGCACACCGCCTGCCAGGCCGGGAATGAGCGGGCGTCGAACTTCTCGTAGGGCTGGTCCGGATCCACCGCCGCACCGGCCCCGCCGTCGAGTTCGATCCGCTTTCCGTCGGATGCGCGCGCGATCCCGACCCGACCGGAGCGAACGCCCAGCCAGGCGGACCGTTCACGGACCACGAGACGGAACTCGGCTTCCGAGGTGTCCGCGGTGAGGGCGCCTCCGCGAACGCTCGCACGGCTGTCCCCGGGCCGCTTCGCAACGCTTGCGTCGACCACCCCGGCGCGTATCTCGAGGACGGGACCGGCCGGAGTGCGGCCGAGGCTGACCCGAGTCGACCCGTGGATCCGCAGCGTGACGCCGTCATCCCCGGCGAGGGTCGCGGACGCGCGCGCACCCGTCGTCACCACATCCCCCGCGCGGACTTCCATGGCCCCGGCGGCGGGGATGCGGCCCGCGCCGGCGCGCACGATGTGCACGTCGCCCGAGACCGCGGTCAGGCGTCCCACGACGCCCTCCTCCGGCCCGCGCGCGGCCATCGGCGCCGCCTGCATGGCCATCGGGGCCGCCTGCACGGTCGCGGAGTCCTCGAGTTCCAGCGAGGCGCGCATGGCCATCGCCCGGGGCTGTGCGCGAGCCGCCCGCGGTGCGGCGCCCGTCGCGGCCTGAGGCGCCATCGCCGCCTGCGGGCCCTCCTCGAGTTCCAACGGAGTCCGCATGGCGCGCGCGGCAAGGGCCGGACGGCGGAGCGGAGGTGCGGCGGCGACGCCGTCCGCGGCTGCGGCCTGCGCGTTCATCGGCGCGGGCTTCGCGGCCTCAGCGCCCTCGACGGGACCCGCCGGAATCGCTCGAACCCGGAACGGAGCCGCTACGGGCGCCGGCGCCGGGGGTGTCGCGGCCTCCGGGGACGCCACGGCGGCGGGACGGACCCCGGCCGGACGCGGCGCCTCGACGCGCGCGATCGCCTGCTCCACCGGCTTCGGCGTGGGCGCGAGGATCTTGAACGCTGCGACCGCGGCGGCCGCCGCGGCGGCCGGCCACAGGATCCAGCCGGAACTCAACCGGAACCGGGGACGGACCGGAACGGGACCGGCAGCCGGCGCGGGGGCCGGCTCCCCGGTGCCGCCGGGCGTCGCGGTCCGCGCGGGCGCCGCCGCCCTCTCGTGTGCAAGCTCGCGCAGGGCCGCCGGGAGCTCCGCATCGAACGCCGCGAGGACAAGAAGTTCCCTCCGGAGCGCCGGATCCCGTCGCAGGGCCTCCTCGAGATCGGCCAGCGGCCCGGCCCCGGCGGTGCCGTCGAGGTGGGCCTGCAGCCGGGCATGGAGGTCCTTCGTCACGATCCGGCCCCCCCGGGCGCGGCCTTCATGGCGGCGTCGACGCAGGTCCGCAGCATGCGGCGCAGACGCACCAGCGCCATCTCCACGGCCGCCACGCTCTTGCGGAGCCGGGCGGCGACATCCCCGATCTTCATCTCGTCGAAGTACTTCATCTGGAGGATCCGCCGCCCGTTGTCCGGCAGCCGCTTGAGGCACTCGCGGAGGTACTGGCCGCGGAGGTCCAGCTCCTCGCGGCAGGTCTCGGCCGTCTCGGCCAGCAGGTCGAGGACGTCCGGCGCAAGGACCTCCCGGGACCGGGCCTGGGACTGCCGCCACTTCAGGAGCTGGAGGCGCGTGATGCCGAGGATCCACGGACGGAACGGCCGGCTGTCGTCGAAGTCGCCGATCTTCTGGCAGGCGACGCGCCAGACCTCCTGGATCACGTCCTCCGTCTCCCGGTGCCCGCGGGTCACCGAGTAGACATAGGCCCGCACGACCGCGTCCTCGGCCACGACGTGGCGGAGGAGCGCATCGGTCGGGGTGTTGTCCGGCTTGGTCTCCACGCCTCAGTATCCACCCGAAAGCCGAAAACCCAACAGGAAAAAGGCGGATTCCGCCGGGGCGGCGATCCGGGGTCAGGGCCTCTTCACCATCGGAGCGAGGCACTTCGCGACCTGGGCGGCGAGGATGCGGACGCCGTCGGCGTTGAAGTGGGTGCCGTCCTCGCCGCGGGCCGTCGCGACGGACGGCAGGATCGCCGCGTGGAGGTCGTTGAGCGGGATGCCGTGCTTCCTCATCACGGCGTCGGCGGTCTCGTTGAGCGCGAGGCTGCCGTCCTCGACCGTCGAGCCCTTGTCCCGGAACGGCGTGGTTCGCGCCCAGACCAGCTTCGCGCCGGTCTGCTTCAGCCGCTCGACGACCTTCTCGAGGTTCGCCGCGTACTGCTCAGGGGTCTTGCGGCGGTCATGGATGCCGAAGTTGACGTGGACGATGTCCCATCGTCCCGTGCCGAGCCAGACATCGAAGCACTTGAGGCCGGTGTCCGTCGGGCCGCAGTTCGCGGGCGCTCGGTGGACGTTGGCCTTCCCGGCAAGAGCCTTCCGCACGTCGAGCGTGTAGGCGCGGGAGATCGAGTCGCCGATCAGCAGCACGCGCGGCAGCGCGGGATCGTCCTTCACGAAGTTCCACGCGGTCTCGCGCTTCGCGAGCCGGTCGCGCACGTGGAACGGGAAGTAGAAGCCGCCGAGCTGGTCCTCGAGCGCGCGTTCCCACGCCTGCTCCTCCGCCGGCAGCGCCGCGACGAGCGCCTGGTAGGCGGCGTAGTCCGCGGGCCTGAGCTTGTCGCCGTACTTCTTCTGCAGCGCCGCCTCCGCCGCGTTTGTCGGCTCGCCCTTCGGCGCCGCGGGGGCCTCCGCGCCCCGCGCCCCGAGCGCCCACACCGCCCCGCCGACCGCCACCGCCGCCCATCCCTGGAATCTCATCGCCCGTCCCCCTGTGCTGTCACGCCCGCCGCCCGGTACACCGCCCGCGCCTTCCTGTCGTCGACGCAGTAGAGAAACGAGTCGATCATCGGACGGAACACCTCGTCGTCCAACCGGTCGAAATGCACGGCCTCCGCCTGGCAAACAAAGTGCACGAGATGGGACGCACCCGCGTGGTTCGGGGCGATGAGCACCACGTGGCGGCGCCGGAAGCCCTTGGATTCGACCACCGTCTCCGATGCGATGCCACCCGCCACTTTGTGGATCGTCCGCGAGAGCATCGCGGCCCCGTCCTTCTCGATCTCCTCCCGGCTGGGATCCTTGCTCTCCAGGAAGCGGCGGGGGCCCATCTCGTGAAGCCCGTCGGTGTCGCGCCATCCGTGGAATCCGATCTCCACGACCTCCTCCAGGGGGCTCCCGCTCCGGCCGCTGACCTTCCCGACGAGGAACATCATCTCGTTGGGATCGAAACTGCGGCCCAGGCGCCGGTCCGCCTCGTCCCGGTGCGGACAGGTCCAGTCGGGCGGAGCGAAGACGATCGAATCGCTTCGATCGTGGGCGTGCGGGACCCAGCCCGCCGGCGGTCGCTTCACGGCGCCCGGGAGCAGTCCCGGGACGATTACGGAGGAGCCCCAGGCGAGGGCCACGACGAGCACCGCGGCAAGCGCGACGCGTCCGACGAGCCGGGGCCTGCGCCGGACGGGCGCCTCGCCCGGGCCGGCGGCCGGATCCGGGACGGCCGCCCCGGACGCGACGGGGCCGGGCGCGGCGGGGACCTCCCCGGGCGGCAGCGGGGGCGGCGGGGCCGGGGACGGCGGAGCGGACGGAGCGAGCTGCGACACGGAGGGAATGACAAGCGTCCGGCCGCACTGGGGACATGCGATCGAATCGCCGGCCATGTCGGGATCGGCGGCGAGGTGCTGGCGGCAGGCGGGAGACTCAAACCGGATGGGGGCCCCGTCGGCCGCGCGCGCGGGCGGCGGAGCGGCGGTCGCGGCTGCCGTCCCCCCGTCCGGATCCATGCGAGCGCCGCAACCGATGCAGAAGCGGGCGCTGTCTCCATTGGCGGCACCGCACGACGGACACCGTTTCATCGGCCCCTCCCCCTGCGTCGGCGCCGGTGTCGGCCCGGCGGCATGAACGCGGAGCATATACGTCCGCCAAATCCTGCGACAAGCGGTTTCCGGTGACTCGCGTCGGTGGGAGGTGCGAATCCTCGCCCAGGCCCCGACGACCCGGGACGGGATCCTCCGGAGACGCGTCGCGCTTTCCGCCCGGGTCCCGCGCCGCTATGCTCTCCCCATCGCAAAGGAGTCCCGATCGTGAAGCTGC
>VGWF01000195.1 GCA_016873715.1 Lentisphaerota bacterium | reverse complement strand
GCTGGACAAGCACCCGGCGCTCAAGGACAAGTCGCTCGAGGCCCTGCTCGGAAACCTCGCCGCGGTCCCGGAGGACATTCGCGCCGTGGTCCGAAACAGCGGCGGCGGCGTGCTCAACCACAACCACTTCTGGCAGTGGATGACGCCCAAGAGCGCCGGCAAGCCGTCGGGCGAGCTGGCGAAGGCGATCGACACGGCGTTCGGCACGCTCGACGCCTTCAAGGAGCAGTTCACCAAGGCCGCGCTGACGCGGTTCGGCTCCGGATGGGCGTGGCTGAGCGTGAAGCCCGACGGCAAGCTCTGCGTCTGCTCCTCGCCGAACCAGGACAGCCCGCTGATGGCCGGCGTGTCCGAGTGTCCCGGCCGGCTCGTGCTCGGCCTCGACGTGTGGGAGCACGCCTACTACCTCAAGTACCAGAACCGGCGCGCGGACTACATCACGGCGTGGTGGAACGTTGTGAACTGGGACCGCGCCTCCGAGCTCTTCCTCGCGAAGTAGCCCGGGCCGAAGACGACGAGGGCGCAGCCGGGATCTCCCGGTCTGCGCCCTCGTTCGTTCCGGCGCTCAGCCGAGGAACGACGTCCCGCGCGGCGGGGCCGGGATCCCGAAGTAGGCGGCGATCGAGGCGGCGACGTCCATGAAGCCGTCGCGGATGCCCAGCGGCCGGCCGGGGCGGCCCGGGCGGTACGCGAGGAGCGGCACGTGCTCCCGCGTGTGGTCGCTGCCCCTGAAGGTCGGGTCGTTGCCGTGGTCCGCGGTCAGGATCAGGAGATCGTCCGGCCGCAGCGTCGGAAGGAACCGCCCGAGCCATCCGTCCACCTGCTCCAGCGCGGCGGCGTAGCCCGGCGCGTCGCGCATGTGGCCGTGGAGCATGTCGAAGTCGATGAAGTTCGCGAAGACGAGGCCGCGGTCGAGGCCGGCGAGGAAGTCCCCGACGGCCTTCTGCGAATCGCGGTTGTTGCCGGTGTGATTCGACCGCGTGATGCCGCGGTGGGCGAAGATGTCCTCGATCTTCCCGACGGCGCACACGTCGACGCCGGCGGAGACCAGCCGCTCGAGCAGGGTCGGCTCCGACGGCCGGTAGGCGAAATCGCGGCGGTTCTCGGTGCGGCGGAACGCGCCGGGGGCGCCGACGAACGGGCGCGCGATCACGCGGCCCACGCGGAGCGGATCGCACAGTTCGCGGGCGATCTCGCAGCCGCGGTAGAACTCCGGCAGCGGGACGATCCCCTCGTGGGCGCAGAGCTGGAAGACGGAGTCGGCGCTCGTGTAGAGGATCCAGGCGCCCGTCCGCAGGTGCTCGTCGCCCAGCTCGTTCATGATCGCCACGCCGTTGGCGGCGCGGTTCCCGATCACCGCGCGGCCGGTCCGGCGCTCGAACTCCGCGACCATCGACGGCGGGAACGACGGGGGATCGGGCGGGAAGAGCGCGAAGCCGGGCCGCATGACCATGCCGCCGATCTCCCAGTGGCCGGTGACGGTGTCCTTGCCCTGCGACCGCTCCTCCATGGCGCCGTACGACGCGAGCGGCGCGGCCGCCGGCGGCACGCCGCGGATCGGCCCGGCGCCGCGCAACGCGGGGATGTTGCCGAGCCCGAGCGCGCCGAGCACGGGGAGAGCGAGCCCGCCGACGGCCTCGGCGGTGTGCGGGATCGTCGCGGACCCCTCGTCGCCGTACTCCGCGGCATCCGGCGCCGCGCCGATGCCGCAGGAGTCGAGGACGATCAGGACGGCCCTCACTCGGGAGGCCTCCCGCTCATCGCGCGCAGGATCTCGATGCCGGCGCTGGTGCCGATCCGGGAGGCCCCGGCGGCGATCATGCGGCGGGCGTCCTCGAGGGACCGCACGCCGCCCGACGCCTTGACCTTGAGTCCCGACGGCGCGACGACGGCGTACATGAGCGCCACGTCCTCCGCCGTGGCCCCGCCGGTGCTGAACCCGGTCGAGGTCTTCACGAAGTCCGCCCCGGCCGCGACGCACAGCCGGCAGGCGCGGTCCTTCTCCGCGTTCGTGAGCAGGCACGTCTCGAGGATGACCTTGGCGACGGCCCCGGCCGCGCGGCACGCCGCCACGACGCCGGCGATGTCGTCGTGGACGCGCGCATCCTCCCCGGCCTTGAGCCCGCCGACGAAGATCACCATGTCGATCTCCCGCGCGCCCTCGGCCAGGGCGCGGCGGGCCTCGTCGGCCTTGGAGGCCGGGGAACCGGCCCCGAGCGGGAACCCGACCACCGTGCAGACCGGGATTCCCGGCTTCTCCAGGCGGCGGGCGGCCTCGACGACGTAGACGGGGTTCACGCAGACGCTGGCGAAGCGGTACAGCGCCGCCTCGTCGCAGAGGCGCGCGATCTCCGTCGGCGTCGTCTGCGGCTTCAGGATCGTGTGATCGATGAGCGCCGCCATCTCGGCGGCGGTCCTCGGCATCGCGGCCCGGATCGGTTCGGCTGTCATCGCGTTCTCCCGCGTCCAGTTAACGGCATTCCCATGCCCCGTGCAACGTCGACGGCGGCCTCGCGCGCATCAGCGGCGGCCGGGCGTCACGGCGGGGATCCGGTCGGCGGTGGCATCCGCCCACAGGACGAACCGCGCGTTGGGCACGCCGCGCAGCAGGCGGAGCCCGACCTCCGTCGGCGCGTCGGGGAGCTTCTGCCACCAGGGCTCGTCGGCGCCGAAGCCCACGACGAAGCCGACGGTCTGCTTCTTGAAGGCATCGGCCCAGGTGCGCAGGTCCCTGACCATCGCGTCGGCGCCCTCGAACCCCTGGCTGTTGCTCAGGAACCAGAGGCGCGGATGCCGGTAGGCCGGGGGCAGATGCTCCGGCTTCCAGTGCTTGAGGAAGAGCGTGCGGCCCGGCCCCATCGATTCGACGGCTAGCATCCAGCCCTCGGCGTCGCGGTCGGTCACCGGCAGGCCCGGCTTGTCGCCGGCCTCGCTCTTTCGATACCACGCGGCGTCCACCCCGAACCCGATGACCGCGGGGTGGCGGCCGAAGACCCGGTTGACGATCCGCAGCGCCTCGACCACGTCGGCCTTGGCGGGCTCGACCTGGAGGATCGCCTTCACGCCCTGCCGGGCGTAGGCGTCGAGGGCGCGGCCGTGATCGATGCGGGCGTCGGCCTTGAACTCCACGCCCGGCGGGTCGGAGGGGATGCCTCCGGGTCGCGCGAATTCCATCCGGCACACCCCGGTGTCGAGGCCGATGCCCACCGCCTGGACCACGACCGGCGAGACCGGCCGCGTCGAGGAGGTCATCCGCGTTGCGACGAGCCGGGCGCGCTCCGCCCACCACGCATCGTCCTGCGAACGATCCTTCAGCTGGTAGCTGCTCCGGCACAGCCCCGCGAAGCAGGGCTCCGCCGCCGCCGCGCCCGCCGCCGCCGCCGCGACCGCGAGACCCACGACCGCCATCCATCCCGTCCGTCGACCGCTCATAGCCCACCTCCCGGTTCCCGCCTTCCGTCCCCTGCCCGAACTCCGATCCGGAACCCGAACCCTGGAACCCGCGACGCCCCGCCTACCCGTGCCGGATCGGCCGGAAGCGGATCCGCTGCGGACGGTCCGCCGCGTCGCCCAGCCGCCGGCGGCGGTCCTCCTTGTAGTCGGCGTAGGTGCCCTCGAACCAGACGACCCTGCTGTCGCCCTCGAACGCGAGGATGTGCGTCGCGACGCGGTCGAGGAACCAGCGGTCGTGGCTGATGACGACCGCGCAGCCGCCGAAGGAGAGCAGGGCCTCCTCGAGCGAGCGCAGCGTGTTGACGTCGAGGTCGTTCGTCGGCTCGTCGAGCAGCAGCAGGTTGCCGCCGCTCTTGAGGAGCTTGGCGAGGTGCACGCGGTTCCGCTCGCCGCCGGAGAGCAGGCCGACCTTCTTCTGCTGGTCGCCGCCCCGCAGGTTGAAACGGGAGCAGTAGGCGCGGCCGTTCATCGTCTTCGCGCCCAGCTCGATCAGTTCGCGGCCGTTGCAGATCTCCTCGTAGACGGTCGCGTCGGCGTTGAGCGAGTCGCGCATCTGGTCGACGCTGGAGACGACGACGGTCGAGCCGACCTTCAGCGTTCCGCCCAGCGGCTTCGCCTGGCCGAGGATCATCCTGAAGAGCGTGGTCTTGCCCGCCCCGTTGGCGCCGATCACGCCGACGATGCCGCCGCGGGGGAGGTCGAAGGTCACGTCCTCCATCAGCAGCGTGTCGCCGTAGCCGAAGGCGAGGCCGTCCGCGCGCACGACCACGTCGCCCAGCCGCGGCCCGGGCGGGATCTGGATCTGGATCTCCTCCTCGCGCGTGTCCACCGCCTGCGCGGCGAGCTCCTCGTAGCGCTTGAGCCGGGCGAGGTTGCGCGAGTGCCGGGCGCCGGCGCTCATGCGGACCCACTCCAGCTCGCGCTCGATCAGCTTCCGGCGCGACGCCTGCTGCTTGGCCTCGGCCTCGAGCATCGCGCGGCGCTGCTCGAGCCAGGCGCCGTAGTTGCCCTTGTAGGGATAGGCGCGGCCGTGGTCGAGTTCGAGGATCCACTCGGTGACGTTGCTGAGGAAGTAGCGGTCGTGCGTGACGACGATCAGCGTCCCCTTGAACCGCTTGAGGTAGGCCTCGATCCACTCGACCGAGTCGGCGTCGAGGTGGTTCGTCGGCTCGTCGAGCAGCAGCACGTCGGGGTTCGAGATCAGGAGGCGGCACAGCGCCACGCGGCGGCGTTCGCCGCCGGAGAGCTGGGCGACCGGCTGGTCGGCGGGCGGGAGGCGCAGGGCCTCCATCGCGACCTCGACCTGGTGGTCCAGCTCCCAGAGGTCGTTCGCGTCGATCGTGTCCTGCAGCCGGCCGAGCTCGTCGTTGAGCGACGCCTCCTCCTCCGGCGACGGCCCCTCCCCGAGCCGGGTGCAGACCGCGTCGTAGCGGTCGAGGATCGCGCGCGAGGCGGCGACGCCCTCCTCGACGATCTCGCCCACCGTCCTCGAAAGGTCGGGCCGCGGCTCCTGCTCGAGGTAGCCGATCCGCACGCGCGGGGCGACGTAGACCTCGCCCATGAAGTCCTTGTCGATCCCGGCCATGACGCGCAGCAGCGACGACTTGCCCGCGCCGTTCGCGCCGATCACGCCGATCTTCGCCCCGAAGAAGAACCCGAGGTGCACGTCCTCGAGGATCACGTTCTTCCCCGCGTGCTTCGTCAGCCCGGCCAGATGGAATACGTACTCGCCCGCCATCGGTGACTCCGTGGATGCCGCGCCACGATACCCGCGGCGGACGAACAGGCAAGCACGATCGGCCGGTGCGCGGCCCGCGGAGGCGGAGAGGCCATGGCCGAACGAGGGAGGGGGGGCAAGAAAATGGAGCGAGCGAAGGGATTTGAACCCTCGACATCCACCTTGGCAAGCAACCCACTACCACTCCCCTACCATGCGGTTCGACGCAACATCCTGTTATCACGGGAGATAGTTGGTGGTAAACGAGGGCAAGCTGAATACCGTGGGTGTAGGTCTGCACGGTGGTTTTGGCCAGTCGTGCACGTTCGTTGCCCTTGGACCGGAATCGGTCCCTCGGGTGGTGCGACCCGCATCTGGACGTACACGAGGGACGGTTTCATCTCGGCTCCTCGGGTGCCGACTGCTGGAGCGATTTCAATTCCTGCATGAACCGGAGCGAGTCCGCCGTACGCAGGAGTACCACCCGACCGATCCGGAGGGTCACAAAGCGGGCGAGCACGGAACGGGCCTGGGATCGCCCGACCACCGGCATCAGGCGCATGACCTCGTCGGCAGGAACGTGTTCGTGGAGGAAGCGATCGACGGCGTCCTCCCGATACCGGATGGCGCCGCATGGCCCCGCGTTATCCGTGAGATGCTGGGCACGGAAGAAGCTGCGCAGCTTGCGATCGCACACGCTCAGTTTCCATTTCGCACGCAGTCGCTGCAGTACTTCCGCTCCGTCCATCCAGGTCGCCGTCTCGGGCACGCTGCAATCCAGTTTCACCGTCCTCCGTTCGTGTTCGACGCGCAACGGCTTCAGAATCGCCTCGGGAAACTTGAGCGCAGCCAACGCATCAATGTGCTTGCGGGCTTCCTCGTTCGGATCCGTCTGCGTCTGCTTGCGGTAGGCGCGGGTCTTCATCTTCGCCAGGAGCGGATTCTGGACGACGTAGTGCTGGTAGACGACCTCGATGCTGGACCGCAACCGCGAAGCGACCTCGGCTGTATTCATGGCCAGCCCGAGCGGGGCACTGTTGCAGGTCGCGAAACCCCTGCGCAGCGCATGGGGCGACGGCGTCCGGTCCATGTACGTCCGCACGCCAGTTCGCTCGCACTCGGTGGCGACCAACCGGGCCAGCCAGTTGCCCGTGGCATCGCCCCCTTCGCTGTTCAGCAGCAGACCGCCGGGGGTACTGCCGCGGAAACGCTTGAGGTAGACATCCAGCAGTTCGTTGGTCTCCGGGAACAGGATGCCGAGCACGGCAGGCGGCTTGTCCTGCATTTTCTGAACCGCCGACCGAAGGGTCACCTCATAGCCACCGCCGTCCGGCTTGACGTCGCCCAGTTGGACGCCCGCCAGTTCGTTCCGGCGCACGGCCAGATCGCTGTACAGCAGCACGGTGAGGCGTCCCAACACCTGATGCCTGTCCTTGCAATCGACGGTGGACAGGTCGCGTAGCTTCTCGCACGCCTCGGGGCCGATGAAGTCGCGCTCGGCATCGTTGGCAAATACGGCGTGACTGACGTTGGCCAGCGGATTAGCGGGCAGCAGCCCTTTCGCCTGACACGCCTTGTAGAACGTGGATGCGGCGTGCAGCAGGCGGCACTTGGCCTTGTAGTCGGGATCGTCGGCGCTGGGTTCGGGCACCAACTCGGCTGTCAGCTTCTCGAAACCATCGAGCCC
>VGWF01000194.1 GCA_016873715.1 Lentisphaerota bacterium | reverse complement strand
TCCCGCGCAGTTCGGAAGGCTCGTTCGTCACGCTGAAATCGGGGCGCGTGCTGTTCCTCTACACGCAGTTCTACGGCGGCGCGGCGGACCACAGCCCGGCGCGCATCGTCGCGATCCACTCCGACGATGCCGGACGCACGTGGAGCCAGGAGCCCCGGACCGTCGTGGAGAACGAAGGCGGCGCGAACGTGATGAGCGTGTCGCTGTTGCGCCTCCGGAGCGGGGCGATCGCGATGTTCTACCTGCTCAAGAACAGCTGGCTCGACTGCCGCCCGTACCTGCGCATCTCGACCGACGAGGCGCAGACGTGGTCGGAGCCGAAGCTCGTGGTGGCCGCGCCCGGCTACTTCGTGCTGAACAACGACCGCGTGATCCAGTTGAAGAACGGCCGGCTGGTGGTGCCGGTGGCGTTCCATCGCGCGCGCGGCACGGACCCGGACAGCAGCAGGTCGTTCGACGCGCGCGGCATCGCCCTCTGGTGTCTCTCCGGCGACGAGGGCAGGACATGGACGGAGTCGGCGACGTGGTGGGCCGCGCCGGCGCATTGCAGCTCCGGCCTGCAGGAACCCGGCGTCGTTGAACTCGACGACGGAAGCCTCTTCAGCTGGGCGCGCACGACGCTGGGCGCCCAGTACGGGTTCCGGTCCGCCGACGCCGGCACGACGTGGAGCGCGCCGGAGCCGACCGCGCTGAAGTCGCCCTGTTCGCCCGCGAGCATCAAGCGCCTGCCCGGCTCGCCGGACCTGCTCTCGGTCTACAACGACCACTCCGGCGCCTTCCCGTTCCCCGCGAACAAGCGCACGCCGCTGGTGACCGCCATCTCCTCCGACAACGGCAGGACCTGGGCGAAGCCCAAGGTGGTGGAGGCGGATCCCGAGGGCTGGTACTGCTACACGGCGATTCACTTCGTGGACGACGCCGTTCTGCTGGCCTACTGCGCCGGCGACAAGAAGGTGGGCGGTCTCAACCGGCTCCGCATCCGCCGCCTCCGTCTCGACGGGCTGCGGTGAGATCGGCCCGGCCGGACCTCAGGCCATCAGGGCGGGCACGACGTGCGCCGGTTCGACGCCGGTCAGCCGCTGGTCGAGGCCCTGGAACTTGAAGCCCAGGCGGCGGTGGTCGATGCCGAGCAGGTGCAGGATCGTCGCGTGCAGGTCGCGCACGTGGATCGGGTCCTTCGTGATGTTGTAGGAGAAGTCGTCCGTCTCGCCGAGCGAGAGCCCCGCCTTCACCCCGCCGCCGGCCATCCACATCGCGAAGTTCCGCGGATGGTGGTCGCGGCCGTAGTCGTCGCGCTTGAGCGCGCCCTGGCAGTAGACCGTGCGTCCGAACTCGCCGCCCCAGATCACGAGCGTGTCGTCGAGCAGGCCGCGGACCTTGAGATCCTGGACCAGGGCGTAGCCGGCCCGGTCGACGTCGCGGCACTGCTGCGGGAGGTCGCGCGGCAGGTTGCCGTGCTGGTCCCAGCCGCGGTGGTAGACCTGGACGAAGCGGACCCCGCGCTCGATCATGCGCCGCGCCATCAGCGCGCTGTGCGCGAACGTGCCCGGCTCCTTCGCCTCCGGGCCGTAGAGCGCGTTCACCGACTCCGGCTCGCCGGAGAGGTCGGTCAGCTCCGGCACCGAGGCCTGCATCCGGAACGCCATCTCGTACTGCGCGATCCTCGCCTGGATCGCCGGGTCGCCGACCTGGTCGAAGGACGTCCGGTGCAGCGCCTGGACGCCGTCGAGCATCGCGCGCCGCCGGTCGCGGGTGACGCCGGGCGGATCGCCGAGGTAGAGCACCGCATCGCCGCCGGAGCGGAGCGCGACGCCGGAATGCTCGGCCGGCAGCGGGCCGCTGCTCCACAGGCGGGCCGAGATCGCCTGCACGTTGGACTTCGGATTCGAGTGCCGCGCGTGGAGCACGACGAAGGCCGGCAGGTTGTCGTTCATGCTCCCGAGCCCGTAGCTGAGCCACGATCCGAGGCAGGCGCGGCCCGCGATCTGGCTGCCGGTGTTCATGAAGGTGACGGCGGGCTCGTGGTTGATGGCGTCGGTGTGGAGGCTCCGCACGATCGCGATGTCGCCGGCCATCCGCGCGGTCCACGGCAGCAGCTCGCTGATCCAGGCCCCGCCGGGGCCGTACTGCCGGAAGCCGTAGATCGACGGGGCGATCGGGAAGCGCGTCTGGCCGCTGGTCATCGTGGTCAGCCGCTGTCCCATGCGGATGCTGTCGGGGATGTCCTTGTCGAACAGGTCCGCCATCTTCGGCTTGTAGTCGAACAGGTCGATCTGCGACGGCGCGCCGACCATGAAGAGGTAGATCGCCCTCCGCGCACGCGGCGCGAAATGGGGCAGGCCGGGCAGCCCGCCGCCCGCCGGCGCCGCGGAGGCGGCGGGGGCGCCGAGCAGCGACGCGAGCGCGGCGCCGCCGAGTCCGGTCGCGGTGCGTCCGAAGAACTGGCGGCGGGTGAGGTGGCGGATCCGTTCGTGCGTCAGGGGGTGCATCGCGGCCTCCTCACAGCGTCAACGCCTCGTCGAGGCTCATCACCTGCGCGGCGGTCAGGGTCCATGCGGCGAGCTCCCCCGCGGGCATGCCGTCCGGCGCGGGGCTGTCGCCGACCTTCAGCAGCGCGGCGGCGGCGGCCGGGTCGGCGGCGAAGTCGCGGCGGAATCCGGCGAGGGCGTCGAGCAGGACCCGCCGCTCGCCGTCCTCCATCCGCCGCGCCAGCAGCGGCCGCGTGATGCCGTCGAGCCGGGCGCCGTCGTCCGCGGCCCCCGCGAGGGCGCGGGCGGCGAGGGCGCGGGCGGCCTCGACGAACTGCGGGTCGTTCCAGATCACGAGCGCCTGGAGCGGGGTGTGGGTTCGCTCGCGGCGGACGGTGCACTGCTCGCGGCTCGGCGCATTGAAGATCTCCATCGCGGGCGGCGGAGCGCTGCGCTTCCAGAAGGTGTAGAGGCTGCGCCGGTGGAGACCCTCGCCGGTGTCGCGGACGTAGGTCTTCGTGTCGCTCTGCGGCATCGCAACGGTCTCCCAGATGCCGTCGGGCTGGTAGGGCTTCACGCTCGGTCCGCCGACGCGGCCGGCGAGCAGGCCGCCGGCGGCGAGGGCGGCGTCGCGCAGGACCTCGCCGTCGAGACGGTACCGCGGCCCGCGCGCGAGCAGCCGGTTCGCCGGGTCCTTCCGCAGCAGGTCGGGCGTCGCATGCGCCGCGCGGCCGAACGTCCCGCTGGTCACCATGAGCCGGACCATGCGACGCAGATCCCAGCCCGATTCGACGAACTCCACGGCGAGCCAGTCGAGCAGGTCCGGGTGCGACGGCCGGTCGCCCGTGATGCCGAAGTCCCCGGCGGTGGCGACGAGGCCCTCGCCGAAGATCTGCTGCCAGAGCCGGTTCACCGTGACGCGCGCCGTCAGCGGGTTGCCGGGCGCCACGAGCCACCGCGCCAGCGCGAGGCGGTTCGAGACGTCCCCCGCGGGCAGGGGCGGGAGCACGCGCGGCACGCCCGGGTGGACCTCGTCGCCGGGCTGGTCGTAGGCGCCGCGCTTCAGGATCCGGGCCGAGGGCGGGGTCGGCTTCTCGGCCATGACCAGCGAGATCGCGCCGCGCTTGCGGAGGGTGTCGATCTCGGTCTCCAGCGCCGCGCGGCGGGCCGTCAGCTCCCGGCTCTGCGGATCGACATGGGCGAGGAAGTGGCCGAGCAGGGCTTCCTTCTGCTCCTCCGTGCGGCTTCCGCCTCCGGCGGCCAGCGCGGCGCGGACCGCGTCCGCGGCGGCGAGGCGGGCGACCTCCGGCGGATCCAGAAGCCGTCCGTAGAGCCGGAGGTCGCGGAACGTGCCGTTCCGGAAGCCGGCCGACCGGCTGCGCCGGCCCAGCGCGAGCGGCGTCGCGGTGCGGATGCTGCCGCGCAACGCATCCTTCGCCACCTTGGTTTCCGCCGGCTCCCCATCGAGGTAGATCCGCACGCCCGCGGCCTTGCCCGAGCCGTCGTAGGTCGCGAAGACGTGGGTCCACGCGCCGGGCTTGAGCGGGGACTTGGTCTCGACCTTGATTGCGTCCGCCTCCCACGAGGCGATGAGATGGACGGCGACCTCGCCGTTCTGGAACCAGAGATCCCAGCCGCGGAAGCCGTCGGCCTCGTCCATGCGGGCGAGCAGCGCGCCGCTGCCCTCGGGGACGAGGACCCACGCGCCGAAGGAGAAGCGGTTCGTGGCGTCGAACCCGCCGAGGTCGCCGAGGTCGGCGGTTGCGGGCTCCGCGAGGCGGGCCGCGGCGCCGTGAAGGGTCTGGGTCCACACGGGATCCGCGGTGAGCGTGAACGAGCGGCCGGCGCCCGGCGCGGAGTCGGCGAGCGAACGGCCGCGGCCTTCGGTGGCGGCGAGGTGAAGGAGGAGCCCGTCGGGGGGCAGGGCGACCGAGGCCGTCGCGGCGGCGACGTCGCCGGCCCACCGGTCGAGGTCGGGCGTCGCGGCGGCCCGGCGCGCGGCCAGCGCGGCATCCGCCGCCTGCAGGGCGGTGTTGAGTTCGGTCCAGCGGCCGCGGTCGGCGGGCGCGGGGACGAGGACGTTGGGCGGGGTCGTGGCGATGTTGCCGTCCATCGCCTTCTGCGTCGTGTTCCGGAAGAAGGAGGCGAACTCGTAGAACTCCCGCTGCGAGACGGGATCGAACTTGTGGTCGTGGCAGGCGGCGCAGCCCATGGTGAGGCCGAGCCACGCGGCGGCGGTGGTCTCGACGCGGTCCTTGGCGTAGAGGGCGAGGTACTCGTCGTCAATCGCGCCGCCCTCGCTGGTGGTCGGGTTGCAGCGGTGGAAGCCGGTGGCGATCTGCTGGTCCAGCGTCGCGTCGGGCAGGAGATCCCCGGCGAGCTGCTCCACGGTGAAGCGGTCGAACGGCAGGTTGGCGGCGAAGGCGGCGATGACCCAGTCGCGGTAGGGCCAGATGCTGCGGTAGTTGTCGATGTGGATGCCGTGGGTGTCCGCGTAGCGCGCGACATCGAGCCAGTGCCGCGCCATATGCTCCGCGTGGGCCGGCGAGGCGAGCATGCGGTCGACGGCCGCGGCGAAGGCGGCCTCCGTCGGCGCGGCGGCGAAGGCGTCGGCCTCGGCGGGGGCGGGGGGCAGTCCGGTCAGCGCGAGCGCCGCCCGGCGAAACCGGCGGGCGGGCTCCTCGGGGCTGTTGGGCGAGAGTCCGGCCGATTCGATCCGGGCGCGCACGAACGCATCGATCGGGTTCGCGCCGCCGCCGGGCGGAACCGCGGGACGCTTCGGCGGGAGGAAGGACCAGTGTTCCTCGTACGCCGCGCCGTTTCGGACCCAGGCTTCCATCAGGGCGATCTGGGCGGGCGTGAGCGTCTTGTGCGAGTCCGGCGGGGGCATGATCTCCGCCGGGGATGTCGACCGGATGCGCCGGATCACGGGGCTGGCGTCGGGCTGTCCGGGCACGATCGCCGCGCCGCCGGGCCGCTGCGCGAGCGCGAACTCGGCGCGGTCGAGCCGCAGCCCGGCCTTGCGCGAGCCGGAATCCGGACCGTGGCAGGCGTAGCAGTTCTCGGACAGCAGGGGCTGGACGTGTTCGTTGAATCCGATGCGGGCCGGAAGGGAGGGCGGGGCCGCCGCGGGGCGTTCCGCTCCGGCGGGTGCGGCGGCCGGACGGAGCACGCCGGCCCGTACGAGGCCGAACAGGAGGGCCGCCGTTGCCGCGACGGCGACGAGCAGGGGAAGGATCGCGCGGGAGCGGGGAGGGGCCATGTCAGGGCTCCGGGGTGGGGAGATCGGCGTGGATGACGGCGTTGGTCAGCGCGGCCGCGAGCGCGCGCACCGCCGCGGCGTCGGCCCGCGTCTGCCAGACGTGCACGGAGCGCAGCCCGGTGCGCGACGCGAGGCGGGCGAGCCCCTCGGCGCCGACCCGCGTCCCGGTGAGATTCAGCGTTTCGAGATGCGGAAGCGGCGGCAGCGCGGCGATCGCCGCGTCATCGCAGGCGGTTTGCGCGAGGCCCAGGCGCCGCAGCGCCGGGGTGTTGGTCAGGGCGGCCAGTCCGGCCGGCGTCACGGAGGTCCGCGACAGGTCCAGCCAGACCAGCCGGTCGCCGAGGCCCGCCAGCGCCGCGAGGTCGGTGTCCCCGAAGCGTGCGGGTTCCGCCCCCGGATGGAATTCGACCTCCGGCCGGCCGGCCGCGATCGCGCGGATGCCGCCGGGGATCCTCGCGCGCAGCGTGGCGAGGTCGGACTCGAGGGCTGCCGCCCGCGCCGCGGTCTCCTCCGCCAGTTTCGCGCGATCCGCCTCGGGGATGCGCGCCTCCGCCGCCGCCAGGACCTCCGCGGGAGGCTTCAGGTCGTCCAGCCGCCGGTCATCCGGCATCCCGGCGGCCGCCCACCATTCCAGGATGGCGATCTCCCCGTCGGTCGGCTGCGGCTTGCCCGCGGGCGGCATGTGTTTCGGGTCGTCCGCGGGCAGGCGCATCCGGTGGACGAGCAGGGCGACCGGCCCCGGCGTCGTACCGGTCAGGGCCCCGGAGGTCCCGCCGGCGGTGACGCCTCCATGGGTGTCGAGCCGCAGCCCGCCCATGGCCTTGGCCGCGTTGTGGCAGGCGATGCAGCGGTCCGCAAGGATCGGGCGGACGACATCGCGGAAGGCGAGCCGTTCGCCGGCGGGAAGGAGGACGGGCGCGAAGTCGGAGCGCACCGGCAGACCGAGCGCGCGGCGGACGGGCGCGGGGGCGTACTCCGTGAGGTAGTCCTCGCCGTGCGTCAAGGCGCCACCGAGGTGGCCCGCGGCGAGGGTCAGGCCCGCCGTTGCGAAGAGCAGTCCGCGTCCGGCGGCGGCGGCGCCGCCGGTCCAGGCGAGGAGCGACAGGATGGCCCCGGCCGGCACGGGGC
>VGWF01000193.1 GCA_016873715.1 Lentisphaerota bacterium | reverse complement strand
GGGAGGAGGCCCCGCGGCGGCGTCCGTCCCGGAGCGACGGCTCGTGAAGCTGCGACGCTAGTCGCCGGGGCGGCCCGGGTCAATCCTCATCCCGCCGGATGGGGCGCGTCTCCGGTCGGTGCAATGATGACGACGCTCGCACGGGCTTCCCGTTCGGCCGGGCCAGCGGCCCGGCCCCACTCATCGTTCCCGGAGAATCCGTGGTAGGGCCGGGCCGCTGGCCCGGCCGTTCGCTGGATCCCGGGAGCCATGCCGATTCCGAGACGCCCGCACGATCAGGTCCATGAATCGGAGCTGCGCCCCCGGAAGGTGAGATCCGGTTGTTGGCCGTTGCCCCGCCTCTACGCCGGCAGTTCCCAGCCGGCGCGCGGCCGGCGCGACAGGAGGGCGGCGGCCTCGGCGTCGTCGACGATCGTCTCGGCTTTCGGATCCCAGCGGACCGGGCGGCCGACGAGCATGGCGATGTGGGTCAGTTGGCAGAGCGTGTTGACGCGATGGTGGGACGCGACGTCGGAGACGGGCTCGGCGCGGCTGCGCATGCAGGCCACGAAGTCGTCCATGTGCGCCGTGGGCACGATGTCGCCGATCTGCTCCTTCGGAGCGGCCCAGCGCGGCGTCCGCCCCTTGTAGAGCCGGATCATCTCGTCCATCACCTTCCCCGGCTCCTTCGCGGCCGCGTCGAGCGCGGTCCCGCGGATCTCGGTCTCCCTGCCGGACCGCGTGACCCACAGCGTTCCGCGCTCGCCCGCCAGCTCGAGGCCGTTGTCCCCGCGGCCGGGCTTCGGCGCGCCGCCGTGGCCGTCGATACGGATCTCGTGTCCGCCCGCGAACCGGATCACGGCCTCGTAGTCGGTCACGGTGCTGAAGCCGTTCGGCAGCGAGGCGTACGGCTTGCGCCCGAGGATCGCATCGAGCGTCGCCGCGCGCCCGTGCGGGAACGTGCCGGCGCCGGCGACCTCGACCGGCGCATCGGGATCGGGGTTCAGCGCCCACGCGGCGATGTCGACGTGGTGCACGCCCCAGTCCGTCAGCGGCCCGCAGCCGGTCTCGACCCACATGCGCCAGCTCCCGTGGCAGCGCTGCGGACAGTAGTCGGACTTCGGCGCGGGGCCGAGCCAGCGGTCCCAGTCGAGCCCCCCGGGCACCGGGACGAACGGGAAGACCTGCCCGCCCTTGCCGTAGCGCGGCGGGAGCACGACCGTCGCCGTGATGCGCGGCCCGATGTGGCCGAGCCGCGCCAGCGCAACGGCCTTGAGGAAGCCGCCCTCGTACTCGCTGCGCTGCTGCGTGCCGACCTGGACGACCCGGTCGCTCGCGCGGACGACCCGGCAGACCTCCCGCCCCTCGCCCACGGTCAGGGTCATCGGCTTCTCGACGTAGACATCCTTCCCCGCGCGCACCGCGTCGATGATCATCGCCGCGTGCCAGTGGTCGGGCGTGCCGATGGTCACGGCGTCGACGTCCTTCCGCGCCAGCGCCTCGCGGTAGTCGGTGTAGACCTGCGGCAGGTCCTTCTGCTTCTTGCCGAGGTGGCCGAAGAACTTGTCGATGCAGGCCCGGTCGACGTCGCAGCACGCGACGATGCGCCCGAAGGCGCAGCTTCCCACCGCGATCGCCGCGCCGCGGCTGCGCACGCCGATCGCGAGGAAGTTGGGTTGCCCGTTCGGTCCGCCCGCCGCGCCGGCGGTGCGGATCCACGGGGCGGAGAGCCACGCACCCGCCGCTGCGGTCCGGCCGAGGAATCCACGCCTGTTCATCCGGTGCCTCCCTCCATCAGGGCAAAGGCCTTCTTCATGGCCGCGGCGGTGGCGGCGAGGGCGGACGCGGGCGGCATCTCGCGGAGCGCCGCATTGAACGGCTCCGCGCGGACCGGCGCGGTGCAGCCGAGTCGATGGAGCGCGGTGAGGAAGGCCCCGACGCTGATGACGCCCGTCGCGGCCGGCAGCTCGCGCCGGCCGTCCACCAGCTCGTCGACCGGGATTCCCGCCGGGGCGTCGTTGAGGTCGACGGCGACGATGTCCGCATCGGTCAGCGTCGCGAGGTCGGCCGCGGTCTCGTGGGCGGTGTACCAGTGCCAGCTGTCGAGGACGACGCCCACGTTCTTCTCCCCGATGGCGGCGATGAGCTTCCGGACTCCGGCCAGGGTATGCACGAAGGGATGCTTCCGGGCGGCCCACGAGGTCTTCGGCCCGACGTACTCCAGCCCGAGCCGGAGACCGTGGGCGCCGAGGATCCGGGCCGTCTCGCGAAGGCGGACCGCGTGCCGCTCGAGGTTGGCCTCGAAGGGGAGTTCGTCGTGCGCGGGGCTCAGCCACGTGCCGATGCGGGTCACCCCGGCGCGCTGCAGCGCGGACGCGATCCCGTTCAATCGCTCCACCCCCGTCCGGAAGGCCGCATCGTCGCCCCGGAAGTCGACGGGCAGCGCCGCGGCGCCCCAGACAAGGCCCTTGCCCTTGAGATCGGCAAGAACGCCGTCCCGCGCGTCGGCGGGCATGTTCGCCAGCTCTCCGCCCGACGGCTCCACCGATTCGAATCCGTAGCGGTGCGCGTATTCGATGGCCTCGCGCTGCGACGCCTTCACGCCGATGCGGCCGCAGCAGAGGTCGATCGTCATCAGCCGCCGTGTCGCAGCGGCGGCGCGGGCGACGCACGGGGCGAGCAGTGCCCCGGCTGCCGCGGTCCGCTCCAGGAACGTTCGCCGGTTCATCGTTGTCTCCTACCAGTCCACGACCGATCCGTCGCGCGGATCGTAGGTCTGCGGGTTCTCCCAGTCATGGCCGATCTTGTCCTTCAGGGCGTCCTCGTCGATCTCGATCCCGAGCCCGGGGCCGGCCGGCACGGCGACGCTGCCGTCCTCGACCGTGAACGGCGTCTTGAGATAGCCCTCGCCGAGGTTGACCTGCTCCTGGCACAGGAAGTTCGGGATCGACGCCGCCAGGTGCAGGCCGGCGGCCAGCGAGATCGGCCCGAGCGGATTGTGCGGCGCGATCGCCGCGTAGTACGCCTCCGCCATGCCGGCGATCAACCGCGTCTCGGTGATGCCGCCGGCGTGGCAGAGGTCGGGCTGCAGGATGCTCGCCGCGCCCTTCTCGAGGATCTCGCGGAAACCCCACTTGGTGAAGATGCGCTCGCCGGTCGCGATGGGCAGGTGCGTGCCGCGCGCGATCTCGGCCATCACGTCGACGTTCTGGCAGGCGACGGGCTCCTCGACAAACATCGGCTGGTGCGGCTCGAGCGCCTTGATCAGGAGCTTCGCGTTCTGCGGGCTGATCGCGCCGTGGAAGTCGATGCCGATGTCGACGCCGTCCCCGCCGGCCTCGCGCAGCGCGGCGAAGGCGTCCGCCGCCTCCCGGATGAACCCCGGCGGGGCGACGATGCCCGATCGCGTCGCGTTGAGGACGCCGGTCTTGAAGGCGCGGAACCCCTCGGCCTTGCGCTTCTTCAGCGCCTCCGGGTTGTTTCCGACGTGCGCGTAGACGCGCACCCGGCTGCGGGTCGGACCGCCGAGCAGCTCGTAGACCGGCACGCCGAGCGCCTTGCCCTTGATGTCCCAGAGGGCCTGGTCGACGCCGCTCAGCACGCTGGTGAGCACCGGCCCGCCGCGGTAGAAGGCGTGACGGTAGATCGCCTGCCAGTGGTGGACCACATCGCGCGGGTCCTTCCCGAGGAGGTACGACTCCAGTTCCCGCACCGCCTCGGCGCAGGTGCGGGCGCGGCCCTCGACGACCGGCTCACCCCACCCCGCGAGCCCGGCGTCGGTATGGACCTTGAGGAACAGCCAGCGCGGCTTGACGAGGAAGGTCTCGAGTTTCGTGATGCGGATCGGGTCGCGACGGCGGGGCATGGTCTCCACCGACGACCGCTCGGCGCGCGAATCCAGCCCGTAGGCCGCCGGCTTCGACGGGACGGCGGGCGCATCGGCCGCCGCGCCACGACGGGCCCCGGCGAGGGCCCCGCCCGCGCCGGCCGCCGAAGCCACCAGGGCCTGCGCGAACCGCCGCCGCGACATCGTGCCTCCGAATGCCGGTTTCATCCGCGTCTCCTTTCGGGCCGCCGCGCCCGTTCCGCACGGGCGGGAGTCTAGCGCAAACCGCCGGCGCGTGGGACCCGCAAACGGCGCGAAGAACGGGGCCGGTCGATGACGCATTCCGTGCGATGTCCCACCGGCCACCCGGTCCGCGGCCGCGGGCCAGGCCGACGCCCTCGGCCCGGGATCGTGGCGCACTTCGTGGAGCGCCCCGGCGGGCCGGGGGCCGAACGGGGGCTCGCGGGCGCGCCGGCGCGACGGATCCTCCGCGTGGGCGACCCGGAACGAACGAGGCTTCGCACGGTGCCCTCCGATGCGACCCGTTCGCGTCTCCATGGAACGGGTGGACATGGTTGCCGGCCTGGCCGCGGCCGGCCACAATATCCCATCCCTCCGGTCCGTTGTTCGCACGACATGAAGACCGCCCGCGCTCCCGTCCTGTCGCTCGGCCTGATCGCGCCGGCCGGCGCCGCCGCGTCGCCGCCGGCCGATGCGGCGGGGGAGCCGGAATCCACCCCGCGGGACCACGGTCAGAGTCAGGATACCCGCTGTCGCCCTGCGGCCGAGGAGAACCTCCTGTGAAACGGATCGCAAGCCCCGTCCTGTTCCTCGCGCCGCTCCTCGCGACCGGACTCGTCTTCGCCGCGCCGGTGATTGCCACCGACTCCGGCCGCATCTCCGGCCGCGAGACCGAAGGCGTGTCCTCGTTCACGGGCATTCCGTTCGCCGCGCCGCCGGTCGGCGACCTGCGGTGGCGTCCGCCGCAACCGCCGAAGCCGTGGGAGGGCGTGCGCGCCTGCACGAACTTCGCGCCCGCCTGTCCGCAGCCCGCGGACCTCACCTACGGCTTCTCGTACAAGCCGCAGTCCGAGGACTGCCTGTACCTCAACGTCTGGACGCCCGGCACGAAGGGCGCGCCGCGGGCCGTGATGGTCTGGATCCACGGAGGCGGGAACGTCATCGGAGGCGCGAGCTCGCCGATCTACGACGGCCGCCACTTCGCCGCGTCCGGCGTCGTGCTCGTCTCGATCCAGTATCGCCTTGGCGCCTTCGGCTACCTCGCCCACCCCGCGCTGACCGCCGAGGCGAAGGCGCTCGACGGCCGGGCCGCGAGCGGCAACTACGGCCTGATGGACCAGATCGCAGCGCTGCGCTGGGTGCAGCGGAACATCGCGGCCTTCGGCGGCGACACGAACCGCGTCACGATCTTCGGCGAGTCCGCCGGCGCGGCGAACGTCACGCACCTGATGGCGAGCCCGCTCGCGAAAGGCCTCTTCCACCGCGCAATCGCGCAGTCGGGCTACTTCGGCGAAACCACGCCGATGCTGACCGAGGACCGCGGGCCGGCCCTCAAGTCGGGCCACGCCACCGGACTCGACTATGCCGGGGCGGTGGGCGTCGCGGGCGATCCTGCGGACGCGCTGAAGGCGTTGCGTGCGCTGCCGCCGGAGAAGCTGCTGTCGGTTCCGTTCGCGATCGGCTCGCTGCGCGCCGGGGGTGGCGGCGAGGAGGGCGCGCGGCGCCCGTTCCGGCTCGGCCCCGTGGTGGACGGCCACGTGCTGCCGGAGGCGCCCGGCGCGGTCTGGGCCGCGGGGCGCATGCACAAGGTGCCGCTGATGGCCGGCAGCCTGCTCGACGACGGTTCGGTCTTCAGTCGCGCCAACCCGATCCGGAAACAGCTCGGCTACCGCCTGGCGCTGCGCACGATCTTCGGCGAGGACGCCGACCGCGCCCGGGAGGTCTTCCCGGCGGCGACCGACGACGACGTTCACGCCGCCGTCCACCGGATCACCACGGTGCTCAGTTTCCGCGCCCCGGCCCGGCGGCTCGTGCGCTGGATGGAGGCCGGCGGCGGCGACGCATGGCTCTACCACTTCTCCCGCAACCCGCGTTCGGGGCGTTCCGCGCGCGACGGCGTCTTCCACGGCCTCGAAATCGGCTACGCATTCAAGACGATCTCCGTCCTGGGCGACGCGACCGACCGCGCCGTCGCCGACGACATGCACCGCCGCTGGATCAACTTCGCAACCACCGGCGACCCGAACCGCGCCGCGGACGGCGCCATCGCCCCCGCGCCGGAATGGCCCAGGTACGCGAAGGACTCCGACCGCCACCTCGACTTCGGCGACCGCGTCACCGCCGGGGCGCACCTCGACCGGGCCGCCTGCGACCTCGCCGACCGCGTCTCCGCCCGACGGCAGGAACGCGCGACGCCCTGACGCCCGCCGCGCATCCCCGCCGCCGGCGTCCGACCCCTGGGGCCGACACTCCTGCCTGCCCCGCACGAGGATCCATCGAAGCCGGGCGTCACAATAGCCGGGGGTTCCGGACCGTTGTCCTCCCGTGCACCGCCGCCTGTCTGAAGCATCCGCCGACGCAGATTCGCGTTCCGGGTGGATTCGCCGCTGGGTCGAGGATCGCGACGAGGCGGCGGCGCGTTCACTGATGGAGGCCCTGCATCCCCGGGTGGCCGCGATCCTGGCAAACCACGCGTCGCGCACCTGTGACCGCGACGATCTGGAGCAGGAGGTCTTTCTCCGCATGTTCCGCGCGCTGCCCGGCTACCGCCCCGACCGACCGATCGAGCACTGGGTTTCCCGGATCGCCCTGAACGTCTGCCGCGATGCGGCGCGGAGCGCCTCGCGCCGGCCCGAGGCTCGATGGTCCGACCTCCCGGACGCCGAGCGCGCGGTGTTCGAGGCGGCCCGCGCTCCAGAGGCACCGGAGGGCGGCACGGCGCTCGACGCGGAGGCCGCCCGGGCGCTGCTGGACCGCCTGCTGGCTGCCCTCTCGCCGACCGACCGCCAGATCGTCACCCTGCTCCACATCGAGGAACGGCCGGTCGCCGAGATCGCCGCCCTGCTGGGCCTCTCCCG
>VGWF01000192.1 GCA_016873715.1 Lentisphaerota bacterium | reverse complement strand
CCCCGCCAGCGTGAAGTCGCCGGGGCCGAGGTTGAGATCCTCGGGCCCCTCGGCGAATTCCTGTTTCCCGTCGAGCCGCAGCGCCGCGCCGCCGTCGGGGCCGATACCCTCTTCGACCACCGCGCCACCCCGCAGCGCCGCATCCCCGCCGCCGCCGGAAACGTCCACCATGCGGCCGCCCCCCGCGCCCGCGAGCGGCTCGTACCGGAGGACCACGTCCTCTGCCGCCATCGCGATCCACGCACCCCTCGCAATCCGATTCGTGGCCGCCGCGCGATCAGCGACGCCCGCCACGGCCACGCGCGGAATCCCGTTCGACGGAAGGCCCTCCACCTGCAGGACCACGATCGACGGCGCCGGCAGTTCCGCCGAGCGGACCGTCGCGGGGGGCTCGATCCGGTAGCGCGAAGGGTCGACGGCCGAGGCCGGATCGACTGGCTCGTCGAAGGCGACGCGGACACGCCGGCGATCGGTCGACACCCGCGCGCCCGTCACCGCGGGCGGCGCGCGGTCCGGCGGCGTCGCAACCGTGCATGATGCGGCCGCGCCGAAGTGCGCAAAGTCGCCGACCCGCGCCGCCACCTCATAACGGAATTCGCGCGACTCCGAGACGCCGCCATCGGTGAAGCGCGGCTCGCCCGTCCGGCCCACCGCGACGCCGTCGCGGCGAATGACGTACTCCACGGGGCCGCGTCCCGGGACCGCCCTCCACGTCAGTTCGACCCGGTTGTGCGCCTCGGCGCGCGCGCGCAGCCGCGACGGAGCGGGCGCCGGCGGCTCCTGGGCGGGCCGTCCGCCGAACTCCGCGGGGAAGTCCGCCGTCAGCCCGATGTCCGAATAGGCCATCCCCGTCCCGGAGAAACCCGGCATCCAACTCACGTTTTCCGTCACGGCCGACGCACCGTTGTCCACGCCGTGGCTTCGGAGCTCGAGGCCCTGCGGCCGCACGATGTGGACGTTGCGGAAGACCTGCTCCACCGCCATCTTCGGCCAGTCGAGGAAGATGCCGTCGGGCGCGATGTCCCTCACCGACGCGATGGCCGCCGTGTCCGCCACGGTGATCTGCTCGAACACGTTCACGTTGCCGTCGCCCGGGTTGTTCAACGCGGCGCAATGCAGCGCGCCCATGTCGCCGCCATCCTGTCCGCAGCGCCAGACCCGGAGATGGTGGAACCGGTTGCCACGGCACGGCGGGTGCGGCGTCGTGACCGGCGGACCGTACTGCGCGCCGGTGTTGCCGCGCACCGTCACGGCGTAGCGGACGGAACGCGACAGCTCGCAGTGGCCGACCTCGTTGCTGGCGACGTTGAATGCCGTGACGCACTCGGCGTACGAGTGCAGTTCGCCGACGTGGTGGATGCGCGTGTTCAGGATGCGGTTGAACTCGCAGCGGTCGGCGGTCGGCGCCTGGCCCCCCGGCGCGGAGAACCGGTTGCAGAGGCTCACGCCATTGAGCCCCATGTGCTCGATCCAGCACCCCTCAACGAGGTGGCCGACGTTGTGCCCGATCATCAGGATGCCGCTGCGTCCGCCGTTCCTCAGATGGCACCGGCGGATCTCGACCCGCGCCGCGTTGTTCAGCCAGACCAGCGCGCCGTCGGTCAGGCCGGTGTACGCCCACAGGGCCTCCGGCGGCGAATTGTCCGTCTCCTCCAGCGCGAGTCCGTCGAACGCGAGGTCGGAGGCGCAGGCATCGCGCGAGCGGCCGCGGATCTGGATCATGCGCGAGAGGACCGGACGGGTGATTCCGAGCCGGTCAGGATGCCCGCGCCCGGCCGGCTTGAGGTAGAGAACGCCCGCCGCCGTGTCGACGAAGAACTCGCCCGGCGCGTCGAGGAAGCCCATCGCGTCCTCCAGGAAGAAGCGGGCGCCCGCGCCGATGCCGCGCGACGTGTCCTGCGCGAACTCGATCCGCCGCGCCGCCCGGTCGATCGACGTGACCCGCCGGATCTCGCGCCCCCAGTCGCACTTTCCGCCGCCGTAAACGTGAAGGCGGACCTTCGCGAGGTCCGCGGCGGGCGGATCGTCGTCCGGGGGGTACTGCAGCCAGCCCGGCGTCTTGACCGGCGGCGCGGCCTTGTCGGTCCGGACCGCCGTGCCGTCCGCGGACACGAGGTAGCGCCCGAGCGCGACCGGCATGTCGGGATCCGTCTCGAGGTTCGGGAACCGCGCCTTGTGAAGCCTTCGCCCGTCCTCGTAGAGCGTATGGAAGACGGTGCCTGTCGGAATCGCCGCCTTCCAGATGCCGTCGCGATGCTCCGTCCAGCCGGTGACGGGCACGCTTCCGAGCAGCCGCGCCTTTCCGGGCCCGCCGGCGCTGCGGTAGATCACGCGGAATCCGTTGCGGCCCGAATCCGCCTCCGTGAACTCCAGCGCCCGGTCGAGCCGGTAGACGCCGGGCGCGAGGCTCACGAGGACATCGCCGCGCATGTCCTTCGCGGCAGCGCGCGCCGCCTCCTGCGCTCGGTGCAGCGTGCGGAACGGCGCGCCCGACGTCCCCGCCGCGGCGTCATCGCCGGAGGGACTGACGTGGATCGCGGCGCCCGGCGCATCGCCGCGGGCCCTGCCGCCCCACGTCACGATCGTCATCGCGGCCGCTGCGAACAGACGCATGCATCGGGTACGTATGAGCACAGCCGCGACGGAGCGCGGCCCTCCCTTGTTTTCCGGATCGACCGTCCGATCAGTTCCCGGGGACATCGTAGGACGTGTACGGGCGCTGCATGACGTTCATCGGGTTCCGGAACCACGTCCGGTACAGCGAATCGGCCTTCCACGTGTTGCCGGCGGAGGCGTAGTCGCAGAAATGCACCGGGTGCGGCTTCATCTCCTCGGACTCGGGATCCGTGCCGGTCTGCAGCTGGATCGTGAAGGCGAGCCAGATGTCGGGGTTCGGGCTGGCGACGGGCGTGATGGCGACGGGCCTGGATGGATCCGGCATCTTCGCCGGCTGGTCGACCGCCCCGTCGGCGAACCGGGTGTCGCGCGAGAGCACCAGCGGGCCGCGGAAGAAGGCGAAATGCTCGTTCTTTGCGACAACGCGGCCGCTGACGTCGAACGCCACCTCGACGGTGTCGCCGGGCTTCCACGTCCGGGCGATCGGCAGGTAGCCGCCGGGCTTCGCGCCGGGCATGTCGGCCCCGTTGACCTTCACCGCCGTCGTCGCGCTCCACGCGGGGATCCGAAGGCGCAGGGTGAAGGCGGCCTCCCTCTCGGGAACGACGCGCAGCACGACCTTCCCGTCCTTCGGAAACTCCGTCTGCTGCTCGACGGTCACGCGGGTCTTTGCCGCGGGCACGTCGATCGAGGCCTTGGATGCGTTGTAGAGGTTGACCATCACCCCCTCGGCGTCGGCCATCAGCACCGACTCCGCGATGGCGACGAACCCGCGCGGGCCGTTTGCGACGCAGCAGTTGATCGTCATGCCGCACTGGTCTTCGCCGCGGCCGCGCGTGCCGCCGAGCGGACAGTACTTGGAGAACGTCGAACCGTCGCGCGCGAGGGTCGCGAGGTAGGCGTTGAACGTCGTCTTCTCGAGGTGGTCCGCGTAGACCGCCTTGCCGGTCACGCGGAGCAGCGTCTCGCAGAAGCGCATCCACGTCGTCGTGACGCAGGTTTCCATCATGTGGTAGGCGGGCGCGGTCTCGAACCGGCTTCCGTGATACCAGCACTCGAACGCCGCGCCCGAGCCTGCGGCGTTGATCTCGTCGTCGAGGATGCTCTTCGCGGTCGCCTCGACCGCCTGGAGGTACGGCGCGTGACCCGTGACCAGGTAGAGCTCCAGCAGACCCTGGTAACAGGACATCATCTCGTAGGCCTTGATCCCGTTCTTCCAGCTCCACCACGGATCCGGATGCGGAAACCGCTCCGCGACCGGCACCCCGGCGAGGGCCTTGCTGACGAGCTTCGGGCTGTCCTCGAAGTCCTCCATCGCGGCGGCGATGTGCTTCGCGAACGCGAGGAGCTTCGCGTCCTGCGTTCGGTTGTAGAGCCACACGACAGGCTCGAGCACCGAACAGCTGGCCATTCCGTGGTGCATGCCGACCGTCTGGATGCGGCCGGTGCTTCCCGGGCCGACCTCGGTCATGAGCTGCTCCGCGACGCGGCGGGCGGCGTCGAGCGACGCCTTGTCACCGGTGAGGTCGTGGTGGTGCATCAGGCCCATCATCGTGTACTTGCGGCCCCAGATGTCCCATCCCTGGAAGTGGCACTCGTCCTTGTAGTTCCCGAGGTATCCGTCCGCCCGCTGCGCCGCGAGCATCATCTTCACCGACGAGTCGATGTTCTTCCGGAGCGCCTCGTCCTTCGTGTAGCGGTAGGCCGGCACGGCCCCGTGCATCCACTTGCCCCAGAACTCGGTCTGCCAGTCGCGCGTGCCCAGGTGCTTCTCGAACACGGCGGCGAGGTAGGCGCCGTCGGTCGTCTTCACGTTGTTCGCGATGCAGGCGTCCATCGTCGCGCCGAGGTGGCCGCCGATGCGGACGTCCTCCATCCGGCACGTCGTGCGCGAGGCCGGGAGTTCCGCCGCGCCCGCGGCGGCGGCGGAGATCAGCAGCGCCGCCAGCGAGGAGGCCTGCATTCGCCGGCCTGCCGCAGCGGCGGCCCGTTCGTTCCGATGAGCCCTCATCCCCCGTCTCCCTTCCTGAGTTCGTTCAACATCGCGAGCAACTGGTCGGTGATGAGGACCGATGCGTCCTCCTGCACCTTCGACGTGCCCAGCCACGTCTCGTAGCCGCCGAGCTTGTGCTGCTCCGGCGTCGGCAGATAGCCGTGCGAGCCGTTGGCGATGCCGAGGACGACGGTCCGCGGGAACGGGCTGCGCCGCTTCAGGTCGAGGCCGATCTCGGCGAACGTCTCGAACGGGATCGAGCAGACCGCCAGGTCGCCGACGCGCAGCACCTGCAGCGCAACCGTCACGGTCTCCCCGCCCTTCTCCAGACCCAGCACCCGCCGCGCATAGGAATCCGCGTGATTCGGCTCGTGCGCCAGTTCCGCCGGATCCTTGATCGCCGCCACGCGCCTCGCCCAGGCCACCTGCTCCGCCGTGGGCCGCCGCGGCCGGAGCGTCAGTTCGCGCCACGCCGAATCGACGCGCGCCTTGCCGTGGTAGGTGTCGATCTCTTTCCTCGCCGCCCACGCCGCGTCGGCGACGCGGCCGGCGACGAGGCGGATCTGCTCGTAGGGCTCGCGGGGCGGGCGGCCGACGAGGAACGGGATGTTGTTGATGTCGCCGGAGGTGCCGTTCGCCATGATCCCGACAAATCCCTCGCCCGCGCCGACGCGCGACGGCAGGAGGCGGCAGACCTCTCCGAAGTAGTCGGCCGACACCTGCCCGCGCGGCACGCCGCCGACGTAGTGAAGCGAGTAGCTCGCGAGAAGCGCCAGGGGCTTCCTCCCCTCCGCCGCGCGCACGTCGATCACCGTGATGTCCGGGTCCGTCGGACCGGCGGGACGGTCCAGGACGTCCGCGCCCGTCCCGGGATTCATCTTCACTTGGTCCATCCCGCCGAACGGGTTGGGCGGCATCTTGCCGGGCTTGAGGAACCAGCGCCGGTTGAAGACCTCGTCCGGCAGCGCGCGGACCCCGAGTCCGACCTGCGCGGGCCGCAACGCGGCGCAGGCGCGCTCGATGGCGCCGGCGATCCCCTCGACGAGGTTCGTGCGGTACGTCGCGGACGGGCCGGACGCATCCCGGCTGCCGGACGGCGGCGCGCTGTGCGTGTGCGTCGCGGCGATCATCACGTTCGTCGGCGCGACGCCGCACCGCGCCTGCGCGAGCGCGCGGGCCTCGTCGCCCGTCTCGCGTCCCACGCCGAGGGTATCGACCACGACCACCGCGACCGTGACCGCCCCGTCGGCGAAAGCCAGGGCGCGGGCGTGGAGCGGGTCGTGCACCGTCTCCGCCGGATTCGCGCTGAAGCCGCCCGGCAGGTCCAGCGGGAACTCGCGCGGCGTGATGTCGACCGCCGCCGCGCCGGCGCGAAGCGGGGATTCCGCCCCGTACGCCGCCGCGGCGAACGCGACGACAAGGACCGTGAAGGCCGCGCGGTTCACGGCTTCCAGAACTCCATCAGGATCAGGGCCAGGACCTGCTCGCCGAACTCGTTCGCGTGGACGCGGTCGCGGTAGAAGACATGCGGGTGGACACCCGCGGAACGCATGGCCTCGATCCACGGCGTCCGCATGTCGAGGAACGCGCACCGTTCCTCCGCCGCAAGCTTCTTCAGGGACACCGCGTAACCGGCGGGGTCTCGCAGCTTCGCCATCTCGGCGTCGTCCCTCGGATCCGCCGAGCCGAAGCCGCTGGTGAAGAGCAGCACCTCGACCTCCGGCAGGCCGGCGCGGATCTGGCGGATCACCTCGCGGATGTCGTCGACGCTCTTCTGGCTGATGCCGCCGATCAGGACGAGGTCGGGCTTGCGCGGCACGATGTGCTTCGCGACCCGTCCCTCCTCGCGGTAGTGATGGCAGCCCCCGCCGCCGCGCACGTAGACGGTGCCGCGGATCCGCGCCTTGGGATACGCCTCCGCCAGGTCCGCCAGCCAGCCCGACCGCATCGTGTCGTTTACGATGCTGTCGCCAACGGCCATCAGGTGGAGGTCGCCCCCCTCGCGCAGCACCCGGCGCGTGCGCGCCAGGTGCGTCCAGTCCGGCTTCGGCTTCTCAAAGGCCCCCTTCACCATCTCCGCCCGGATCTTCGCGATCTGCCCCGGAGAGCGCTGCGGCGTCCCGAACATCGAGTACTCGGGCTCGGGCGTCTCTTGCCATGTCTTGACGTCCGGCGGGTTCTTCGACGGTAGCGCCCCCTTCTCGGGGAACGTGACCGGGGAGTCCTTCATCAGGTCGCCGCGCGCGGCGGCGGCCAGCACCGCGAGCGCGACCGCTGTCGCCGCGGCCGTCGCGCCGCGCCGGGGCGCCCGCGC
>VGWF01000191.1 GCA_016873715.1 Lentisphaerota bacterium | reverse complement strand
CAAAGCGCCGGCCTCGACGAGCCACGCGCGGTTCGGGATGTAGCCGCGCACGGCGGCGCCGGCCGCCTCAAGTTCGGCGCGGCGGGCGGGGAGGTCGGCGCCGTCGACCTGCACGACGAAGGGAAGGGTGCCGCGCGGCGAGGGGAGGGCGGCGGGATCCGGCGCGGAGGGGCCGTCGACCGCCGGAGCGGCGGTGCGGTTCGCGAGGAGGAGGCGGTTCCGCGGCGCGACGTCGTTCCGCGCGGCGGGGCGGGGGCGGAGGAACCGCGTCCGTTCGCGGTCCAGCCATGCGGCGTCGATCTGCGCCTCCGCCGCCGCAAGGGCGGCGGGGGGCTGTGCGGGTGCGCCCACAGCGGCGGGGGGCGACGCCGGTGCACCCGCCGCGGCGGGGGGCGACACGGGTGCGCCCTCAGCGGCGACGGGGGCGACAGCGGTTCCGGGGCCGGTGCGGAGGCGGTGACCGCCGGCCGCGGGGAAGGCGAAGCGGGGCGTCGAGCGGATCGCGTCCGCCAATCCGGCATCCTGCGGGGATGCAATGACCCGGACCGGCCGCCGCTGCCACAGGATGACGCAGGCAAGGGCGACCAGCACCAGGACAGCCGGAGCGACTCTTCTCATCGGTTCGGACCTCGGATAGTATACCGTCTTCCTCGACAGTTTCGAGGGTGACCCTGCGCGTGAGCGATTCGACCCGCAACGACGTGCGCTCCATCCGGATCTGGCTGGCGGTCTTCATCGCCGGCCTGGTCCTGAGCGGGCTCACCGCTTTCCCGCTCGAGCGCGAGGTCGGCGGGATCGTCCGGGGCCTCGCGGCCCTCGGCGTGCCGGAGGACTCCTCCCTGGCGGCTTGGATGGTCCGCGTCCGCGACGCGCTGGCCGAGGTCGGGGAGCGGCACCCGTTCCTGCCCTACGGAACGGACTGGCTGGCCTTCGCCCACCTGGTGATTGCGGTGGCGTTCATCGGGCCCTGGCGCGATCCGGTGCGGAACCGCTGGGTGATCGACTGGGGCCTCATCGCCTGCGCGATGGTGATCCCGCTGGCGCTGATCGCGGGGCCCATCCGCGGGATCCCGTGGTGGTGGCGGCTGATCGACGCCTCGTTCGGCGTCTTCGGCGCGGTTCCGCTGCTGATCGTCCGGCGCCGGATCGTCCGGCTCGCCGCCGCCGGCTAGGCCGGTTGGTCCGCCGTCGCCCGGAGCCGTTCGATCAGGAGGAAGGCGATCGCGGCGCGCTCGTTCCGCGAGAACTGGGTCTCGAGGGTTTCGAGGATCTCCTGGATGCGCGGGGCGGTCTCGGGATCGCGGTAGGCGAGATCGGAGGCCGTCTCGAGCTGCGAGCGGTTGATGCAGTAGATCGATTCGCCGCCGAGCAGGTCGTCGTCGGGGTGGGAGATCATGGCCGTCCCTCCGTCCGGATCGCCCGGGCCGTTCACAGTTTGAAGCTCGCGCCGCAGCCGCAGGACTTCACGGCGCGGGGGTTCCGGAAGCGGAAGCCCGGGGCGACGAGGTCATCGGAGTAGTCGACGACGATGCCCTCGAGCAGCGGCGCGCTGGCGGCGTGGGCGACGATGCGGACGGAGTCCTCGTCGAAGAGGACCTGGTCCTCCGCGGTCATGGCGCCGTCCAGCCGCGCGGAGTACATCAGCCCGGAGCAGCCGCCCGGCGCGACGGAGACGCGCATCACGCGCCCGTCGGACAGCATCTTCGCAAGCCGGGTGCGGGCCCGGTCGGTGACCTGCAGCGCGGCGGCCGTCGTCGTTTCGTTCATCGGGGTCTTCCTCGTCGTTCGTGCCGCCGGAACCTACGCCCGGCGGTTCCGAAGTCAAACGGGCGGCCGGCGCCGGGGGTCCGCATTCCCGCGCGACCTCCGGGGGGCGAAAACGCTTCCCCTGTCCCCGGCCGCCGCGTAGGCTGCGGGGGTCCCGGCCGACGAAGGGGTGCGGCGCGGGCGGGCGCGGGGGTGGGCCATGGGGAACGAGCGGTGCTGGAATCCGGAGATCGAGCGTGCGGACCGTGCGGCGTTGGAGGCCGTGCAGCTCGAGGGGCTGCGCGCGACGGTGCGCCGGGCCCTCAGGACCCCGTTCTACCGCGAGCGTCTGACCGGCGCGGGGCTGACGTCGGCGGACGACCTCCGCACGCTGGCCGACGCGCGGCACATCCCCGAGACGACGAAGGCCGACCTGCGCGTCGCCTATCCCGAGGGCCTCCTCGCGGTTCCGCCGGAGCAGGTGGTGCGCGTCCACACCTCCAGCGGCACCACCGGCACCCCGACGGTGATCCACCACACGCGGCGCGACCTCGACGCGTGGACGGAGCTGGTCGCCCGCTGCATCGTCGCCACCGGCGCCGGCCCGGCAGACGTCTTCCAGAACATGATGACCTACGGCCTCTTCACCGGCGGCCTCGGCCTCCACTACGGCGCCGAGCGCGTCGGCCTGATGGTCATCCCCTCCGCGGCCGGCAACACGACCCGGCAGCTCCGGCTCATGCGGGACTTCCACACCACCGTGGTTCACGCGACGCCGAGCTACATGCTTCACGTCGCGCACAAGATGCCCTCCGAGGGCGTCGCCCCCGGCGATCTTTTCCTCCGGAAGGCCTACCTCGGCGGCGAGCCCTACTCCGAGACCACCCGCCGCAAGATCGAGGCCTTCTACGGCATCGACGTCTACAATTCCTACGGCCTGAGCGAAATGAACGGGCCGGGCGTTGCGTTCGAATGCGTGTGCAAGGACGGCATGCACATCTGGGAGGACGCCTTTCTCATCGAGATGCGGCGCCCCGACGGCTCCCCCGCCCCGGCGGGCGAGGAGGCCGAGCTGGTCATGACCACGCTGCAGCGCGAGGCGACGCCGATCCTGCGCTACCGCACCGGCGACATCACGCGCCTGCTGCCCGGTCCCTGTCCCTGCGGCCGCACGCACCGGCGCATCGCGCGCATGACCGGCCGCTGCGACGACATGCTGATCCTCAACGGCGTGAACGTCTACCCCTCGCAGATCGAGCAGGTCCTCATGCGCCTGCCCGAGGCCGGCACGAACTGGCAGATCCTGATCGAGAAGGCCGGCGCGCTCGACCGCGCGACGATCAAGATCGAGGTCCTTCCCGGGGTCTTCACCGGCGAGGTCAAGGCCCTCGAGGCGCTCAAGGCGCGCATCTCCGAGCAGGTCCGCTCCGAGACGCTCGTCCGCGCCGCCGTCGAGCTCCACGAGCCCGGCGTCCTGCCCGCATTCGAACTGAAGGCGAAGCGCGTGACCGATCTGAGGCCCAAGGAATGAGGAGACCGCCATGGCCGAACAGGTGAACGTCTTCGTGGAGAACCGCCCCGGCCGCCTCGCGGCCGTCACCCGCGCGCTCGCGGACCGCGGCGTGAACATCCGGGCCGTCGTCGTGCAGGACCACGGCGACTACGGCCTGCTCAAGATACTCGTCACCGACCCGGAGGCCGCCTGCGAGGCCCTCGCCGCCCACGGTTTCGCGGCGAAGCGGAAGCCCATCCTCGCCGTCTACGTCGACGACCGGCCTGGCGGGTTCGCCCGCCTCGCCGAGGTCTTCGGCACCGGCGCCGTGAACCTGCTCAATGCCTACGGCTTCGTCGTGAACTCGGGGCGGACCGCCGTGTGCTGCGTCGAGGTCTCCGACCCCGACGCCGCCCGCCAAGCCGCCGAGGGCGGCGGCTTCCGCGTCCTGCCGGACGGAGAGCTGTACAGCCTCTGACCGGGGCGTATATCTCTCCACTTCGTGCAGGTTCGTCCATCCATTTTGCAGGCCCATCCATTCCCTCGCGCGCGGGGCGGGCCTAGGGTGCAGGCTCCGGCCCGCGGTCGGCCGGGCGTCCGCCGCGGCGGACGGGTGCGGCCGGGCCGGATGTGGAGGGCCTGACGGATGAACCAGACCGGGGACGGTGTGCGGTCGGCGGGCGCGGGGACGCGCCGCGCGTTTCTTTCGTCCACGCTGCGCGCGGGCGCGGCGTTCGCGGCGGCGCCCGCGATCGTGCCGGCCTCGGCGCTCGGCCGGGGCGGCGCCGTGGCGCCGAGCGAGCGGATCGTGCTGGCGGCGATCGCGCCGGGCGGCCGCGGCTCCTACGACCTCTCCGTCGCGCTGCAGGAGGCGGACGTGCAGGTCGTCGCGGTGTGCGACGTCCAGAAGTCCCGCCGCGACGCGGCGAAGGCGGCCGTGGATGCGAAGTACGGAAACGCGGATTGCGCCGCCTTCATCGACTTCCGCGACGTGCTGGCGCGGCCGGACGTCGACGCCGTGATCATGGCCCCGGGCGACCGCTGGCACACCCCGATGGCGATCCTCGCGATGCGGGCGGGCAAGGACGTCTTCTCGGAGAAGCCCTCGACGATGACCGTGGAGGAGGGCCGGCGCCTCGCCGAGACCGCCGCGCGGTACGGGCGCATCTTCCAGACCGGAACGCAGCGGCTGAGCGAGGAGAAGTTCGTCCTCGCCGACGAGCTCGTCCGCACCGGCCGCCTCGGCCGCGTGCACACCGTGTACGCCCACACGCTGAAGTTCGAGATGCGGACCGACTGGCTGCCGGAGCAGCCGGTGCCGGCGCGCGAGGAGGTCGACTGGGATCTCTGGCTCGGCCCGGCGCCGTGGCGGCCGTACAACGCGGGCTACCTGCGCGGCTGCGGCGCGTGGCTCAACTACCTCGACTTCGGCACCGGCGTCGCCGGCTGGTGCAGCCACACGGTCGCGCAGTGCCAGTCCGCGATCGGCGCGCTGCGGACCTCGGCCGTGGCCTACGAGTATCCCGGCAACGCGACGGCGGACGGCTTCACCTGCCGCTACGCGAACGGTGTGAAGCTGGTGCTGCGGGTGGACGGCTGGCGCGGCACCTGCGGCGTCCGCTACGAGGGCGACGAGGGGTGGGTGTCCGTCGCCGACGGCTACGAGGCGCCGGACGTCTCGTCGCCGACGCTGCTGGCCGACCGCGCGCGGATCTTCCGCGACTACCTCGAGCGCACGCGCCGGCCGATGAACCACATCCGCGACTTCCTCGACGGCGTCCGCACGCGCCGCGCGGCCATCGCCGACGCCGAGGTCGCGCACCGGACCATGACGACCAGCCACGCGATCAACGCATCGATGCTGCTGGGGCGGAATCTGACGTGGGATCCCGTCCGCGAGGAATTCCCGGGCGATCCCGAGGCCAACCGGCTGCGGTCGCGCGCCGTGCGCGCGCCGTGGCAGACATGAGGGAACCGACATGATCCGACGGACGCGACGCGACTTCCTCCGCGCAAGCCTCAAGGGCGCCGGCCTGCTGGCGGCGCCGACCATCATCCCCGCCACCGCGCTCGGCCTGGGCGGGCGCGTGGCGCCGAGCGAACGGATCGTGCTCGGCGGCATCGGCGTCGGCAACCGCGGCTCCGGCGTGCTGCACTGGATGCTGGGCGAGCCGGACGTGCAGTTCGTCGCCGACTGCGACATCCAGAAGGCCCGCCGCGAGCGGGTCAAGGCCATGGTCGACGAGATCCACGGCAACACCGACTGCAAGCTCTACGACGACGCGGACGCCTTCCTCGCCGAGCGGACCGACATCGACGCGATGCTCGTGACCACCGGCGACCGCATGCACGCGACGATGTCCGTCAAGGCGCTGCGCGCCGGCAAGGACGTCTACAGCGAGAAGCCCTCCTCGATGACCGTCGCCGAGGGCCAGGCCGTCGTCGAGGCCGCCCGCCGCTACGGGCGCGTCTACCAGACCGGCGTCCAGCGCCTCAGCGAGGCCAACTTCACCTTCGCCAACGAGCTGCTCCGCACCGGGCGCCTCGGCCGCCTCCACACCGTGCGCGCGCACATCGCCGGCGGCGGGTGCGGATCCCACGCGTGGCTGCCCGGCGAGCCGGAGCCGTCGAAGGACGAGTGCAACTGGGACGCCTGGCTCGGCCCCTGCCCGTGGCGGCCGTACAACAAGAGCTACGTGGCCGGCGGCTGGCGCGGCTACTACGACTTCCACACCGGCGCCATCGGCGAGTGGGGCGCCCACACGATCGCGCAGTGCCAGGTCGCGATGGGCCTCGGCGAGACCTCCGGCATCCACTACGGATACGTCGAGACCGAGAGCGGCGACGGCATGCGGATCCGCTACGCGAACGGCGTCACGATGATCCTCCAGCAGAAGGGCTGGCACGGCTCGTGCGGCGTGCAGTACGAGGGCGACGAGGGCTGGGTGGCGGTCGCGGACGGCTACTCGACGCTCGACACGTCGTCGCCGGCGCTGCTGACGGACTTCGCGAAGCTGACCCGGGAGTACTCGCTGCGCACCGGGCGCGCGCTGAGCCACGTCCGGAACTTCTTCGACTGCATCAAGTCGAGGGAGCGGACGGTCACGAACGAGGACGTCATGCACCGGTCGATGACCACCGTGCATTGCGCCAACATCTGCATGTGGCTCCAGCGGGACCTGACCTGGGACCCCGCCCGCGAGGCCTTCGTGAACGACGATGCCGCGAACCGGCTGCGCTCGCGCGCCCGCCGGCCCGGCTGGGAGATGTGACCGGTTGCCCCAAGGAGACGAACCCCCATGCGAACGATATCCCCGAGCCTGACCCTGGTCCTCGCCGCCGCCGTGGCGGCGTCCGCCGCCGCCCCCTCGGACCGCGGGAACCGCCTGCCGACGCCTCCGACGACGCCGCTCGCGGCGACCAACGAGGCGCAATTCGTCGCGGTGCTGAAGTCCGACGCGCCGCTGAAGGACAAGATCGACGCCTGCCGCGAGATCGGCCGCGTGGGGACCGCCGCCGCGGTGCCGGTCCTCGCCGCGCTGCTGCCGAACGCGGAGCTGTCCCACGCGGCGCGGGTCGCGTTGGAGATGATCCCCGATCCCGCGGCCGGCGAGGCCCTGCGCGCCGCGCTGGGGACCACGACCGGCGCCCTGCGCACCGGCGTCGCCGGCAGCCTCGGCCAGCTCCGCGACGCGAAGGG
>VGWF01000190.1 GCA_016873715.1 Lentisphaerota bacterium | reverse complement strand
AAAACATGGCGGGCATCGGTCCGCTGGTCAACGACAGGCCGCTGCGCATCGGCCGCCGCGAGCACGAGCCGAACCCGATGTTCTTCAAGGGACGGATCGCGGGCCTGGCGATCTGGTCGCGCGCCCTGTCGTCGGCGGAACTCCGTCGCGAGGCCGTCGTGGCGGTGCGACGCGCGGCTCCATGATGCCGGTGCGCGCCTGGAGCGACCCCGGGGGATGGAGAGAATGGGCATGGGCATGAGGGTGCTGGCATGGGCGGCGGCGGTGGTGGCCGCTGCGTGCATTCGCGCCGCGTCGGGTGCTGCCGGGGAGGCCGTGCTGCGCGGAACGATCGTCGACGCCGCAACGGGCCGGCCGGTCGCATGCACGGTCCATATCACCGATTCCGCCGGCAAGGCGGTGTCGCGCGACGCCGCCTATCGCAACGGCTTCCGCTGTGACGGCGCCTTCACGCAGGCGCTTCCGCCGGGGCCGACGCGCGTGCGCGTGACGCGCGGCATCGAGACCGAGGCCGTCACGCGCGAGGTCGACCTGGTCGCGGGCAAGGAGACGGGTCTCGCCATCGAGTTGCGACGGCGGGTCGACCTGCGTGCGCGAGGCTGGTACGCCGGCGACAGCCACTGCCACATGATCCATGGCGAACGCGATGTCCCGACCGGGTTCGACGCCGTGGCCCTCGCCGCGCGCGCGGAGGATCTCCAGTATCTCTCGCTCGCGCAGGCATGGGACCTCGCCGACCCGACGCCGGAACGGCTCGAGGCCGAGCTGTCCGTCCGCTCGACGCCCGGCTGCCGCCTCTCCTGGAACCTGGAGGCGCCGAAGAACTACTACCGGGGCGACGCGGGCCGGTGCCTCGGGCATTGCTGGACTCTAGCGATGCGCGGCCGGACGCCCGCCGGCGCCGATGTGATCCCGATGCTGGCCGCCGCCAGCGCGCACGACTACGAGGCCGACAAGCCGCCCTTCACGTGCTTTGAGTCGCACCGGCTGATCCGGGAGCAGGGCGGGGCGGTGTTCTACACGCATCCGGCGCGCTGGTGGACCGGCACGTGGGGCGGGCGCGGCGGCTATCCCGTTGTCGAGAAGATGCGGATCTCGAACATGGCGGTCGAACTGCCGCTCGACACCGTCATCGGGCCGACCTACGACGGCCTCGACCTGTTCACCAGCGGCGGCGAGGTCGCGGCCAACGCGAAGGCCTTCGCGCTGTGGGCGCTGCTGCTCAACCATGGCTACCGCCTCGCCGGGACCGCGTCGTCCGATGCGTGCTTCGATCGTCCCGGCGGGGCCGTACCGGGTTCGGCGCGGACCTACACGTACCTGCCCGACGGCTTCTCGTGGGACGGCGTGGCGAAGGCCACCGCGCGCGGGCGGACGTTTGCCACGACGGGCCCGCTCGTCGTGACCACGCTGGGCGGCGAGCCCCCGGGATCCTCCATGCCCGCCGACGGTCGCGAGCGCGAGCTCTCGATCGAGGCGTGGGCCTCGGGCCGGGACAGCGCCGGGCTGCGCTCGGTCGAAGTGCTGCGGAACGGCGGGCCGTATCGCACGTTCGACCTCGCCTCGCTGCCCGTCGCCTTCAGCACGAACCTGGCGATCCGCGAGACGGAGTCCTGCTGGTACTGCGTCCGCGTCAACGGGACGGCGTCGAACCAGCGGGCCATCAGCGGTGCCTTCTTCGTCGATCGCGAGCCCGCGTCGCCACCGCCGCCGACGCCGGCCCGGGTCCGGGTGCGGGTCGTCGACGCCCGCACGCGCGCGCCGCTGCCGGCCCGGATCACCGAGGTGACCTGCCTCGCCACCGCGCAGCGCGACGGGGCGATCCACTCGCTGGAGCGGGGCGAGGGGACCGTGACCGTGCCCGCCACGGTGCGCCTCCGCGCGGACAGTCCGGGCTACGCGGGCCGGTTGCTGAGCCCCGTCCTCGACTTCCCGCCGCTGATCGAGGCCGTGACGCGGATGGAGGACAAGGACCTGCTGGACTGGGCGACGTTTGAGCGCCTGCGGGGCCTGCTGGGCGGGGTCACGCTCGAGTTCGCGCTGGAACCCCGCGCGCCCTGACGCGTCGCACCGCAGCTTGCTGTCCGCTGTGGCCGCGATCGCTGATCGCGGTTGCGTCGGTCAGCCCATGGAAGTCCGCGCTCCGTCGCGGCCGCTTCCGGACGCGCTTCATGCGTTCTTCCCTGCACCCATCCGGCTTGCCCTTGGAATTGGAGTGGCTCGACGGTTCGTGATTCCGGCAGGCCGGTGTGGCACAATCCGCCATCCGGCGTCGGCCCGCCATGGGCCGGCCGGCAGGGTTGATGCGACAACGAGGACCATGATGAGCGACAACGACGGATCGCAAAGCCTGCTGCAGCGCGAGGCCAAGATGATGAAGCTGGAGAAGCTCATCGCCGCGCGGGAGGGCGTTTTCACGAAGCCGTTCCCGGTGCCGGTCAAGGAACTGCTGTCGCGGTACGAGCAGCTCTACACCGGCGCCATCAGCGACGTGCTGCGGGAGTTCTGCCTGCTCGACCAGGCCCTTCCCGGCCATCTGCGGCCGCTGCGCGACAGCGACGTCGTCGCCGGAATCGCCTTCACGGTCAAGAGCGCGCCGAACGTCAAGATCACCGGCGAGATGACCTTCCGCACGCAGATGCTCGACGACATGCACGAGGACTCGTTCGTCGTGTGGGACACCTCGAACGATGAAAAGGCGACGCTCTGGGGCGGCGTCATGACCGCGACCGCCCACGGCAAGGGCGTGCGCGCCGCGTGCATCGACGGCGGCATCCGCGATACGAAGCAGATTCTCGAGAAGCCGTTCCCCGTCTACTACAAGCACCGCATCCCGAACGGATCGCTCGGCCGCTGCCTGATCACGCACTACCAGGTCCCGATCAAGATCGGCGACGTCGTGATCCGGCCCGGCGACGTGGTCTTCGCGGATTGCGACGGCGTCGTCTGCGTACCGCGCGACATCGCCCACGACGTGCTCGTCCGCGCCGAGGAGATCCGCGCGAACGAGAAGAAGATCTTCGGATGGGTCGCCGAGGGAAAGTCGATCCACGAGATCACGGACAAGGGCGGATACTTCTAGCAACATCCAACACCCAACATCCAACAACCAACAGCCAACGCGAGGGCGGAGCACCGAGATTTGGACGGCGGAGAGATCGGGCGAATGATGTCCAACAGCGAACGGCAGAAAATCGGACGTGCAAGGACGGCCTCCAGGCCGGTCGTGCGGAGGATGTGCGGCGTCGCATGTTTGGCCGGGTGCTTGGCGCTGACGGCGGTCGCCCCGGCGCTTGCGGCGGACCCGCCTCGGATGCAGGCCGTGCCGCAGCCGTACGACCAGGTCGCGTTCGAGCGCGACGGCGCAGAGATCGCGCGATACCACTTCGGGCCGGGGCTCCAGCGGCCGTTCGTGTTTCCCGTCGTCGGCCCCTCGGGCCGCTGCCTGACGCGCATGGGGCACCCGCACGATCCGGTGGGACACAGCCACCACAACTCGATCTGGTTCTCCCACATGAGCGTCGACGGGATGAGCTTCTGGGAGGACCGCAGCGGCGCGCGGATCGTCCACCGGCGGATGGAGGCCCTCGAGGACGGCCCCGACGAGGCGGCGGTCGTCTGTCTTAACGCGTGGGTGGGGACAAACGGCGTGGACGTGCTCCAGGAACGGCGGCGGACGTGTGTGCAGGCACTCCCGGACGGCGAGTGGATGCTCGTCATCGACCTGGAGATCTCCGCGGCGGGCGCGGACGTGACCTTTGGCCAGACGCCGTTCGGACTGCTCGGCGTGCGCATGGCGAAGTCCATCGGCGTCAAGGACGGCGGCGGCGCGATCCTGAACTCGGAAGGCGGGGTCAACGAGGCCGGCACGTTTCGCAAGCCGGCGCGGTGGATCGACTACTCCGGCCCCGTCGCGCCGGGCGTCACCAACGGCATCACGATCTTGGACCACCCGTCGAACCCGAACCATCCGTCCGTCTTTCACACCCGCGACGACGGGTGGATGGGCTCGTGCATGACCTTCGACGCCCCGCGCGTCGTGACGAAAGCCGCGCCGCTTCGCCTACGCTACGGTCTGCACATCCACGCAGGCGCACCGGCGGCCGCGTCGGTCGAGGCGCGATGGAAGGCCTTCGCGGGCACCGCGCCGTTCGAGTTCAAGGACCGGGCCGGGAAACGATGAACGGAGGCGAGGCATGAGACGGATCGTTCTCCCGGCGGGCGCAATCCGGAACTCCCACCTTTTGACCTTTCTTCGCGCCATGGGAGGGCCGCACTCCGCGCGGCTTCGGTCGCATGGAGCGCGACCCTCCCGGCGGATGCCCCGCGTCGCCCTGATGTGGCTGGCCATGGGATCGGCGGCGTTCGCCGCCGATCTCTTCGTCGCGCCGACCGGCGACGACGCGAGCCCGGGGACGGAGGACAAGCCGTTCGCGACCCTCGCGAAGGCGCGCGATGCGGCGCGCGCGGCCGGCACGAACGCGGCGCGACGGATCGTCGTGTTGCCCGGCGATCACTTCCTCGAGGCGACGCTCGTGCTGGACGCGCGGGACAGCGGTCTCACGATCGAGGGTTCGGGCGGAGGAACGGCGACGCTGGTCGGCGGATCGCCGGTGACCGGGTGGCGGCGCGACGGCGAGCACCTCTGGTGCGCCGACCTGCCCGGTGTGAAGGAAGGGACGCGCGACTTCAGGGCGCTCGTCGTCAACGGGCGGATGCCCGATCGCGCGCGCCTGCCGGCCGAGGGCGCCTTTCTGCACAAGAGCGTGTTCGACGTGCGGTGGCTCAGTTCCGTCGGCGGCGGGTGGGAGCGGGAGCCGACGACGAACGAGCTGACGACGATGGTCTACGATCCGAAGGACGTTCCCGCGACGCTCGAACCGCGCAACGCCGAGGTCCGCGTCTACCACATGTGGGACGAGTCGCTCGTCGGGGTCATCCGCATCGACACGGCGCGGCAGACCCTGGTCTTCTCGCCGCCGGCCAAGTCGCCGCCGGGCGCATTCGGCGTGAAGAAGTACGCGATCTTCAACACCCGCGAGGGCATGACCCGGCCGGGGCAGTGGTACCTCGACCGTGCGGCGGGCCGGCTCGTCTACTGGCCGTTGCCGGGCGAGGACATGGCGAAGGCGAAAGTCATTGCGCCGCGGCTCGACCGGGTCGTCGAACTCCGCGGGACCTCGAAGGCGCCGGTGTGCGGCGTCACGCTGCGGGGCCTGTCCGTGGCGGCCACGACCACGCCGTTGAAGCCCGGCGGCTTCGGCGCCTACGCATTTGACGGCGCCATCCATGTGACCTGGGCGCGCGATTGCGTGCTGGAGGGGCTCGACGTCGGACTGGCGGGCGGGCAGGGCATCGCGGCGTGGGACATCCTCAATTGCCGCATCTCCGGCTGCGAGATCCATGACATCGGGGCCTGTGGCATCAAGGCGGGCGGGGCGGCGTCGGTCGTCGCCTCGAACCACGTGCACCATGTCGGCCGCTATCACCCGAGCGCGATCGCGCTGTCCGTCAGCCACTACGCGAAGCCCGCCCTGACGAACGGGTTCCGGGTCTTCCGCAACGAGGTCCACGACGCGCCCTACAGCGGCATCGTGGGGAGCGGCGGCGACCACGTGTTCGAGCAGAACCTGATCCATCGCGTCATGCAGGAGATGCAGGATGGCGGGGCGATCTACGGCGGCATGAAGCGCTGCATTCTTCGCGGCAACGTCGTGCGCGACGTCGTGAAGATGGGCGAGGGATACGGGGTGTCGTCCTACTACCTCGACGAGGGCGCCGAGGACTGTGTGGTCGAGCGAAACGTGTCGATCGGCGTCGAGCGGCCGCTTCACGAGCACATCGCGCGGAACCTGCTGATCCGCGACAACGTGTTCGTCGCCGACACCAACATGACCCTGTCGTTCGCGCGGTCGCGCGACTGCGTCCTCTCGGGCAACACGTTCATCACGCCGGGCCGGGTGACGGTGAGTCCGCCGAACGCGATCGCGGTGTGGACGAACAACGTGTTGTTCCAGGGCGGCGCGGTGACCGGCGGCGCGCCGCGGGCCTTCACGATCGGCGAGGCCATGCCGGCCGCGACGGCGCCGGCGCGGCAGGCGTGGGCGCGGCCGGTCCAGCGCGTCGCGACGCCGCCGGCGCTCGACGGCGAGATCGACCTCGCGGAATGGCCGGGCTCGCTGCTGTCGCTCGACCGCGAGCCGTCGCGCTGGAGCGCCAGCGGGGCGCCGGCGTTCGCGCGGGTCTGCTGGGACGACCGGTGCCTCCACGTGGCGGTCAACGTGGCGGCGTTCGACGTGACGCAGGTGAGGACCGGGTCCGTGTGGGGCGTCGACGACGGCGCCGAGGTCTGCGTGCAGGGTGCCGGGTCCGACGGCAAGCCGGTCGCGTTCGTGCTGCGCGGCTACGCGGGCGGCGCGCTGCAGAGCATTGCGGACGGCGGTGCCCCGGCCGCGGCGGCCGCGGCGCTGGGCAAGGCGGTGCGGTTCGTTGGAACGGTCTATGGCAAGTCCCGCGGCGGCTGGCGCGGCGAGTGGTCCATCCCGTTCGAGGCGCTCGGCCTCAAGCCGGAGGCCGGGCTGAAGGTCCCGTTCAACATCTTCGTGGTGCGGACGCAGGATGGCAGCCGCCGGTGCCTTGAAGGCACGCTGGCCGAAACGTGGCGTCTCGACGAAGCCGCGGTGCTGCAGTTGAAGTAGCCGCCGGCCGGATGGGGGAGCGGCGGACGGAAGACGGAATACGGAAGACGGAAGACGGGACACGGAAGACGGAGTCGATGAGGCTCGCTTCCCACCGGTCTTGCGGGGCGGCGTTTGAAGCGGGCGTCCCCCCGGGTTGGTGGTGCGACGGTTGAGATGGGCGTCCCACCGGGCTGGTGCGGCGGCGTTCGAACCGGGCGTCCCACCGGGCTGGCGGGGCGACGGTTGAAACGGGCGTCCCACCGGGCTTGTGGGGTAGATGGGCGTTCCACCGGGCAGGGGGGGCGGCGGCTTG
>VGWF01000189.1 GCA_016873715.1 Lentisphaerota bacterium | reverse complement strand
GGGGCAGGACTCGTGTCCGCGCCCCCTTCGGCAACGCCGCAGGCGGGGCGGGATCCCGCGCGATCCGGCCGGCCTGGTGCGCGCCGCACCCCCGCAACCGCAAGGGCTCCTGCGTCCACCAGCCACTCCGCGCCCCGCCGACCGAAAGGCGCCACTACCTTGAGGAAGACGCGTCTGCCCTGAAGGGCTTCCGGTCCTGCTCCGAGCCGTCGCGAGACCATTGACACGCGGCGGACATCGCGACAGCATCGGGCGCATGAACAGTTCATTCTCCGCAGCCTCCCGCCGTGACTTCCTCCGCACCGCCGCAGCGGCCGCCGCGGCCACGTCGCTTCCCGCCTGGTTCCGCGCCGAGGCGGCGGAGAAGGCCGCCGCCCCGGCGTCGCCCGCCGGCGAGCCGCTCCGCTTCGCGCTCGTCGGCTGCGGCGGACAGGGCACGGGCGATGCGCGAAACGCCGCGAACTTCGGCAAGGTCGTGGCGGTGTGCGACGTCGACGAGGGCAGGATCGCGGCGGCGCGCAAGACCTTCGCCGGCGCCGAGGGCTACGGCGATTTCCGGAAGGTGATGGAGCGGAAGGACGTCGACGCCGTCATCTGCGGCACCGTCGACCACTGGCACGTTCTCGTCTCGATGGCCGCCATGCAGGCGGGCAAGGACGTCTACTGCGAGAAGCCGCTGACGCTGACGATCGACGAGGGCAAGCGGGTCGTCGAGGTGCAGCGGAAGACCGGGCGGATCCTGCAAACCGGCACGCAGCAGCGCAGCAGCGAGCGGTTCCGCATCGCGGTGGACATGATCCGCAACGGCCGCATCGGGAAGCTGCAGAAGGCCGAGGTGTGGCTGCCCGCGGGCCTGCGCGCGGGGCCGTTCGCGACGGCGCCCGTCCCGGCCGGCCTCAACTTCGACTTCTGGATGGGGCCGACGCCGAAGGTGGACTACGTGAAGGAGCGCACGCACCGTACGTTCCGCTACTGGTGGGAGTACTCCGGCGGCACGATGACCGACTGGGGCGCGCATCACAACGACATCGTCCTGTGGGCGCTCGACATGGACCGCAGCGGCCCGGTCAGCGTTGAGGGCCGCCAGCTCGTCGAGATGATCCCCGGCGGCTACACGGCGGCCAGCGAGTACGAGGTGACCTACACCTACGCCAGCGGTGTCGTCCACGAGTGCCGCAGCACGACCGCCAGCGAGTGGAACGGGGCGATCAAGGATCCGAAGGGCCAGCTCCACGGCATCAAGTTCATCGGCACGGACGGCTGGATCTGGGTCACGCGCGATGCGCTCACCGCCAGCCGCCGCGAGATCCTCACCGACAAGCTGCCGGACGGCGCGCCGCGGGTTTACGTCAGCGCGAGCCACATGGGCAACTTCGTCGACTGCATCCGCTCGCGGAAGGAGCCGATCTGCTCCGCCGAGGTCGGCCACCGCTCGTCCACGATCGCGCACCTCGGCACGACCGCGATCCGCCTCGGCCGGAAGCTCCAGTGGGACCCGGCGAAGGAGCAGTACGTCAACGACGCCGAGGCCTCCGCCTTCCTCGCCCGCCCCATGCGCGAGCCGTACGGCTACGGGATGATCTGACGCCGCCGGCCCCGGCGGCCGAACGCGGAACCACGGATATCACGGATCCCACGGATTTGATGAGGACGGTCCGGAAGATCACAACCGAATGGGGACAACCGAATAGGGCCGCCGGACCGGGAGGGCCGCGCTCCGCGCGGCCGGACGCAGAACCACGGATATCACGGATTCCACGGATCCGACGAGGACGGACCGGAGGAGACAACCGAATGGGAACAACCGAATAGGGCCGCCGGACCGGGAGGGCCGCGCTCCGCGCGGCCGAACGCGGAACCACGGATGGCACGGATTCCACGGATCCGACGAGGACGGACCGGAGGATGACAACCGAATGGGGACAACCGAATGGGGCCGCCGGATCGGGAGGGCCGCGCTCCGCGCGGCCGAACGCGGAACCACGGATATCACGGATCCCACGGATCCGACGAGGACGGTCCGGCGGATGACAACCGAATGAGGACGCGGACCGGGAGGGCCGCGCTCCGCGCGGCCGAACGCTGAACCACGGATCGCACGGATTCCACGGATCCGACGAGGACGGCCCGGAGGATGACAACCGAATGAGGACGCGGACCGGGAGGGCCGCGCTCTGCGCGGCCGGACGCAGGGCCAAGGATCCAGCGATCGGGCAGCGGAGCTCCGCCTCCGCCGAAGGATATGGCGGACAGGCGGCCCCGGCGGCCGAATCCACGGCACTCTGCTTCACCCTCCCGATGATTGACTGCGAGCGAATGGTGCGCCAGCATCTGAACCATGCGCACCACGCGGGGTATTGATGACGACGTCCTCGAGGCAGCCAAGAAGCTCGGCCGACGGCGGCATGAGACGGTCGGGAAGGTGATCTCGTCTATCGCGAGGAAGTCACTCGGATCACACGCGGATCCGGTCGGAATGATGCACGAGCCGAGAGAACTCTACGGTTTCAAGCCGCTGCCGAAGGTGCCGGGGAAGATCGTCACGAACGCGCTGATCGACCGGCTTCGCGAGGCAACCCCGTAGAGCGCCGTGGCACCCGGATCTTCGGGTCCGGGAGACCACGATGATGCAGGGGCCGCCCCTTCCCTTGGCTTCCTCCTCTGCGGTCTCCGCGTCCAGGCGCGAGTCCTCCGGCGCGCCGGCATCGCATCAACGGTCGCTCATCCCGCGGCGGCCTTGAGGACGGCGTCGGAGCCCCACGGGGCGCGCTGGGGGCGCGACAGGAGCCTGTTCGCCTCGTCGTCGCCCGGGAATGTCTCGGTCGCCGGATCCCATCGCAACCTGCGGCCGAGTTTCATCGCGGCGTGGGCGACGAGGCAGGCGCTGCAGGAGCGGTGGCCGACCTCGGCGGGGGCCGAGGGCGGCCGGCGTGTGCGGATGCTGGTCAGCCAGTCGAGGTGGTGGTCGTCCTTCGGGCTGACGTGCGAGCGCCGGTCGCCGGCCTTGAACTCGTACTCGAGGATCGCCGGATCGCTCGCCGACAGCGCCTTGGTGTTCGCGGCCTTCGATTTCGGGTCGCTCGGCGTGGCGGTGTACCGGCCGCGCGAGACGAGGATCCAGCCGTCCTCGCCGACGAAGCGAACGCTGGAGGGCGTCTTGTCGTCGATCTTCACCACGATGCCGCCCGCGTAGCGCGCCTCGACGCGGAACGGGCCGTGGACGTTCCAGAGGCCCTCCTTCGGAAACCGCGCCGTCGCCTCGACCTCGAGCGGGCCGGACAACTCCGCGCCCATGCCCCACTGGGCGACGTCGATGTCGTGCGCGCCCCAGCCGGTGATCATGCCGGCGCCGAACTGCTCGCAGCGCAGCCAGCCGGGACGGGCGGTGATGCTCTTCTGCGGATGAACGCGGTCCTCGGTGTAGGCCACCTGCGGCGTCGACCCGAGCCACAGGTCGTAGTTGAGGTTCTCCGGCACCGGCATCTCCGCGGGATTGCCGCCGGACGGGTCGGCGGGCGTTCCGAGGATGACCTCCTTCAGCGCGCCGATCCGGCCGCAGCGGACGAGGTCGCACGCGAGGCGGAAGTGCGGCGTCGAGCGGAGCTGGCTGCCGACCTGGAGAATCCGGCCGGTCCTGCGCACCGTGTCCGCCATCTGCCGTCCCTCGCGGATCGTCAGCGACATCGGTTTCTGGAGGAAGATGTCCTTGCCCGCCAGGGCGGCCTCGATCGTCGGCTGCGCGTGCCAGTGGTCGGGCGTGCAGATCACGACGGCGTCGATGGACTTGTCCGCGATCATCTCGCGGTAATCCGGGAAGGCCTTGAGCTTCACGCTGCCGGCGGCGCCCAGGGTCTTGTCATAGGCGGCCTCGATCGCGGTCTTCTCCGCCTCCATGCGGAGCCGGTCGGCGTCGCTGACGGCGACGATCCGCGCCTCGGCGTGCAGGCCGAGGAATCCCGGCACGTTCAGCGTCCGCGCGATGCGTCCGCAGCCGATCAATCCGAGCTGGATCCGGCCGCCCGGCGCGCCCGCGCCGAGCACGGTGGAGGGGACGATGGCGGGAAACCCGATCGCGGCCGCCCCCGCGGCCATGCCCTTCAGGAACCGCCGCCTCGAAGGCCCGGACGATGGATGCTCGCGCATGGCTCCCGCCCCCCGTTGTGGCGGGCATGACCCTAGCAGAACCCGGCGGATCTGCGAAGGCCGGCGCGCCGGGCCGGGCGGTCAGTCGAACGGGGACACGCGGCCGCGGGCGGCCTTCTTGGCGCCGTGGTGGCGCTTGTCGTCGAGCATGCGCGCCTTCTGGCGGCGGGACCGGCGGCGCTTCTGGCGGCGGACCTTCTCGATCGCCTGCCGGCGGGCGCTGGCGGCCCCGCGGCGGCGCTCGTCGATGCGCTCGCACAGCTCGCGCCGCGCAAGAAAGCGGTTCATCACCTGCGACCGTTCGCGCTGGCAGCGGACCTCGACGCCGGTGGGACGGTGGCGGAGCACCACGCAGGAGGACGTCTTGTTGACCTTCTGCCCGCCCGCGCCGGATCCGCGGATGAACGATTCCTCGAGATCGCCCTCGTGGATGCCCAGCGCGGCCATGCGGTCCGCGAGGGCCTTCTCCTTCTCGGGGCTGACGCCGTACCCGTTCATGATTTCGGGGCGGCGGGCGGCGGAGGGGGGGGCGGCAGATCGCGCACGAACGTGACCCACGTCGTCCTGCGGCGCGCGAGGGGGGTGGAGACGGAGAGGGCCCGCAGTTCGGCTCCGCCGGGCGCCCGGACGACGATCTCGGCGCCCCGCAGGTCCGGCGGGCAGGGAACGCGCGCCACGTGCAGGACGCGGGGCAGCGTCTCCCACCGCCGGATGTCCGGCCGTTCGAGGAGGCCGATCAGGACGAGGCGGATCAGGTCGCCGAGGGCGTCGTTGTCGGTCGTCTGCGCGACGGACTCCGCGATGACCTCCTTGAGGACCACGCGCGTGGCGGTCTTGGCGACGCGCAGCGCGGCGAGCCGGGCGTCGGTCTGCGCCGCGAGGCGGGTGACGTCCGCCAGCGGGTAGCTCCGCCCCGCCGTGCGCCCGCCGATGCGGATCTCGACGTGCGCGTCGGGCGTGCCGTACCAGCGGTCGGCCATCGTCGATCCGCCGGGCGGCGCGTGGCCGAGCAGCGCGAAGCAGATCAGTTCGTGGGTCCAGCCCGCGGGCGCCGCCGTGCGCGGCAGGGCGGGCGGCGGGGTGTTCGTCGCGGCGGGCGGGCGCGGGCCGACGCGGCCGCTCTTCTCGTCGACGAGGATCCCGGCGGGCGCGACCGCCGCGGCCTTGCGGTACAGCAGCGCCGCGTTGGAGGGATCGTCGGTCATCTCCAGCGCGAGGCCCGCCACGTAGTAGGAGAACGCATCCTCCGGGAACCCCGCCTTCGTGGGCGCGGCGGCCGCCTCGATCGTCCGGCGCGCCTCGACGGCGGCGTTGTCCCAGTTCGCGACCGCGAAGTGGTTGAGCGCGGTCAGGCTGTGCAGGAGGGTCCGCTCGTAGGGCGCGCCGCGGAAGGACTGGACGGAATCGTTGACGACGAGGCTGGCCGCTCCCTTCGAGACGCTGTAGGTCTCGAGCTTCTCCGCCTCGGCGGCGGCGGCGATCCAGTCGCGCGAGCTCTCGTCGAAGCGGCCGGCGGCCTGGCGGACCGTGCCCCGCTCCATCAGGACGAGGACGCGGTCCTTGTCCGCCTGGACGGCCGCGTCGGCCAGCAGGGCGGTCTCGGCCTCGGCCAGCCGCCCCCGGCGGAAGTGATCCCGCGCGGCCTCGAGCGGCGCGGTGGCGCAACCGGAGAACCCGAGGGCCGCCAGCCCCGCGGCGACGGCCGCACGCCACGCCGCGGGACGGCGGGCGTCGATGGGGGTCACGCGCGGCATCGGGATCCTCCCGCCTGCGGGGCCGGCATCCGGACCCGCCGCAGGTCCGTCACCAGCCGATCAGCGGCAGGGTGGCCTCGCGGGCGAACTCCTCCTCGTGGATCCACTTGATCTCGGCGGTCTGGAGATCCGTGACCTCGACGGTCAGCTTGTAGTAGTTGACCTTCGTCTTCGACACGCGGACCTGCCGGGGCGACTCCTCCTTCATCTCCGCGAGGCTGCCCGTGACCATGAACTTCGCGCCGAGCTGCTTCCCGATCGCCACCTGGGTTTCCGGCGTCGCGTTGGCGGCGCTGTAGCCCTGTTCCTTGAGGAGGTCCTCGCGCCGGGCCTCGTTGACGAAGCGCGCCTTGCCGCCCTGGATGAGGAGCGTGCGCACCTTGTCGGTGAGCGTCTTGGTGTCCACGTAGCCGCTCGTCCGGTTCTGCACGCCGGCGATCATCATCATCGGGGCCTCGGGCTGCGCGGCGAGGAACTGGGTGTGCATCGCGCCGGCGACGTTCTGCGCGACCTTGCGCATGTCGCTGTAGTCGTACTCGCTGCCCATGTGCTGCGTCTTCGTGACGTCGCGTTCCTGGGTGGATGCGCGGAAGGCCGCGCAGCCGGACGAGCCGATCGTTGCCGCGGCGAGGGCCGCGAGGCCTGCGAGTCTCAAGATCCGGTTCTTCATGGTCGGTCCTCCTGGGGCGCTCATGGTGATGGACGCGCGCCCGGCGTTTCTATTCAGTACCACACCCGCGGGGGCGGGGCAACGGTCCGGCGGCTCACTCCCAGGGCCGACGCATCTTGTTCCTGTCGAAACCGGGCCGTGTGCGCGGGATCCTCAGGATTCCCCTTCCATCGCCGGAAAAGGGAGATCCCAGCCGAACGATCCTTGAATCAAGGCGAAGGCGATGCCGCGGCGCGCACCAGGTGGCCCCGAGTCCGCGAGGGGCCCGGCCGGGAACGCGGCAGACCGCCCCGGATGCAAGGCGACGAAGGGGGCGTAGGACTTGTGTCCGCGCCCCCTTCGGCAACGCCGCAGGCGGGGCGGGATCCCGCGCGATCCGGCCGGCCTGGTGCGCGTCGCACCCCCGCAACCGCAAGGGCTCCAGCGTCCACCAGCCACTCCGCGCCCCGCC
>VGWF01000188.1 GCA_016873715.1 Lentisphaerota bacterium | reverse complement strand
CCCGTCCGCTCGCATCTCCATGGAACGGGCCTGGAGGGCCGCGCTCCGTCGCGGCCGTGTCGCTGCGCACTTTACCTGGGTGGTCAGTCAAAGGCGGGTAGGGCGGGGCGGCTCGCCCCGCCGAACTTTGGATCCCGGGGAAGCCACGGATCCCACCGATTTCGAGGATGCCCGCGGGCCGTTGGGGTGCCGGATCGAGGTAGCCGCAGGCCATGGCTTGTGTCGCTGCGGCAACCGACGACGCCCCGGCGCGCCACGTCGTAGCCGTGGCGCTACCGGCAAGGCGTTCAGCGGGCGGCCTTGGCCTCCATCCCCGTCCGCTCCTATCTCCATGGAACGGGCCTGGAGGGCCGCGCTCCGTCGCGGCCGTGTCGCTGGACACTTCACCTGGGTGGTCACTGGAGATCCCGCCCCGGCCGATGAGTCCGGTTGCCGGGGCCGCCTTGACGCCGGAGGCGGCGGGGCAGGATAGTGGCCGGCCATGAAGGCACTGTCTCGTCTCGCGCTGGGCGTCTTCGCTCTTCTCGCGGCTGATCCGTCCGCCGTCCGCGCGCAGAAGGCGCCGGAGAACCTGCCGCCGCATCCGCGGCTGCTGTTCAACCGCGCCGGGCTGGAGGCGTTCAAGGCGAAGATGGCCACGGAGCCGTGGCGCAGGGCGTGGACGAAGTCGCTGGCGTCGCTGGACAAGGACCTCGCGCGGCCTCTCGAGCTGCCGCCGCGGGGCGGCAACTGGAGCCACAACTACGTCTGCCCGGAACACGGCGCCCGGCTGTCGCTCGGGAAGGCGATCGGACCGTGGCAGTGGGAGCACCGGTGTCCGGTCGGGCCGCACGTGCTGCGCGGGGATCCGTCGCAGGCGGTGCTGGACTTCGACGGCAACGGGATCATGGGCGTCCATGGTTCCCTCGCCGGGGAGGCGCGCGACATGGGGCTGGCGTGGGCGGTCACCGGCGAGCCGCGCTACGCGGAGCGGGCCCGCGCGATCGTGCTGGCCTACGCCGAGCGCTACCTCACCTACGCGCGCCACGACAACCACGGCAAGCCGGTGAAGAAGGCGGGCAGCGGGGGCCGCGTGGCGTCGCAGTCCCTGACCGAGGCCGGCTGGCTCACGGCGCTGATGCACGGGGCGGACCTCGTCTGGGACACGCTCTCCGCGGAACAGCGGGCGACCGTCGAGCGGAAGCTGATCCGTCCGGCGCTCGACGAGACGGTCCGCAACCCCTCCACGAACCCGTGCGTGCACAACATCCAGTGCCACCGCAACTCGGCGGTCGGGCTGGCCGGCTTCCTGCTCGGCGACCGCGCGCTGATCGACGAGGCGATCGACGGCCGCCACGGCTACCGCGCGAACATGGCCGGCGGCGTGCAGGCCGACGGCGCGTGGTTCGAGGGCGCCTGGGGCTATCACTTCTACACCCTCGACGGTCTCTGGCCGCTGACCGAGGCCGCGCGCAACGTCGGGATCGACCTCTACGGGCCCGAACTGCGCCGCATGTTCGAGGCGCCGCTGCGGCTCGCGACGCCGACGCTGCGCCTGCCCGCGTTCAACGACAGCGGCGAGGTTGACCTGGCGGGCCGCGCGGACTCCTACGAACTGGCCTTCGCCCGCTACGGCGATCCCGCCTTCGCCGCGCTGCCGGCGGCTTCGCGCCGTTCGGGCAGCCTCGCGCGCTGGTTCGGCGCGGGCACGGTCGCCGGGAACGTCGTGGCCGCGGCCGGCTCGCGCAACGCGGAAGCGTCGGGCTACGCGATCCTCCAGAAGGGCGCGGGGACGAACGCGACGTGGGTCTGCGTGAAGTACGGGCCGCACGGCGGCGGACACGGCCACTACGACAAGAACAACGCCGTCGTCTTCGCCGGGGGCCGCTGGCTGATGCCCGATGCCGGCACGCACGCCTACGGGTCGCCGCTGCACAAGTCGTGGGACAAAACCACCTTCGCCCACAACACGGTCGTGGTCGACGGGAAGAGCCAGGCGGAGGCGACGGGCAAGTGCCTCGCGTTCGGATCGGCCGGCGCGGTCGACTACGTGATGACCGACGCGGGGGCGGTCCATCCGGGCGTGCGACACGTCCGCACGGTGGCCATGGCGGGGGCGGACGCCGTCGTGTTCGTCGACCATGTGGCCGCGGACGCGCCCCGCACGCTCGACCTCGTCTGCCACGTGGCGGGCGCGTGGCGGAGCCTGCCGGAGGGCTCCGCGTTCGATGGTCCGCCCGCGCCCGGCTACCAGCATCTTCGCGATGCGACGACGCGGACATCCGGCGCGGGATTCGCGCTCGAGGTCGCCGGCGCCGGCGCATCGTCCGCGCGGCTGGTGCTGGCCGCCGGCGCGCCGACCGGGGCGATCACCGGCACCGGTGTCGGGAAGAGCACGGCGGACCGCGTTCCGGTGGCGGTCTTCCGCCGCGTGGCGCGAGAGACGGCGTTCGTGTGGGCGGTCTCCGTCTTCGGGGCGCCGGTGGACCTCGCCTCGACGCCCGCGGCGGACGGCGGCACGCGGGTGACCGTGAAGTCCGGCGGCCGGACGTGGCGGTTCCGGTCCGATCCCGCGTCCGGCGCCGTCTCCGTTCCGGCCGACTGATCCGCCCGGCTCAGGGCTTCACGGGCACGCGGATCAGGGTCGCGGAGTAGGGCGCGAGGCGGATCGAGGCGCCGAGGTCCTGCCTTCCGAGCGACTCGACGGCGACGGTCGCGGGCGTCTCGGGGTCGTTGAACGCCATCGGGTCCTTCCCGGCGATCCGCCACGATTCGGACGGGCCGGCGGCGGCGAGGCCCGCGATCGAGAGCGGGAGATCGAGCGCGGAGTCCTGCGGATTCACGACGCCGAGGACGAGGTGCTTCCCGTCGGGCGCGAGCATCGCCTGCGCGTCGATCAACGGCCCGGTGGCGGTCTTCAGCGGCGTGCCGAGAAAGTGGTCGCGATAGAGCCGGAGCGCGAGCCCGGTCGTCTCCAGCGCGGCGCGCGTGCGCGAGGTCTTGATGCAGCCGATGACGTTGACCGTCTGCGCGTAGAACGCGGCGCCGATGATGTCCGACTGCCGGGCGTACTCGTGCAGGCCGGCGGCGATGCCGAGGCCGTCCTTGAGGAAGTAGCGCGTGCCCAGCTCTCCGAAGGGGTGGTTTCTCCGAAGGGGCGGGGGCCGTACCAGTAGTTCCACTCGGTCATCGCGACGCGGATGTCGCGGCCCTTGAGCGCGTCGATCCGCGCGCGGTAGTCGCGGTGCGCGTCGGCCTTCCGCCGGATCGCGTCGGGGATCTGGCGGACGTGGCCGAGGACGCCCGGCCGCTCCTGGCAGTAGAAGTGCTCGGCGATGAGATCCATGCGCCCGGCGCACTCGCGCAGCAGCCCCTCGCTCCACGGGCCGATGTTGCCCGAGGCGATCGGGATGAACGACGGGTCGACCTGCCGCATCGTGTCGACGACCCAGTTGTGCTTGATGTAGTAGTGCTCGGCCTTCATGAACCCGAGCTGCCACGGCCCCCACATCTCGTTGCCGACGCACCAGTACTTCACGCCGAACGGCTGCCGGGCTCCGTTCGTCGCGCGCTTGCGGCCCCACGGCGAGTCCGCGGCGCCGTTCGCGTACTCGAGCTCCGCGGCGGCGGAGTGAGCGTCGCCGAAGCCCGTGTTGACGGTGATCAGCGGCTCGGCGTCGACGAGGCGGCAGAAGCGGATGAACTCGTGCATGCCGAAGTCGTTGTGCTCGACGCCGGTCCACGCGGGGTTCACGCGCGGCGGGCGGCGGTCGCGGTCGCCGATGCCGTCGCGCCAGTCGTAGCCCGACACGAAGTTGCCGCCGGGCCAGCGGTAGATCGGCGAGCGCAGTTCGCGGAGCAGCGCCAGGGTGTCGGCGCGCAGGCCCTCGACATTGTCCGCGGGCATCAGCGAGACCGTGCCGACGCGTCCCGGCGCGCCGTCGAGACGCACGGTCAGCGCGGCCCGCGCGACATCGGCCGTGCCGCGGAAGGCGAACGGAAGCCGCCCGTAGTCGCGGCCCGACGCGGCGGCCCCGGTCAGCCCGCCCTTCGCGCCGTCGAGCGCCACCGTCACGCGCGTGGAGGCGCCTTCGCCGCGGACCCACAGGTAGCCCTCGTAGTCGCGGCCCTTCTCGACCGCGAGATCGCCCTGCCGGATCGCCGCGCCGGCCGCGAGCCGCGGAACGTGGCGGCCGGTGAAGACGTCGTTCGTCGCCATCGTCACGGCGGCGGCAGGGTCGCCGGCGCCCGCGACGATCTGCCACGGCGAGGCGCTGACGACGGGGAAGGGGATCTCGGCCGACGGCGCCCTGCCGGCGCCGTACGGCGCGAATTCGGGCGTGACGACGTAGTGGAACTTGCGGTCCTCGAGCATCTCCGCCCAGATGCCGCCGTAGATGCAGCGGCCAAGGTGCTCGATGAACTGGCCGTAGACGAGCGGGCTCAGCGGCTCGCCCTTCTGCGCGGCGTCGATGGAGATGCCCCCGGCCTCGATCGGGCGGGCCTCGAGCATCTCGATGCGGACGTCATCGAAGCGGGCGCGCCCCTTGGCGAGGCCCATGAAGCCGAGGATGCAGTTGAGCTGGACGGCATCGTCGGAGCCGGAGTCGAATTCCAGCGAGACCTCGGTCCAGTCCTTCGTGCCCGTGAGCATCGCAGACTTCTCGGGGCGGCCGTGGAGGTTGAGTCCCGCGCCGGCGCCGCTCGCCGGTTCGACACCGTCGACCTTGACCCACGCGCTGATGCGGTGGCGGGCGAAGGGACGCACCGCGACCTTCGTCGTCCACGCCGCGTCGGCGCCGGCGTCCTTCGACTCCACCTGGACGGCCCGCGCCCCGTTGCGACCGCCGTCAACCGGCCCGGTCGCGGCCTTGCCGTTCCAGGTTTCCGTCTTCCACCCGGCGACCCTGCCCGGACCGCCGTCCTCGAAGCCCGGGTTCGGCACCTGCGCGGACGCGGAGCCCGCCAGCAGGGCGGCGACGGCCGTGCTCCAGAGTGCGATGCGGATCGTCTTCATGCTGCGCCTCTTTGTTGTGTTGCATAATAAACCCGTCCGTCCCGCGCTGGCAATCCGAAATGCCCGCGGGCGATCCTGGGTCCATGGAGGGCGCCGCTCCGTCGGCGCCGGGATCGCGCCCTGTAACCGCCGGGATCCGCCGCCCCTTGGCGGCCACGACACAGGCCCCTCGCGGACCCGGGGCCACCGGATGCGCGCCGCGCCACGCCTTGGTTCTTGGTCCGAGGATCGTCCTCCCGTCGGGCTTCCGCCCTCGGCGACGGATTGGCGGTTCCGCTGACACGGATCCGCGTGCGCAAATCCGCTTGCCCGGCCATCGCTCCCGGGCGTACAACCGCACGGCCGTCTTGACCGAAATCACCGGAGGCCTGCTGGTTGATCCGCAGGAGGGCCGGAGGCATGAAAGCGCCGACGTTATCCGATGGGCCAGGGAACTTGAACTGACCGACAATAGCCCTCGTGCGCACCCGGAGGAGAAGAACTTGGAACTGGCATCATCGAAACCTTGGTGGAAGTTCTGGTAACCAGGTCACTGGGAAATACTACACCCCAGTGCGGTGGGCGGCGTTGAGGAAGACAGAAGAGCGTGATGACGTGTGGCACAAGAAGAGACCGAGCCCCGAACCACGCGGTGGTGGGTACGACGCTCCGCGCCGCTCCACACCGCTGACGTTCGGCGGCAGAGGGAAGATGAAGCTATTCACACCGGGTGCTATCGTTGTCATGAAAAGGAGCGAATCTCATGATGCAGTACGCCGATAGGGATCGTGGCGCGAACGTGCGTCGCAACCTCCGTCGCTGGAGGAAGCCTCTGATAATGATGACCGCGGGCTGGTTTGTGCTTACGCTCGTGGTGAGCGCGGTCGCGATTGTCTACGCGCATGAGCATCACTTCAGCCCGCGGCGCGTCAAGATGCTCGGCGAGAGTTGCGGTACCGTACTGATCTTGCTGCTTGCTGCGGCCTGGATGGTTGTGCTGCTGATCGCGGACCGCAAGAAGCAGGAGTGAAACAAGGCTCCTGGACGCAGAGAATGGCGACACGAACATGGGATCGGAATTGCAGAGCGTCGAACATCGCCCTCCGGCTTACCACGGACCCGCGGCACGCCCGCTGCATGCGCACGCGTCCCGCCGGGAGTCCGTTGCAGCTGGGGGCTGACGTCAGCCGCCAGGGATAGATGAGAACCCAGCCACCAGGGAGCCGTTGGAGAATCCGAATCCTGCCTATTTTAGCCGTACTCGTGTCTTCAGTCATCGTTTCCTGCACAGGCAATGCCGGTGAACGGGAAGCGGAAGCGAAGCGGATAGGACCGGGCGACCATTGGTTGACGCTGAAGGTCGGCGAACTCGAACGCCGCTACCTCGTCCACGTGCCGCCACCCTACGACGGCAAGACGCCCACCCTACGACGGCAAGACGCCCATGCCGGTGGTCGTCATGCTGCACGGCGGGGGCGGAACAGGCAAGGCCGCCGCAACCGAGACGGGCTGGGGCGCGAAGGCCGACGAGGCGCGCTTCCTGGCCGTCTTTCCCGACGCCATGCCGCCCAACCCGACCAAGCCGAGCAGCTTCGGCCGCAACCCGCAGCTATGGAACGATGGCTCGGAGCGGTTCTATGCGGGCCAGAACAAGGTGGATGACGTTGGCTTCATCGCCGCGATGGTGGACGATCTTGTGGCGCGGTTTGCTGTGGACACCCGGCGTATCTTCGCCGCGGGCTTCTCCAACGGCGCTTCGATGGCTTTCCGCGTCGGAGCCGAGCTTTCGGGACGCGTTGCCGCCATCGCGCCTGTGGCCGGCGCGTGCTGGCTGGAGAAGGTCACGTTACAGCGGCCCGTGCCCATGTGCTACATCACCGGCACGGAGGACCCGCTGAACCTAATCGAAGGGGGCGTGCCGCGGCTGGCGACCGGCGGCAGCGACAAGGTTCGCGCGAAGTCCAAGCCGCCCGTGCGCGACTCCATCCTGAAATGGGTCAGGGCCATTGGGAGCCCGATGACACCATCGAACGCGTCGGAGGCGGACGGCGTCCGCATCGAAACCTACGGCCCCGGCCGCGACGGCGCGGAAGTGATCTAGTGACTGTGC
>VGWF01000187.1 GCA_016873715.1 Lentisphaerota bacterium | reverse complement strand
GCCGGCCGAAGTGAACCTGGGCCTGAAGTTCGTGGACCACGGCGGCAAGCAGGTCATCTGGTCGCTCAACGGGCTGCCCCATCGGACCGAAGGCTGGCAGCGCTGGGAATGGCGGCTGACCACCGATCCGCGTACGTCGCACGGGCTCTTTTCGGTTCTGCTCGTTGGGCTGCCTGCGGATACGAACCTGGCCCTGGCCGATGTGGCGATCATCGAACTGCCCGCGGCGGCGCTGCAACCGTTCCGACCGGGGGACGGCGCGAGCTTCCGGGGCGGTCCGGGCGCGTTGCCGATGCGGATCGAGAGCGTCCGGCAAGACGGCGGGCAGACCGTCGTCGAGACCACGGGCGCGCGCTACCGTTTCGATGGCGCTCACAACTCGCTGGCCTGCGAACAGCGGCTCGAGAAGGAGCGGGAGGTGGTGCGGTGGACGTCCTCGTTGCCCCTGGCCGGGCTGCGGGTGATCCGCCAGACGGACACCGAATGCCTGCTGGGGAACGCCCACCTCACGCTGGGCGTGCAGTGCGACAGCCTGGTGATGGTCGTACCGCACAGCGAACTGGCCCTGACCGCGCGCAGCGCCATCGGCGGCCGTTGGAATCGTCTGGCTGCGGGCCATCTCCTGGCGGTGGACGACTTCGGCGGTTTCGCCGTCAACCCCGACATCCCCGCCGGCTGCGGCCGCCTGGCCCGGGTCCATGTCGGCTCGCCCTGGTCGGGCGTGGTGCCGGGCCGGCACGAAGCGGGCCAGGTGGACTTCAGCGGACGGGTCGACGACACGACCTTCTTGAGCGAGGCCGCGCCGGGCTGGGAGATCACCTGGCACCTGGGTCCGGGCGAACGCATGGGCCTGAGCGTCTTCCCGCCCCGGCCGTATCCCTGGCGGGAGTCGTTCGATTTCTCGTGGCTGCTGGCCCACCCGAAGGATCCGCTCGGCGGGTATTCGGAACGGAAGCGTGGACCGCAGCACGTCGAGCTGTTGTGGGATTTCCTGCAGCGGGGCTGGGCGATGAGTTGGGGGCCCCGCCACGAACCGTACGACGAGGCATCGCTGCGGGCCCACATCCAGGCCATCCACGCGGCGGGTTCGCGGGCGGCGGTCTACGCCAGCGCACACTGGTATTACAGTCGCGAGCCGGACGAGTTCATGGCCGAGGTGCGGAGGCTGCGGGACACGTACGGCCTGGACGGGATCTACTATGACGGCATTCCCTCGCAGGAATGGGTGGTCGCCTACGAGGAGATGCGCATGACGCGGGCCCTGTTCCCCGAAGGCCCGGTCATCGTCCACAACACCGGTCAGAACTACAACGGCAATCCGCCGCTCGGCGAACCCTCCCTGCGCATCCCCGCCGTCGAGACGTACGCCACCGCCACGCTGGCCGGCGAGCTGGTGCATGGCACGGGCGCCGACTGGCCGTTCCTGCGGTACTCGGCGTCGCAATACCGCGTGGCCAACTGCATCGGCGTGATGAAGGGCGACGCGTGGGAGGGCGTCCCGGACGTCGAGAAGAACCTGACGATGCTGCTCCACAACGGGCGCGGCCAGTACCGCCGGTACCCCGTCGAGTACTTCGCGGTCTTGAACGAGCTGGACCAGCTTTGGAAGAAGCACGGCGGCGAGCCGGGCTTCTACGAGAAGCACCATGTCCCCTGCGTCGAACGCGCGTTGCGGGCGCGTCGCGGCGGCCAGTGAGCCTCGACGGCCCCGTGAACGCGGGGGTCTGACACGGGGACGCAGCCCGTTGTCGGGAGAGAAGGCCGATCGGGTCGTGCCGCCCGACCCATGGGGGTGCCCGAACCGCCCGCCATCGCCCCGCGGGGGCGGGTCTACGGCGCGACGATCGGGCCGCCGGGCGGGTCGCGGAGAACGGTGTCGGCGCCGGGGACGGACTCGTCCACCGCCGGGTAGTCCAGCGAGTAGTGCAGCCCGCGGCTCTCGGTTCGCTGCATGGCGCTGCGCACGATCAGTTCGGCGACGGCGGCGAGGTTGCGAAGCTCGATCACGTCCGGCGTGACGAGGTACTGCTTGTAGTACTGCCGGATCTCGGCGCGCAGGTTGCGGATGCGGCGCAGGGCGCGCTCCAGCCGCTTGTTCGTGCGCACGATGCCGACGTAGTCCCACATGCAGGTGCGGACCTCGTTCCAGTTGTGCTCGACCACGACGGCCTCGTCGCTCGGCACCGCGTCGCCGCTGGCCCAGTCCGGGATCGCCACCGGCGCCGGCACGCCCGCCGCCTGGCGCTCGGCCGCGATCGCCACGGCGGCATTCCGCGAGCACACCACGGCCTCCAGCAGCGAGTTGCTCGCGAGCCGGTTCGCGCCGTGGAGGCCGGTGCAGGCGACCTCGCCGACGGCGAAGAGGCCCGGCAGCGCGGTGCGTCCCGAGGGGTCGGCCTCGAGGCCGCCGCAGCAGTAGTGGGCGGCGGGCACGACCGGGATGCGGTCGCGGGCCATGTCGATGCCCAGCTTGAGGCACCGCGCGTAGATGTTCGGGAAGCGGTTGACGAGGAAGTCCGCGCTCTTGTGCGTGATGTCGAGGTAGACGCAGGGATCGCCGCGCTTCTTCATCTCGTGGTCGATCGCCCGCGCGACGACGTCCCTCGGCGCCAGCTCGGCCCGCGCGTCGTAGCGCGGCATGAACCGTTCGCCCGCGTCGGAGAAAAGCATCCCCCCCTCGCCCCGCACGGCCTCGCTGACCAGGAACGACTTCGCCTGCGGGTGGTAGAGACAGGTCGGATGGAACTGCACGAACTCCATGTTGCGGACGGGCAGGCCGACGCGCCAGCCGAGGGCGACGCCGTCGCCCGTGGCGACGTCGGGGTTCGTCGTGTAGAGGTAGACCTTCCCCGCGCCGCCGGTGGCCAGGACGGTCCAGCCGGCCCGCACGGCGACGATCTCGCCGCTTGCGCGGTCGATGAAGTAGGCGCCGACGCAGCGGTCCGTGCCCGGCAGCCGCAGCCATCCGGTCGTGACGAGGTCGATCGCCATCCAGTTCGGGCACAGGGTGATTCCGGGGCGGTTCGCGACGACGTCGAGCAGCACGCGGATCAGCTCCTGCCCGGTGATATCGCCGGCGTGGAGCACGCGGCGGCGGGAGTGGCCGCCCTCGTGGCCGAGGTCGTATTCCTCGCCCGAGCCCTCGCGCCGCTCGAACGAGATGCCCAGCGCCTCCAGTTCGCGGATCCGGGCGGGGCCGTCGGAGAGGATCGAGCGGACGGCGGCCTCGTGGCCGAGCCCGCCGCCGGTGGAGAGCGTGTCCTCCACGTGCGACTCGATCGTGTCGCCCGGGGCGATGGCGCAGGCGATGCCTCCCTGCGCGTAGTTCGTGTTGCTCTCCGCGAGGTCCCTCTTCGAGGCCACCAGCACCCGGCCGTGCGGCGCGAGGTGGTGCGCCGCCAGGAGCCCCGCCAGCCCGCTGCCGATCACCAGGAAGTCGCAATCCACCGTTCGCATGGCATCAATGTACCCCGAAACGGCGGCGGAATGAAGCCGGGGCGGGGCGCGTGGTGATCGATGCGTGATGAGTCGCGGGGACGTCCCCCCGATCCGCTCCGCCATCAGCCCTTCATCCGCGGATCCGGCCCGCCCGGGCGCCGCCGAGCCCCCGCGGATGCGCTTGCCGGAGCCGCGGGCGGCTGCTTTAATGCTGCGGTCACGGTCCTCGGGACGCGGGAAGGCCGCGAAAACGCGGCGGAAGGGGTATCGCCATGATCGGGATCTTGGACATCGTCGTCTTCATCGTCTTCATCATCGCGGTCGTCTCGGTCGGGCTGATCAAGTCGCGGAACGAGGGCGACAGCGAATCCTACTTCCTCGCCGGCCGCGGGCTGACCTGGTGGCTGATCGGCATCTCGCTGATCGCGGCCAACATCTCGGCCGAGCAGTTCGTCGGCATGTCCGGCCAGGCCGCCGACTACCTCGGCATCGCCATCGCCAGCTACGAGTGGATGGCGGCGGTCACGCTGGTCGTCGTCGCCTTCGCCTTCCTTCCCTACTTCCTCAAGGCCGGCATCTTCACGATCCCCGAGTTCCTGGAGCATCGCTACAATCACTGGGCGCGACTCACGATGGCCGTCTTCATGATGATCATCCTCGTCGGCGTGTCGCTCTCCGGCGTCATCTACGCCGGATCGCTCGCGATGAGCGACCTGCTGACCCTCTTCGGCTACCCCGTCTCGCTCGCCGCATGCTGCTGGATCATGGGCCTGATGGCCGCCCTCTACGTCGCCACCGGCGGTCTCAAGGCCTGCGCGTGGGCGGACCTGATCCAGGGCACGGCGCTCATCATCGGCGGCGGCGTCATCGCCTACTTCGCCTTCACGAAGCTCGGCGTCACCCCCGCCGCCGACCTCCTCGCCGCGGGCGGCGTCCCGGCGGCCGGCGTGGCGGACACCGCCAGCGGCATGACCAAGCTCTTCGCGCTGAACGGCGACAAGCTGCACATGGTGCTGCCGAAGACCGACCTGAACATCCCGTGGACGGCGCTCGTCGTCGGCCTCTGGATCCCGAACTTCTACTACTGGGGCCTGAACCAGTACATCACGCAGCGCGTGCTCGGCTCCGCCTCGCTGCGCGAAGGGCAGAAGGGCATCGTCTTCGCGGCGGCCCTGAAGCTGGTCGTCCCCTTCATCATCGTGTTCCCCGGCCTCATCGCCTTCAACCTGTTCCACAAGGACATGGCGACCTTTGCGGCCAAGGACCCCAAGATGGTCCTGGAGAACACGAAGACCCTCGCCGCCTACGATGCCGAGAAGGCCCGGGCGGATTCGCTCACCCTCTTCACCTTCGACTCCGGCTGGGCCTCGCTCAACGCGGAGAAGGCCGCGGAATTGAAGGCGTGGAACGAGCAGGTCGCCTCCCGCGCCGCGGCGGCGGGCAAGCGGGCGGACGAGAAGAAGCTGATCGGGTACAAGACCGATTCGGCGCTCGGCCTGCTGATCGGCAAGCTGATCCCCGGCGGCGTCGGCCTCCTCGGATTCGTGATGGCGGCCATGCTCGGAGCCATCGTGAGCTCGCTGGCGGCGGTGCTGAACGCGGCGTCGACGATCTTCACCATGGACATCTACGGGAAGTACCTGAACAAGCAGGCAAGCCAGAAGAGCCTCGTCGCCGTCGGCCGCATCTGCGTCGGCATCTTCGTGGTCATCGGCTGCATCGTCTCGCCGCAGCTCGCGAACCCGAGGTTCGGAGGCATCTTCAAGTACATCCAGGAGTTCCAGGGCTACGTGTCGCCGGGCATCCTGGCGGTGTTCGTCTTCGGGCTGCTGAACCGGCGCGCACCGGGCGTCTCGGGCGTGGTCGCCCTGCTGCTCAACCCGGTTCTCTACTTCGTGATCGGCGCCGTCGCCCCGCAGGTTGCGTTCCTCGACCGCATGGCCATCTGTTTCTTCGCCGTGCTGGCGGTGATGTGGATCATCGGCCTCGTGAAGCCGCTGCCTCAACCGGTCGTGTTCGCGACCAACACCCGCATCAACGTCGAGACCTCGAAGCCTGCACTGGGATTCGGCGTGCTGGTCGTGATTGCGACGCTGATTCTCTACGCGATCTTCTGGTGATCCGATGCCGACGATCCGCATCCCGCAGAACGACCGCGAGGCGCGCGCCGCCCTGGCCGCCCTCGCCGCGCGCGCGAAGCTCGACCTCCGCGGCGGACGCATCCGCCGTTCGTCGTCGCGCTTCTGCCTCGGCGTCGAGCACGGCGACTACAACGGCACCGAGCTCTTCGGCGTCGGCACCGACCGGTTCATCTGGATGGCGTACAAGCCGAACGACTCCGGCCGCGTCCGCCTGTTCAGCGGGAACTTCCCCGGCGACGGCGTCGTCGCGTTCACGCCGGGCGGGGTCCCGGCCCCGAAGAGCGTGCCGGACTCGTGGGCGCGGTTCCCGTTCGGCGTGGACTTCATCCTGCGCCGCGCCGGCTTCCCCACCGCCCGCGGGTTCGACGCCGTGCTGGTGGGCAACATCCCCGGCGGCGGCATGTCGCGATCGGCGTCGCTGGCGCTGAACCTCATCCTGACCGTGCTCGAGGTCAACGGCGCGAAGCCGCAGAGCGATCTCCAGGTCGTCGACCTCGCCCAGGCCGTCGAGAACGACTACATCGGCTCGCCCTGCGGACAGCTCGACCAGATCATGATCCTCTTCGCCCGCGCCGGCATGGGCACGCACTACAACCCCGCGACGCGGTCGGTGAAGCACGTGAAGCTCGGCCCCGGCGCGCCGGATGTCCGCATCGTCAGCCTCGACACCGGAACCGTCCGCCCCGGCCTCGAGAAGTCGACCTACAAGGTCCGCCGCGCCGAGTGCGAACAGCTCGCCGCGATGGCCACCCCGGAGTTCGGCATCCGGTGCCTCGCCGACGTGAAGACCGACGCCCTGTACCGGAAGATCCTCGACCGCTTCGGCGCGTCGCACCCGGGGCCCTGCGACCGGCTGACCTACATTTTCCACGCCCAGCGCCGCTTCCACCGCATGCTCCGCGCGTGGAAGGCCGGCGACGTGGAGACCGTCGGCGCCATCTTCCGGCAGGACGGCCTCGGCCTGCGCGACGACTACCGCATCTCCGGCCCCGAACTCGAGGCCATGTGCGACATCGTCCGCACCGTGCCGGGCGTCCTCGGCGAGCGGATGCTCGGCGGCGGCGACAAGGGCGCCTCGGGCGCGCTGGCGAAACCGTCGGCGGTCAAGGCCCTCCGCGCCGCCGTCGCCACGGCCTATCCGCGGGCCTACCCCGCCCTCAAGGACCGCTTCGCCGTCCACGAGTGCCGCATGGTCGACGGAATCGTCACGATGCCGTTCTAGGTTGCGGCCCCGGGATGAGGGCGTGGGGAGACGGGAGACGGGTCGTGCCAACCAAGGAATGGTCATGAACCATTCTGTCTTCCGTCTCGTCGTGTCTTCGCTGCTCGCCGCAACCGCGGCACGGGCCGGCGGCGGGGCGGTTCACGTCGCCGACTTCGGCGCGGTGCCGGACGACGGCCGCTGCGACGCGAAGGCCATCGATGCCGCGATTCACGCGGCCGCCATCAGCAACCGGAGTTGTGTCGTCTTCGCCGCCGGGACCTACCTCCTGTCCACGCCCATCGCACCGGAAACGCGCGGGG
>VGWF01000186.1 GCA_016873715.1 Lentisphaerota bacterium | reverse complement strand
GGCGGTCCGCCTGGCCGGATTCGCGCAGCACGTCGAGCGCCTGCCCGGTCAGCGCGTCGGCCTCCTCGATGCCCGCGAGGTACTCGGCCCAGTCCTTCCGCACGACGGGCGTGTCGGGGAGGAATGCGGGCAGCTTCACGGCGGCCGGGTCGACGCGGATCGGGGCCTTGTCGCTGTCCGGGTACGGCCGGTGGGTGTTCGGGATGTTGTAGAGCAGGAACCACGGCTTGCCGGCGGCGGCGGCGCGGCCGAGGAAGGCCTTCATGAGCGGCCCGGTCGGGTTGGGCAGGAATTCGTCGTAGGGGAACTTCTCCACGGGCGCGACGTGGAGCTTGTGCATCGTGCCCTGGTAGTAGCCGTTCGTCCGGAGGATCTCGGTCAGCGTCGGGATCTCCGGGCGGATGCGATTCGTCACGTAGAGCGGGGCCTTCCGCTCCGCCGGCGTGAGCTTCTCCGCCGGCTTGTGCATGTTGACGGTGTTGTTGAGGATCCCGTTGGCGTGGTTGTGAAGCGCCGTGTAGAGCGCCGCCTTCGAGGCCGAGCACACCGGGTAGGCGATGAAGCCGTTGCGGAAGAGCATGCCGGTGGCGGCGAGGCCGTCCATGCGCGGCGTCTTCAGCCCCGGCGTCCCGAGGCAGCCCATGTGCGCGCCCTGGTCCTCGGTGAGGATGAAGAGGATGTTCGGCCGCGGGGCCGCGGACGCGACGGCGGCCGACGCCGCAAGGGCCATCAGGACGGACCGGAGATGCCTCACGCGGACTCCCCTTTCTGCCCGGTGTCTCCCGAACGGCCGGGGCCACCGGCCCCGGCTACAGCACCCGTTTCATCGGTGTCCCCTGCAGCCGCGACCGGTGGTCGCGGTCGGCAACCGGCCCCGCGGGCTTCCTACCCGTTCAGCGGCCAGCCGTCGCGGTACTTCCGCTTCAGCAACCCGTCGGCCTCGGGGCAGTCGGTGACGCGGCCGGCGGCGGCGTCATAGGAGATCTTCTTCTTCGCGCGGTAGGCGACGAGGCCGAGCAGCATCGTCTCGATCATCGTGCCGGCGTAGTCGAAGTTGCAGGTCGTCTTCAGGCTGCCCTTGCACGCGTCGACCCACTGGCCCTGGAAGTGGCCCATCGGCGCGTGGAGCTGCTCCTTGGCGCGCGGCTTGTAGTAGGTCATGTCGGCGCCCTTGCCGTAGGGCATCACCAGGCGCGTGGTGAAGTCGCAGACGATGAAGCCGGTCGATCCCTTGAACATCGCGCCGTGGCCGATCTTGCCGAGGTCGACGTAGTCCCTCGGGTTCTTCGGCATCGCGCCGCCCTGGCACCACGTGAGCTGGATCGCCGGCCGCCAGTCGTTCTTCGGCATCTCGAACGTTGCCTCGAGCATCACCGGCGTGACATCGGGATGGAACTCGTCGCCGGTGGCGGTGATGGACGTCGGGCGGTCCGCATCGATCGCGTTCCACGCCAGGTCCATCGTGTGGCTGCCCATGTCGCCGACCTGACCGCTTCCGAAGTCCCAGTACATGTTCCACTGGAGGCAATTTGCGCCCGGACCGCCGCTGAAATAGCCCGGGTTGTACGGATGCATCGGCGACGGGCCGATCCAGAGGTCGTACTGCAGGTGCGCCGGCGGCTGGCCCTCGGCAGGCAGGTAGCCGGGCCGCGGAATCTTGCGGTTGCCCCAGGCCCAGGCGGCCTTGAGCTCGCCGATCGCGCCGTCGCGCACGAGCTCGCGGATGCGGTCGAAATTCTCGTCGGCATGGCGCTGCATGCCGGTCTGCGTCGCGAGCTTGCCCTTGTTCTTCAGGTAGGTCTCGCGGACGACGCGGGCTTCCTCGATGCTGTTCGCCAGCGGCTTCTCGCAGTACACGTGCAGACCGCGGTTCATCGCCCACGTCGCGACATGCGCGTGGGTGTGGTCGGCCGAGCAGCAGATGACCGCGTCGAGATCCTTCTGATCGAGCATCTTCCGCCAGTCGACGTAGGTCTTCGCGCCCGGGTACTTCTTCGCCGCGTCGGCGAGGTGGTTCTCGTTGATGTCGCAGAGGGCGACGATGTTCTCGTTCTTCAGCGAGTCGTAGTGCGCCAGCGCGCGGCCCCAGACGCCGACCATGCCGATGTTGAGCTTCCCGCCCGGGGCGTTCGTCCCCGCGATCGTGCCGGTGGGGAGGATGAGCAATCCGGCCCCGGTGGTCACTGCCGACTGAAGGAACTTCCGACGCTGCATGGTTCCATCCTCCATCGCGGCGCCCGGGCCCGCCCCGCGCGCCCATGTCCCAGCACCTTAGCCGAGCGCCCCCTGCCCATGCAATGCCAAGCAATGAACGAGGAGCGTCCTTACGGCCGGGTGCGCGACCCAAAGTAGTCCTCACGCTCCGCGTGAGGGTCTTCGCCGGCGTCCGGGATCATCACGCGGAGCGTGATGACCACCTTGCACCGCCGCCGCAACTCATCCCGGCTCATCCCTCATCGCTCATCGCCGCCCCTGAACTTCCGGATTGAAATCACCCGCCGCCCGTGGCACACAACACCGCATGAAGACACCCAACGGTTCCGGCACCTCCCCCACCCGGCGTGAATTCCTCGGCAGCGCGGCGGCTCTCGCCGCAGCCCTCGCCCTTCCCCGCTCCGCTCCCGCGGCCGGGAAGCCCAACTCGGTCTTCGGCGGCGTCCGCATCGGCTGCATCACTTACAGCTACCGCAGCATGGCCAACACGGCCGACGAGACCCTCCAGGCGCTGCTGGCGGGCGGCCTGAGCGAGGTGGAACTGATGGGCGGCCCGATCCAGCAGTTCGCGGGCATCCCGGGCGGCGGCGGGAAGAAGGGCAAGGACGCCCCCGCGCCGGCGAAGCCGACGGACGCGCAGCGCGAGGAGCAACTGGCGAAGTGCCGCGAGTTGCGGAAGATCTACAACGACGCCGGCATCAACATCCACATCCACAAGATGGGCTTCGGATCGTCGTCGAACGAGGACATCGAGTTCAGCTTCCTCGTCGCCAAGGCCCTCGGCTGCATCGGCGTCTCGCTCGAGCGCAGCGAGGACATGGCCCGCAAGCTCGCGCCGTTTGCCGAGAAGCACAAGATCTGGGTCGCCTTCCACAACCACACGAACAACTACCCCGTGATGGACAAGCCCGACCCGATCCTCGAGATCGGCCCCTACATCGGCTTCAACTTCGACATCGGCCACTACGTCGCCGGATCCAAGGGCCTCTCGCCGATCCCGGTGATCGAGAAGTATCACGACCGCATGGTCAGCCTGCATCTCAAGGACCGCACGGCCGAGGGCGGCAACCTGCCCTGGGGCCAGGGCACGACGCCGATCAAGGAAGTCCTCCACCTGATCCGCAAGGAGAAGTGGACCTTCCCCGCCGACATCGAGCTCGAGTACAAGATCCCCGAAGGCTCGAACGCCGTGGCCGAAGTGGCCAAGTGCGTCCAGTTCTGCAAGGCAGCCCTGGCCTGATCGCGCTCAGGGCGCGGCGGCGGGACCGGTCTTCCGGAGGAACTTCTGGACGCGGCAGCCGATGATGTCGCTGCAGTAGAGGTTGCCCTTCGAGTCCGGCACCGCGTTGTGGAGCCAGTTGAGCGTCCCCGGGGCCTCCTCGCCGTCCGCCGCCTTCGGGAAGGTCCAGAGCTGGCGCACCCGGCCCGACGAATCGAACCGGACGACCATCTGGTCCTTCGGCGGGCATCCGAGCGGCGCGGTCGGGTACTTCGGGTCGAAGCCCCACGTCATCGGCGACGAGCCGCATGCCCAGACGTCGCCGTCGGGGGAGAGCCAGAGCGTCCACGGCACCATGACGTCCGCCCACACCTCGAGCAGCCGTCCGCGCGTGTCGAAGACCTGGATCCGGCCGTTGTTCCGGTCGGCCACGTACAGCCGCCCGCGCGCGTCGCAGACGATCGAGTGCGGGATGCTGAACTGCCCCGGCTTGCCCCCGAGGCCGCCCCACTCGCGGATGAACGTCCCGTCCTTGCCGAACTGCGCGACGCGCGCATTGCCATAGCCGTCGGAGACGTAGAGATCGCCGTTGACCGCGAACGCCACGTCGGTGGGCTTGAAGAAGTGCGTCGCGTCGCACCCCGGTTCGCCCTCCGTCCCGATCGTCAGCAGCACGCGCCCCGTGTCCGCCGCGTGCTTCGTCACGGTGTGGCGGCCCACGTCGACCAGCCACACGTGCCCGTCCCGGTCGATCCGCAGTCCGTGCGCGACCGCGTTCGTGCCGGGCGACGGCCAGCCCTTGAGGTAGCGGCCGTCGGCGGCGTAGACCTGCACGATCGGGTTCGTCCGCGTGTAGATCCACACGTTCTCCTGCGCATCGAGGGCGAGCCCCGATATGCCGCCCCACCCGATTCCCGGCGGACGCTGCGGCCACGCGGGGTCGACCTCGTACCACGCCGCGGGGTTGACCCGGGGATAGGGGCTGTCGGGATAGGTGTTCGTCTGCGCGGGGGCGACGGCCCCGAGGCCGGCAAGGATCGCCCCGAGCGCGCAGGATTCCAGCCTCCGGCTCGGCTTCATGCTCGTCTCCTCTTCGTTGTCACCGGCACTCGAGCGTCACCGTGGCTTCCGGCATCCCCGGCGCCGACGCCACGAGGCGCACCGTCCCCGCCGCGCCGGCGCGGCTGCGGAGGACCGCCACCGCGCGTCCGTTGAAGAGCGGATGGCGGTCGTCCGTGAACGAGTCCATCCCCAGCGGATCGCCGTTGTCGACGCCGGCGAGCGCGGCCGGACCCTCGACGCGGAAGGTCACGACCGGCGCCGCGTGCGGACAGGGCGTCCCCTTCGCGTCGACCGCGTCGATCTGCACGTAGCCGAGATCGTCGCCGTCGGCCCGGATCGCCGGACGGTCCGCCGCGAGCCGCAGCGCCGCCGGCGCGCCCGCGGTGCGCTGGACCGCCTCGCCGATCTTCGCGCCGCCGCGGTACGCGACGACCTTCAGTTCCCCCGGCTCGTAGGGCACGGCCGCCCATCGGAGGCGGTAGGCATCGAGCACGGCGTAGTAGGGGTTCTCGTCCGCCCCGGCATCGCCGGGCGCGCGGATCTCGACGTCGCGGAAGCCGGCCCATGTCTTCTTCGGTGTCGCGGTGATCGTGACCCGCACGAACCGGGCCTCGACGCCACGCAGATCGATCTGGCTGCGCCAGCCCGTGGACTTCGCCGTCGCGTCACCGCCCGCCGCGCTCCAGGCCGCGCCGTCGCGCGAGACCTCGACGCCGAACCGGTACCCGGCCGCATCGGCCTCCCAGTCGATCCGCATCGCGCCCAGCGGCGCGGCGCGCCCCAGGTCGACCTGCCACGTCTGCGGCAGCGTCCCGTCCGCCGCGCACCAGCGGGTCCCGGGGTTGCCGTCGCACGCCTTGCCCGCGAGGTTCTCCGCCTGCACGTTGCCGCCCGCGTCCTGCTTGATCTCCTCGCTCGACGCCTTCGCGGTCCTGCCGAACGCGAGATTCGCCGCCTTCATCGCCTCGGCGCTGCGCTTGGCGCGGCGGCCCAGGCTGCGTCCGTTCAGGAAGAGTTCGGCCTCGTCGCCGCTCGTGTAGACCATCACCGGCAACGGCTGGCCCTCGCGCCCCTCCCAGGTCCAGTGCGGCGCGAGGTGCACGGTGGCGGCCTTCCCGTTCCAATGCGAGCGGTAGAGGAAGAAGCGGTCCTTCGGCATGCCGGCGAGGTCGAGGATGCCGAAGTAGCTGCTGCGCGCCCGCGCGGGATGCGCCCAGCCCTTCCCGCCGACCGGCGTCGGCTCGCCCAGGTAGTCGAAGCCGGTCCACACGAACTCGCCGGCGACGTAGCGGTCGGTCTTCATGTACTCGAACTCGTGCTCGGGGATGTCGGCCCACGACGCCGCGGTCAGCTCGTAGGCGTTCAGCACGCCGTCGTCGCCCCAGTCGGTCTTCGATTTCGCGAGCGGCAGCTTGTAGCCGCCGCGCGTGCTGAAGGCGGAGGCCGATTCGCTGTAGATCACCGGCTTGTCCGGGTAGCGCTCCTTCGCCACGCGGTACTTCGCCTGGTAGTTCCAGCCCGTCGCGTCGAGCGCGTCAAGGATGGTCTTTCCTTTCGCCGCCCCGCCGGGCATGTGGCAGCCGATCGCCGTCGGGCGCGTGTCGTCGTTCGCGCGGAAGAACGCCACCATCCGCGCGACGTGTTCGCCGGCGCGTCCGTCGGCGTCGCCGAGGATGTCCGGGATCTCGTTGCCGATCGACCAGATCACGACGCACGGGTGGTTGCGGTCGCGGCGGACGAAGTTCCGCACCTCCTTCTCCGCGTGCTTCTCCACGTACTCCGCCGTGCTGCACGGCACCCCGGCGGTCTTCCCGTACTTGTCGTAGAGCTCGTCCCACACGACGATCCCCATCCGGTCGCAGAGGTCGAGCACCTCGGGCGCGGGCGGGTTGTGGCTCGTCCGCAGCGCGTTGACGCCCATGTCGCGCAGGATCTCGAGCTGCCGCTCCGCCGCCCGCGGCAGGCACGCGGCACCCAGCGGCCCCTGATCGTGGTGCTGGTTCACGCCGTGGAGCTGCAGGCGCCGGCCGTTCAGGTGGAACCCGTCGTTGGCGGTCCACTCGAACGTGCGGATGCCGAACGTCGTCGCGGCCTCGTCGACCGCCGTCCCGCCGCGGTGGACGCGCACGACGGCGCGGTACAGGCACGGCGCATCGACATCCCACCGCTTCGGATCGGCCACCTCGATCGACACGTCGCACAGCGCCGTCGCGCCGGCCTTCGCGGATACCGGATCGCGCCGCGTCGCCGCGACCGCCCCGGTCGGATCGAGCAGCGTCGTCTCCACCTCGACCGCCGCGTCCGCCGCGCCCGCGTTGGCGATCTCGGTGCGCACGCGCACCGTCGCCGCGCGGTCGCCGACCTTCGGCGTCGTGACCCACAGGCCCCAGACCGGCACGTGCACCGGATCGACGATGCGCAGCGCGACCTTGCGGTAGATGCCCGCGCCCGGGTACCAGCGCGAACCGTGCTCGCGCGTGTCGGCATGGACGGCGACGACGTTCTCCGCGCCCGGCTTCGCGTGCGCCGTCACGTCGAGCCAGAACGAATTGTAGCCGTAAGTCCAGCCGCCGGCCTCGGCGCCGTTGACGTGGACCTTCGGGCTGGCCATGACGCCGTCGAAGATCAGGATCACGCGGCGGCCCGCGGCGTCCGCCGGCAGCGCGAAGCGCTTGCGGTACC
>VGWF01000185.1 GCA_016873715.1 Lentisphaerota bacterium | reverse complement strand
TCCACCCGGCACCGCCCGGCGGGGTTCCAATCCTCGGGCGTGCGGCCATGAACTCCGTCCAAGCCTTGGACGTACGGATGAGATTCGATTCGCGGACGGGGGTGTCGGACTTAATAAACACCGGCACGCCCCTCCGCCCCCGGATGCCCGCGCCGTCCGCGGCCGGTGCCCTTATCATGCTCATTAAGTGCCGCGTGCGCATGGTGTCGGAGTTAATAAACACCGACACTGTGGCGACCGTGAAAGCCGGCCGCTCCGCGCACCGCCCTCCCCCGCGGTCCGGTTAGCCGTGGGGCGGCTCGCGGTGGAGAAGGCGATGCCGCGGCGCGGCGGTCGACGGCGAGCGGTCCGCCATCCTCGCGAGTTCGCACACGGCCGGGCGCACGCTGACACCGGGCGCGAAACGTGGCAGGCTGTCGCCGCGATGACGGCGACGAGCCAGGAGGACGGTCCCGCGCGGGGCGCGGCGGGGTTTGAGGCGACGCGGTGGAGCGTCGTGCTCGCGGCCGGACGCGACGATGGCGCGCAGGCGGCCGCGCTTGACCACCTGTGCCGGACCTACTGGTACCCCCTCTACGCCTTCGTCCGCCGCCAGGGCCGCAGCGCCGACGACGCGCAGGATCTCACGCAGGCCTTCTTCGCCCGGCTGATCGCGAAGCGCGACCTCGCCGCCGCCGATCCCGCCCGCGGACGCTTCCGCTCGTTCCTGCTCGCGGCCATGAAGCACTTCCTCGCCAACGAGTGGGACAAGGCCCGCGCGCTGAAACGCGGCGGCGGCGCGTATGTCACCTCGCTCGACGCCGGCGATGCGGAGACGCGCTACCTCCGCGAACCCGCCGACCCCGCCACGCCGGAGCGCATCTTCGAGCGGCGCTGGGCACTGACCCTGCTCGACGAGGTCCTCCACCGCCTTCGCGCCGAACACGAAGCCCGAGGCCAGCGCGTCCTCTTCGAGGAACTCAAGGACACCCTCGCCGGCGGCGGGGGCGCGGACGGCCATGCCGCCACGGCGGGCCGCCTCTGCATGAGCGAGGGCGCCGTCAAGGTGGCCGCCCACCGCCTTCGCCGCCGCTACCGCGACCTGCTGCGCGCCGAAATCGCCGCCACCGTGAACGACCCGCGCGACGTCGATGACGAGCTTCGCCACCTCTTCGCCGTGCTGAGCGTGTAACCTTTCCGCGCCGGCGCTTCAGGAAAGGGTGGAAGGAGAGACCAACGATGAACACGGTAGCCTTTCTTGCCCTGGGATGGATGGAAATCCTGTTGGTGCTGATGCTGTTCGGAGGGCTTGCAGTGGTCCTGATCGTCGTGCTGGCCGTCGTCCTCGGCCGCCGCGGAAGGGGGGCGCCATCCGCGCCGCCTCAATCGCAACCAACAGCGAAAGAGAAGGTTGCCGTCACAATATCCGACCCGCCTGCGCATCTCTGTCCCCGCTGCGGGACGGGGCCGGCGGCCGATGCGCCGGAGGGGCTCTGTCCGGCGTGCCTGGTGAAGGCGGGCATGCCGACGGGGGTGCCGCTGACCGCGTCCGCCGATGCCGCCGCCCCCGCCGCCCCCCCGGCGGACCCGCGCGACCTCGCGCCGCGGTTTCCGCAATTGGAGATCCTCGAGGTGCTCGGCCGGGGCGGGATGGGGGTCGTCTACAAGGCCCGCCAGCCGCGGCTCGACCGCTTCGTCGCCCTGAAGATCCTGCCGGCCTCCCTCGCCGCGACGCCGGGCTTCGCCGAGCGTTTCGAGCGCGAGGCCCGCGCCCTGGCGCGGCTGAACCATCCGAACATCGTTGCCGTGTATGACTTCGGGCAGGCCGACGGCCTCTTCTACCTCCTCATGGAATACGTCGACGGCTCGAACCTCCGGCAGCTGATCGAGGCGAAGGCCGTCGCGCCCGCCCAGGCGCTGGCGATCGTGCCGAAGATCTGCGAGGCGCTGCAGTTCGCGCACGACGAGGGCATCCTGCACCGCGACATCAAGCCGGAGAACATCCTGATCGACCGCAAGGGCCGCGTGAAGATCGCGGACTTCGGACTGGCCAAGCTGTCCGGCGAGGCCGTGCCGGACGTCATGCTGACGCATCCCGGCATGGTCATGGGCACGCCGCGCTACATGGCGCCGGAGCAGGTCGAGAATGCGAGGACCGTCGACCACCGGGCGGACATCTACTCGCTGGGCGTCGTCTTCTACGAGATGCTCACGGGCGAACTGCCCCTCGGCCGCTTCGCGCCGCCGTCGCAGAAGGCGCCGGTCGACGACCGCCTCGACGAGGTCGTACTCAGGACGCTGGAGAAGGAGCCCGACCGCCGCTACCAGCACGCCAGCGAGGTCAAGACCGCGGTCGAGAACCTGCCTCACAACACGGCGCCCGCCACCGTCCGTCCGCCGCCGGCCGCCGCCGCAGCCCCGGCGCCGCGCCGCGGACTGGGCATCCTGAGCCTCGCCGCCGCGCTCGCGGGATGGGTGCTTCCCATCCTCCTCGCGCTGGCCGGAGGATTGCTTCTCGCGCTTCTCGGCGTCGGGACGGACCTGCTGGTCCTGGCGTCGCTGCTCCTGTTCCTCGCCTTCGAGCTCGTCGCGCTCGGTTGCGGCATCGCCGCGCGACGCACCGGCACCGGGAAGGCGGGGCTGATCATCTCCGCACTCTCCCTGTCGCTGGCGATCGTCGTGATCCCGGCCGTGTGGACCGTGAGCCTGAGCGCGGCGCCGGTCCAGGAGTTCCACCACCGCGATGTCGCCTTCGGCGCCGGCGACCGCCCGCTGGCGAACATGGCCGAGCAGGACGGCGCGTGGGTCGCCGAGTGCACGGAGACACAGACGCTGCGCCTGTACGAGGTGTTCGATCCGGGCCTGTCGGGAGTCACGGTGCTCTACAGCGCCGAGGTGAGGACCGAGAACGCGCGCGGCCCTGTTTATCTCGAGATGTGGTGCCGGCTTCCCGGAGAAGGCGAGTTCTTCTCCCGCGGGCTCAACCAGACGGTGACCGGCACGACAGGCGGCTGGGTGACGATGAAGATCCCGTTCCACCTCAAGCCGGGCCAGACGCCGGACCTGATCAAGCTCAACGTCGTCGCCGGCGGCCCCGGCCGCGTCGCCGTGCGCAACGTGCGGCTGTCGGCAAAGGCCCCGTGAGCGACGGCCCGTCCGTCCGGTTCACGCGCGAGCCGCCGGCCAGCGCACGGACGCGCCCCGCCGGAGATGCGCAAGGACTGCGATCCTCCATCCGGTGGGGCGCGGGGCGCTGAATCCACCCGCTGCGAGTTCCCCGCGGCGCCCAGGGCCCCGCCGCATGCGAAACGGAGGCCGGGCGACCGACCCGGCCGCAGGAGGAGGCGCGGCCGGGGTGCCGGGACGGGGGGCCAGGAATTTGGGACTTGAACCCCTCCGCCGGCCCGCTAGCATGCCGCTGGAATTCCAGTGGCATACAAACGGCGCGGAGGCGCGATGAACGGGACGACGCGGGTGGAGCAGGCGTACCGGGGGATCCAGCAGCAGATCCTCGACGGACGGCTGGAGCCCGGGGCGGTGATCTCGGAGGCGGAGCTGGCGCGGAAGCTGCGGATGAGCCGCACGCCCGTCGGCGAGGCGATCCGCCAGCTCGCCCAGGAGGGCCTGCTGGTGCAGGTGCCGCGGTTCGGCACGATGGTGCGCCGGATCGACCGCCGCGACCTCGTCGAGCTCTACGAGATGCGCCAGGCGCTCGAGAGCTTCGCCGCCGCGCGCGCCGCGGAGCGGATCGCGCCGGACGCCCTCGCGCGGCTCCAGGTGCTGTCGGACGAGATGGCGCGCGTGGCCGACGATGCGCGGGGCGCCGGGCTCGACGCCCTCGACGCGGACCGGCTCCATCGCTTCCTCGCCGCGGACTACGCCTTCCACATGCAGATCCTCGAGGCCGCGGGGAACCGCCAGATCATGCAGGCCGTGCAGGGCGGCCGGACGATCTCGCGGATCTTCCGCATGCGCCGCCAGCGGCACGACCGCGCGATCGTCGACGGCGCGCACCGCCATCACGAGCGGATCCTGCAGGCCCTCCGCAAGCACGATGCCGAGGCGGCGCGCGTCCGCATGGCCGGGCACATCGCCGACAGCCTCAAGGAGACGCTCGCCGACTTCGACCGACCGGATGCCGTCGCGCCGGCGGCGACGATCGATGACCTGCCACGCGAGGTCGCCGCGGCGCTGGACCGTCTGGAGCGCGGGACGGCGGCGGAGTCGAAGGCATGAACGCGCCGCGCCGTCCGTCCGCCGCGCGGGGGGCCTCGCTCGGGGGCGTGCTGGCCGCCGGGGGGCTCGCCGCGGGCGGCGGGGCGGATCCGGCCCATCCGGCCGCCGGGCGCTGGGTCGAGCGGCAGGTCACCTCCGCGCCGCACGGCCACATGCTGACGAACATCGGCTGCTGGTCGGGCGACGGGCGGTGGATTGCGTACGACGTGCGCGACCAGGATTCCGTCTTCAGCGGCACGCGGATCGAGGCCGTCGACGTCGCGACGGGCGAGATCCGCGTCCTCCTCGACTCGTCGCCCGGGTCCTGCGGCGTGGCGACCTGCGATCCCGGGTCCGATGCCTGCGTCTTCATCCTCGGCCCGGAGCGGCCGTCGCCGGACTGGACCTACGGCCCCGCCCGCCGCGGCGGCGCGGTCGTCCATGCCTCGCGCCCCGGCGTGGCGGACAGCCTCGACGCGCGCTGCCTGGCGCCACCGTTCATCCCCGGCGCGCTGCGCGGGGGCACGCACCTTCACACGTTCAGCCCGGACGGGGCGGGCTGGGTCGCGAGCACCTACGAGGATCACGTCCTCGACCTCGCCGCCGGCGCGGCGGGCGCCGAACGCAACCAGCGCAATGTCGCCGTCAGCGTGCCGGCCGGGTCCGTCGCCGTGCCGCGCTCGCATCCGCGGAACCGCGACGGTTCGCATTTCACGGTGCTCGTCACACGGACCCACGACGCGCCGCGGCCGGGGTCGGACGAGATCTCCCGCGCCTGCGAGGAGGGCTGGGTCGGGACGGCTGGCTACGTCCGCCCCGACGGCACGCGCCAGTGCCGCGCCATCGCGTTCCAGGGCACGGTGACGGCTGCCGACGGGCGCACGGTCGTCGAGGCGTTCCTCGTCGACCTCCCCGAGACCGCGCGGGAGATGACGGTTCCGGGCGAAGGGCCGCTGGAGGGCACGGCGACGACCCGTCCGCGCCCGCCCCGCGGCGTCGTCCAGCGCCGCCTGACGCGGACCGCCGACCTCCCCAATCCCGGCATCCAGGGCCCGCGGCACTGGCTGCGCGGTTCGCCCGACGGCTCGCGGATCGCAATGCTGCGGAAGGATGCGGACGGCATCGCACAGCTCTGGACGGTGTCGCCCTGCGCCGGCCTGCCCGGCGGACCCGCGCCGGAGCCGGTCCAGCTGACGCGCAACCCGTGGCCCGTTGCATCGTCGTTCTCATGGTCGCCGGACGGGCGCTGGATCGCGTTCGTCGCGGACGGCAGCGTGATGGCGACCGACGCGGCGACGGGCGCGACGCTGCGCCTGACGCCGCGGGCGGAGGATGCCGCGGCGCCGCAGCCGTTCGCGTGCGTGGTGTCGCCCGACGGCCGGTCGGTCGCGTACCAGCGCGCGGTGGTTTCGGCCGGCGGCCGGGCCATCACGCAGGTCTTCGTGTGTTCGCCCATCCCCGAGGGAGTCCGCTGACATGAGCCACCATCTCCACGTCCTCGACTGGGCCGTGCTCGCCGCGTACTTCGGCGGAACGATGCTGCTGGGGTTCCTGCTCGGCCGGAAGAACCGCTCGTCCGAGGGCTTCACGGCCGGCGGCCGCTCGCTGCCGGGGTGGGTGTGCGGCCTGTCGATCTTCGCGACGTTTCTCAGCAGCATCAGCTTCCTCGCGATCCCCGGCGGGGCCTTCGCGACGAACTGGAACTGGTTCGCCTTCTCGCTGTCGCTGCCGCTGGCGACGTGGCTCGCGGTGCGGTTCTTCCTGCCCTACTACCGGCGCAGCGGCGAAGTGTCGGCCTACGCGCTCCTCGAGCACCGCTTCGGCCCGTGGGCGCGGATCTACGCCGGCGTGTTCTACCTGCTGACCCAGGTCGCGCGCATGGGCACGGTGACCTACCTGATGGCGCTCTCGCTGTCGGTGCTGGCCGGCTGGGACATCCGCGCGGTGATCCTCGTCACCGGAGTCACGGTGACGGCCTACGCCTTCGTCGGCGGGATCGTCGCGGTGATCTGGACGGACGCGCTCCAGTCGTTCGTGCTGATCGCCGGGGCGGTCGTGGCGCTGCTGGTCATGATGTTCGGCCTGCCCGAGGGGCCGGCGCAGGTGTTCGCGATCGCCGCCGAGCACGGCAAGTTCTCGCTGGGAAGCCTCGACTGGAAGGACTGGGCCGCGCCGACCTTCTGGGTCGTGCTGCTGCACGGGCTGGCGATCAATCTCCAGAACTTCGGCATCGACCAGAACTACGTGCAGCGCTACGTCGCGTCGAAGTCCGACGACGAGGCGCGCCGCAGCGTCTGGCTGGGCGGGCTGCTCTACGTGCCCGTCAGCGCGGTGCTCCTGCTGATCGGGACCTCGCTGTTCGCCTGGTACCAGTCGCATCCCGACGACATGGCCGGCGTGCGCGAGGCCGTCGCGGCGCACAAGGTCGCGGCGGAGGGCCTCGACGCGGCGGCGCCGGAGAACGCGCAGCGAGTCGCGGCGGTCGCGGCCACGCTGACGGACAAGGACATCGGCGACCGCGCGTTCCCGTATTTCATCGGCAAGCGGCTGCCCGCCGGACTCACCGGCCTGGTGATCGCGGCCATTCTCGCCGCCGGCATGAGCACGATCTCCACCTCGCTCAACTCGTCCGCGACGCTGGTGATGACCGACGGCTACCGCCGCTACATCCGGCGGGACGCCACCGACCGCCAGTGCATGCGCGTGCTCTACGGGGCCACGATCGCCTGGGGCGTCGTCGGCACCGGCGTCGCCCTGCTGATGATCGACATCCAGGGCGCGCTGGACACCTGGTGGAAGCTCGCCAGCATCTTCAGCGGCGGCATGGGCGGGCTCTTCCTGCTCGGCATGATCGGCCGCCGCACGGGGAACCGCGCCGCCGCCGCCGCCGTGACGCTCGGCGTGCTGGTGATCGCGTGGATGACGCTCTCGCAGACGCCGCTGTGGCCCGCTTCGCTCGCGCCGTACAAGAGCGGGATCCACGGGTT
>VGWF01000184.1 GCA_016873715.1 Lentisphaerota bacterium | reverse complement strand
ATGGCGGGACGCCGCATCGCGACGCCGCACGTCCGGATCGAGCCGGTCGGCATCGCCGCGCGCGGCTCGACCGACACGGTCGCCGTCGACGACGACCTCGTGCGGTCGGCCGTCCAGCGGGTCCGCGCGCAGGCGGGCGACCTGGTCGGCTCGGAGCAGATCGCCGAGGCGCTCGGCGTTTCTCGCCGCACGCTCGACCGCCGCTTCGAGCGGGCGCTCGGGCGCACGGTCCGCGAGGAACTCGTCCGCGTGCGCATGCAATCCGCGCGCTCCCTGCTCGCGGACCGCACGCGGCGCATCGCCGACGTCGCCCGCGCCTGCGGCTACGCCACGGCCGCCTCCTTCAGCCGCGCCTTCCGCCGCCATGCCGGCCGGTGGCCCTCGGACTACCGCGAGGAGGTCCGCGGGGCGTGAGATGAGCCACGGGCGGGGTGACGACGCGGGCTACCGTGCGTTCCGCGGCAGATCCACGAGACTTCGCGCCTTCAGCTTCATCGTCAAGCCGTGGTGGCCGTTCCTCGCCTTCCGGCTGCTGACGGAGCCGGGGCATGGCGCGCCGGCGCGACAAAGCCGCCGGACGCCGCGGATGGGGACAGGGGCCCAATCGCCGGATCCCCAGGGCGCGCCTGCCCTGCGAAGCCCGAAGGGCGAAGAACCGCCCGGGACGCGATCTCTTGTCGGGATCAGCCGGAAACGGACTTCAGGATCTGCGTCGGCGTGGGCGCCGGCCAGCCGGCTTCCTTGCAGACCCGGATGATGGCCTCGTTGGTGTCGAAATAGACCTGCCAATAGTGGTTGGTATGGCAATAGGGCCGCACCGAGATCACGGCACCCAACAGATTGATGTCGAGAACGTTAACCTCGGGAGCCGGGGTCACAGCCACGTTGGGGATCTTTGCCACGGCCGCCTTGAAACGGGCGATGGCATCCAGCGCATCCACGCTGCCGGCCAATTGCGCGGTGCGCTCCACGCGCCGCACGGGCTGGCTTGAGAAATTCTGAATCGTGTCGCTGAAGATCTTGCCGTTACCGACCAGCGTCAAGACGTTGTCGGGGGTGACCAGGGTGGTAGCGAACAGCCCCAATTCGTGGATGGTGCCGACCATGCCCCCGACCTGCACGAAGTCGCCCACCTTGAAAGGCCGCAACACGAGCATGAAGGCGCCGGCGGCGAAATTGCTGAGCATGCCGCTCCAAGCCGCGCCGATCGCCAAACCGGCGCCGGCCAGCATGGCAGCGAAAGAGGTTGTCTGGATTCCGAAGTAGCCGAGGATGCCCAGAATCAGCGCGAGGTTGAGCAGGACCGACATGATCGAGCCCAAGTAGTTCGTCAACGTCGGGTCGATCTTGCTGCGTTTCATCACGGCGCCGAAGAGCACCACGACGCGGCCGATCAGCCAGCGGCCGACAATCCAAAACGCGATGGCGGCAAGTATCTTGAACCCGAACTGGGTGATCGCGTCGACGACGATAGTCTGGACCTTCTCGATATCCATGAGCGGTGCTCCTCCCTATGGTGAACGGCGAATTCCCACAACCCAGCCGGGGTGTCTATGCAAAGGCCGCGGAGGATGCAAGGACAAAACGGACAGATGTCGTGGAGTTCTCAAGAACGGAGTTCCTGGGGCGAGCGCAAGCGCGACCACGGTCGCCGCGCCCATTGCACCCTTTCCGGCCTCGCGTAGCTCGGCCCTCCATCATTGAGTGTTTGGGTTGGAGGTAGGCTGTTGGAGATCGCAATGGTCATGTCGTCAGCAGCTCCAGGTACTTCGTATCGCGCGTCTTCTCGTAGGCGAAGGCAGGCCGGAGCGCCTGCCCCACGACTGCGCCTATTGGAGGGGCGAGCTACTGCGAGCCCGGACCTTGCGCTCCGTGACACCCTTTCCGGCCTCGCGTAGCTCGGCCCTCCATCATTGAGTGTCTGGGGTTGGAGGCAGGCTGTTGGAGATTGCATCGGTCATGTCGTTCAGCAACTCCAGGCACTTCGGATCGCGTGTCTTCTCGAAGGCGAAGGCGTGCCGGAGCGCCTGCCCCACGGCTGTGACTATTGGAGGGGCGAGCTACTGCGAGCCCGAACCTTGCGCTCCGTGACACCCTTTTCGGCCTCGCGTAGCTCGGCCCTCCATCATTGGATGATGAGGGTTGGAGGTAGGCTGTTGGAGTTTGAATTGGTCATGTCGTCAGCAACTCCAGGCACTTCGGATCGCGCGCCTTCTCGTAGGCGAAGGCAGGCCGGAGCGCCTGCCCCACGACTGCGCCTATTGGAGGGGCGAGCTACCGCGAGCCCGGACCTTGCGCTCCGTGACACCCTTTTCGGCCTCGCATAGCTCGGCCCTCCATCATTGGATGATGAGGGTTGGAGGTAGGCTGTTGGAGGTTGCTTTCGTCATCCGGTCGAGGCCGAAGACGGTCTGGCGCACGGACTGGCTGAACGACTTGCCGTTCCCGCTGGGCGGCTTGTCGAAATGGCCGGCGAGCATGTCGTTCAGCAACTCCAGGTACTTCGGATCGCGCGTCTTCTCGTAGGCGAAGGCGACGAGCTCGGCGTTCATGCCCTCCGTGGCGCCGCGCCGCGGCTTGTCCGCGTGGTACTTCAGGTGGCTGATGTAGCGGAAGCCCTGGCCGGGGACCCACGCGTGGTCGCGCAGGAAATCGGCGCCGCGCACAAGCATGTGCTCGACATCGGGACGCGGGCGCGGTTCCTGCTCGAGGTGGCGCAGCAGGCCGTGCGCGAGGATCGCCACCGCAAAGGCCTTGCCCCCCATGCCCGTCTCGCCGCCGGACTCGTTGCCCGAATGCCGGTGCAGCCAGCCTCCGCTGGCGGGATCCTGCCGCTCCAGCGCCCGCTCGACCATGATGCGCGCCGCGTTGAGATAGTACGGATCCCCGCTGAAGTGATGCGCCATCGACATGTTGATGATCGGCCAGCCGCCGGCTCGCTCGATGCTGAAATCGAACGACGGCGTCAGGCGCGCGGCCTGGTTGTCGCACACGCGTGTCGCCACCTCGCGCAGCCAGCCGTCGCCGGTCAGCGCGGCGCAGATCCAGTTGCCGGGCTGGAAGACATGCCCCTGCCGGTCGATCGCTCCGCCGAGCATGCCGGCGCCGAACTCAGCCAGGTATTTCGCCAGCAGCCTCTCCACGAGCCGTGGATCGTCGCGCGCGATGTCCAGGCCGACGTGATTGAAGCTGTGCTCGTAGACCAGCCCGTTCCAAGCGTCGGAGAAGCGGCCATGGACCGTGTCGACCGTGCTGTGGTGCCGCGCCATCTCGAGGCCGCGGTCGAGGAGCCGCCGGTCGCCCGTGCGCGCCCATTGCAGCGCCATCGCCCACGCCATGTCGTACTCGTTGTTGCCGTAGTTCAGCAGCCGCTCGCCGAACCAGTCGCCGAAGTGCATCCAGCCCCATGTCCGCTGCTTCTCGCGGTCCTCCAGGCTCGCGCGGAAGCCGGCCTCGAAGGACCGCTCGTAGGCGTCCCAGAGCCCGGGCGTCCTCGGGAGGATCCGCCGCGACAGCAGTCCGCTGCCGCACAGGTGCCCGGGCGGCGCCTGGGGCAACAGCGGCGCGTCCGCCCAGCCGGCGAAGGCCGCCGGATCGGTGGCGTCGTCGGCCGCGCCGTAGCGGACGACGATCTCCTTGCGGATCGCCTGTCCGGCCTTGACCACGTAGCGCCCTCCGCGGCACCAGCCAAAGAGCCGCAGCCGTTCCAGCGCGTTCGCATCGTCATAGGCGTCGCCGGGCAACGGCGGGAGCAGGCGCACGTGCAGGCCGTCGGGTTTCACGGCGAAACCGGAGGGATAGGCCCCGCGGAAGTCGCGCATCGCGACAAGGACCCGCGCCTTTGCGTCGGCCGCGACGGCCACGCCGGACTCGACCCGCTCCGCCGGCGCGTCGGCATCCCACAGACGCACGCGGCGCTCGTCCTGCTGCAGCACCCAGATGCCGTCGGCGCTCCCGACCGGGACCGGCGCCCGGCCGCCCAGCGCGCCGCGGACCCCGCCCCCGCCCTCGACCGGCACGCGGAGCGCGAGCGACTTCACCTCTCGGTACTTCGGCTCCGGGTTGTCGTTGATGACCGTCACATCGAGGCGCATCTCCGGGATGCCGGCGAAGAGCGTCGCGCGGATCACGTAGGCCCAGCCGGGCCGGCCCGCCTCGTCGACGAGCGGCCCTGACCAGCGCAGCACCGCGCGCACGGGACCGTTGCACTCCACCTCGAAACGCTCCGGGGCGCCGCAGGTGAGGTTGGCGTCGTCCGCCGTCTGCAGCCGCAGGTTTGCGAGCCGCGGCGCCGCCGCAACGCGCTCGGCCGCCGAGACGGTGCCGTCGCGGTCGCGGTCGAAGCCGACGTTGACGAATAGCGCGGGGACCGTCTTCCCGAGATCGAACTGGAGCCCCTCGCCGCGGATGCGCCAGGCATCGGCGGTCTCTTCGACGCGGATCGTGACGCGGCCGGACGCCGCGCCCGCGCCGCCGCCGGGACGCGTCTCGAGCCGGCAGACCGCCGCCGCGCCGGTCGGAGCGTTCACGGGAAACGACAGCGTCGCGAGCTTCACGGAGCCGTCCGGCCAGCGGGAGAACACCTCCGCCTGCAGCGGCGTCTCCGCGCCGCCCGCGTCGAGCAGCCGCAGGTCGCCGGGCTGCGCCAGCGTCCCGCGCGCGAAGGGCATGCCGATCACGGCCGGCGCACGGCCGCGCGGCACGGCCGTCGGCTCGGTCACGGAGAGCGGGATCGTCTGCGCGACGGTGTCCGGCGGACGCGGCGGCGCGGCGCGGAAGGGGAAGGGTTCCGATTCGACGGGCTTTCCGGCGTCGTCGGCGAGGATCCTCACCCGGTACTCGCGGGCCGGGTCCAAGCCATCGAGCAGGACACGGTGGTTGCGACCGGGGCCGCCCTCGACCGCGAGATCGCGCGCCGGGCCGTCGCCGGAGGTGCAGGTCAGCCGCTGTCCCTCGACCGCGAGCGACGTGGTCCAGCACAGGCTGACGGCGCCGGTCCGGGTGCACCCCGCGGCGAAGTCGCGGAACTCCAGCGGCGGCGGCAGCAGCGGACGCGGCCCGCCGGCGCGGAATTCGTCGCGCGTCATCGGCAGGAAGCGGATGTAGTCGAAGTAGCCGGGGCCGGGGTTGCCCCCGGGCGCGGCGTACCGGTCGTCGATCCAGATCTCGAAGCGGCCGTCCGGCAGGTCCACCGGCCCGAGCATCCGTTCGCCGCCTTCGTACCGCACCCACCGTCCGCCGTCCGGCGAGTAGGCCAGCGGCCGGCCGGGCCCGCTGAGGAAGATGCGGTACGGGCCCGGCGCGAGGTTCGTCACCACGCAGTGCAGCGGCGGGGCGCCCTCGGCGGGCGACGCGCGGTCCTTCGCGACGGACGGCGACGCCATCACCGCGCCGCGCGAGCGCTTCCTCCCGATGTCGTCCTCGCGCGTCCAGAGCATCCACCGGTCCTCCCGCCGCTCGTCGCGCCGCCACGCGTCCGACGGGCGCGCGATGTCCTCCGCCTCGACGACGATGCCCTCCGCCGGCGGCACCCCTGCCGCGCGTTCGCCGCACCCCGCAGCCGCCGCGCAGCCTGCGACGAGGACCAGCCGACGTAGTATCCGGTTCATGACGACAGGCTAGGCCAGTCGCACTCAACATCCAACAACCAACAGCCAACAACCAACGGCGGCTGGCTGTGAGTTGTTGGACTTTGGATGCTGGGTTCTGTGCTCCGCGCCTCCGCCGCGCTTGCCACGGAGCGTTGCCGGAACCATCATGCCGGCATGAAGACCCTGAACCTCGCTGCAACGATCGCCCTGGCCGCCGGCCTGCTCGCGACGGCGGCCGACCGGCCGAACATCGTATTGATCCTCTCCGACGACTTCGGCTACGGGAGCACCGGCGCCACCGGCGCGGACCCGAAGCTGATCCGCACGCCCGCGCTGGACCGCCTCGCTCGCGAGGGCCGCCGCTTCACGGACGCCAACACGACCTCGTCGGTCTGCTCGCCGACGCGCTACTCGGTGATGACCGGCCGCTACTGCTGGCGCACGTCGCTCAAGAGCGAGGTTCTCGGCACGTTCTCGCCGCTGCACATCGAGACCAACCGGCTGACCATGGCCTCGTTGCTCAAGAAACACGGCTACACGACGGCCGCCGTCGGCAAGTGGCACCTCGGCTACGGCACGGCGGACGACTCCCCAAAGTGGCGGACCGATTACACCGCGGAGCTCTCTCCGGGCGCGCTGGACGTCGGCTTCGACTACCATTTCGGCGTCCCGTCCAACCACGGCGACCTCACCGGCGTCTTCGTCGAGAACCGGTTCGTCTTCGGTCTCCGCAGCGGGAAGATCCCCGAGGGCATGAAGCTCCCCGGCCCGGCGCACGACGACGACAACTACCAGGCGACCTACGGACCCGAGGACATGGAGAATGCCCGGGCGAACATCCTCGATCTCGATGCGCCGCGCCGGAAGAACAAGCGCGTGATGGATGAACTCACGGACAAGGCGATTTCGTGGATGGAGAAGCAGCCCGCCGGGAAGCCGTTCTTCCTCTACTTCACGCCCGTCGCCGTCCACAACCCGGTCACGCCGGACGACGATCTCGCCGGGAAGAGCGCCGCCGGACCCTACGGCGACTGGATCCACGAACTCGATCGCAGCGTCGGCCGCGTGCTGGAGTCGCTGGACCGCAAGGGCGTGGCGGACAAGACGCTCGTCCTCTTCTCCAGCGACAACGGCGGCGTCTTCAAGCCGACGATCACGAACAACCTCCAGCACACCGCCTACCTGGCCGGCCTGAAGGTCAACGGTGCGCTGCGCGGCGGAAAGCACGACGTGTGGGAGGGCGGCTTCAAGGTGCCGTTCTTCGTCCGCTGGCCCGGGCGCGTCGCGGCCGGGAGCACCTGTCCCCTGACCATCAGCCTGGCCGACATCCTCGCCACCACCGCCGGGATCGTCGGCGAGCCGCTGCCGGCCGCCTCCGTCGGCGCCGAGGACAGCCGCAGCTTCCTGCCCGCGCTGCTCGGCGACGCGGCGGCGACGCCGCGCGAGGACATCATCGTCCACAGTGCCGACGGCGTCTTCGCGATCCGGAAGGGCCCGTGGAAGTGGATCGAAGGCGTGCCGGTCGATGAGACCAAGGCGGGCGCGCGCAAGACGCGCGCCGAGCAGTACCGCGAGCAGCTTTACGACACGGTCGCCGATCCGGCCGAGACGAAGGACGTCAGCGCCGCGCACCCGGAGGTCGTGAAGGAGCTGCGCGCGCTGCTGAACCGCTACCGCAACGGGGGCTTCAGCCGCACGCTTCCGCCGGTCGTCGATCCGCCCGCGCCGAAGGTCGCGGTTCTGCCGCCGGCCGAGGGCACCGTGGCGCTGGAGGAGTCCTTCGCCGCCATGCCGGGCAAGCCGTGGGCCGTCACGCACGGCGACTGGGCCGCCCGCGACGGCGGTGTGTGGGCGGG
>VGWF01000183.1 GCA_016873715.1 Lentisphaerota bacterium | reverse complement strand
GGGGGCAGATCTTCGACGAACGCCCGGATCTCGTCCCGGACGCGGCGGTAAGGCGCCAGGGCATCCTCCTCGGTGGCGGCGCCCGCGGCCAGCCGCGGCGGGTCGTCGAACCCGGCGTGGACGACGCGCGTGCGGCCGGGGAAGAGCGGGCAGTGCTCGTGGGCGTGGCCGCAGACGGTGACGACGAGGTCGAACTCGATGCCGCGCAGGTCGGCGAGGGTCTTCGAGCGGTGCGCCGAGATGTCGACGCCCGCCTCGGCCATCACGCGGACGGCGCGCGGGTTGAGCCCGTGCGTCTCGATGCCCGCGGAATACGCGTCGATCCGGTCTCCGTGCAGGTGCCGCGCCCAGCCCTCGGCCATCTGGCTCCGGCAGGAGTTGCCGGTGCACAGGAACAGGACCGTCGGGCGCGCGGCGCTCACCGGCCGCCCCCGCCGGCCCTCCGGCCGCAGAAGGACTCCGGTCCCCGCCGCCGGATCTCCACGGCGCGCCGCCGGTCCGCCGCGGGGACGTCGGCGTCGCCCGCATGGGCGTCCACCCAGCGCAGCGCGGACCGTGCCGCCGCCGGCGCGTCGCGCCCGGTACGGCGGAAGTGGACCCAGCGTCCGCTCTTCCGCGAGACGACGAGCCCCGCCCGCTCCAGCACGGCCATGTGCCGCGACACCGTCGACTGCGCGAGCCCGAGCGCCGCCGCGAGCTGGCACGCGCACAACTCGCCGCCCGCCAGGTACACGACCGCCCGGAGCCGGCTCGGGTCCGCCAGCGCCGCCGCCACCGTCGCAAGGGCTGTCATTTGCATGGTTGGCGAAATGTACACACGGGTGCCGCCGTCCGCAAGGCCGGCCGGCGGAAGCACGAAATCCTGATTCAGAAGCACGAAACAAGCACGAAGCTCAGAAATGAGGGCAAAGCTCCAAACAAGGAGGGCCGTTTCGTGCTTGCCGGTTGGGATTTCGAATCAGTTTCGTGCTTCGGAATTGGAAGTTCGTGCTTTTCTCTCGCGCCTTCACGTCCTCTTAAGGTGGTCCGTGCGATCCTGCGCGCGTGAACGGAAGCAACCAGGCCGGGACGGGAGCGGGACGCAGGGCGTCTCCGCGGTCCCGGCGGCGCCTCCGCCGGACCGATCGCGCCGTGGACGGCGCGGGCGGCGGGCGCTGACGGAAGGAAAGGACAGGACCATGAAGACCATGAAGACGATGCTGGCCTGCCTGGCAGGCCTCAGCGTGGCGGCCGGGCTGGCCGTTGCGCAGGACGGCGGCGGCCGGTCGCGCGAGGGGCGGGGCCCCCGGCCGGACGGCGAGCGCGGGCAGGGCGAGGCCCGGGGCGGCGGCGAGGGTGGCGGGCCGGGTGGCGGGCAGCAGATGCACCGTCCCCCGCAGGGGATGAAGCCCCCGCTGTTCGCGGCGATCGACAAGAACGACGACGGCAAGATCGACGAGCGCGAGATGGAGCATGCGGCGGCGGCGCTGAAGTCGCTCGACAAGAACGGCGACGGCGTGGTCGACATGCGCGAGATCATGCCCCCGCGTCCCATGGGACCTCCGGGCGGCGAGGGCGGGCAGATCGGCGGCGACCGGCCCCAGCGCGGCGAAGGCCAGGGTCCGGGTGGCGGCGAACGCCGCGGCGGACGCGAAGGCGGCGAGCGTCGCGGACCTCCCCCACCTCCGGCGGACCAGCAGTAGAATCCGGGGACGAAGTTGAGGACTCCAAACCCCAAGGAAGTCGGAAGATCGGAAGCAGGGAAGGCAAGAAGGCCGGACCGGACTTGCCGTCTTCCTTCTTCATGGCTTCCCTGGGGTTTGGAGTTCCGTCACTTCATCGCTCCGGCATCTTGAAACCGGCCCCGGTTCGTCCGACACTTCCCCCATGTGCGGACGCTACAGCCTGACGATCCGGAAAAAGGACCTGGTCGACCGGTTCGAGATCCCCGACGAGGGACCGGAGATTGCGGCGCGGTACAACATCGCGCCGACGCAGCCGGCGCTCCTGGTCGTGCCGTCCGCCGCCGGCCGGCGGCTGGTCGAGGCCCGGTGGGCCTTTCCGGTTCCGTGGGACTGCACCGCCCGCGGGGCGATCAACGCCCGGTCCGAGAGCCTGGCGGAGAAACCGACCTACCGGCGGCTGCTGGATTCGGGGCGGTGCGCGGTGCCGGCGGACGGCTTCTACGAATGGCAGGCCGCGGGCGGGCGGAGCCGTCCGTGGCGGTTCCTGCCGGCGGACGGCGGGGCCTTCGCGTTTGCGGGCCTGTGGCAGGAGTCGGCGGACTCCGCGGCTCGGTTCCTCATCCTCACGACGGCGCCCAACCCCCTCGTGGCGCCGGTCCACTCGCGCATGCCCGTCATCCTCCGGCGCGCCGCCGAGCGGGCCTGGCTCGACCCGGAGCGCCCCTTCGACAGGCTGGAGGCGGACTGGAATGCACCGTACCCGGCTGACCTGATGCGCGCCGTCGAGGTCGGCCCCGCCGTGAACAGCGTCCGCCACGACTCGCCCGACTGTTTCGCCCCCGCCCCGCCGCCCCAGCCCGAGCTGTTCTGATTTGCACGATTTGACAGCGTCCGTCGCGCACTTTCCTGTTGCATTTCCCCGCGGCCGGACCAGCATAGGCGGCATGGCGCGGACCGGCGAAGGTCGCCGCGGCCGCACGAGATGGAACCAACAAGCGGGGACACGGCATGAAGGCAAAGACCATCGAGCAGGCGTACCGGCTGGCGAAGGAGCGCTACGCGGAGTTCGGCATCAACACCGACGCGGCGATGAGGAAGCTCGCCGCGGTCCCGGTGTCCCTGCACTGCTGGCAGGGCGACGACGTCGGCGGATTCGAGAACTTCGACGGGGGCCTGAGCGGCGGCCTGGCCGCCACGGGCAACTACCCCGGCAAGGCGCGCACGCCGGACGAGCTCCGTTCGGACGCCGAGAAGGCGTTCTCGCTGATCCCCGGCAAACACCGTTTCAACCTGCACGCCTTCTACGCCGAGTTCGGCGGGAAGAAGGTCGACCGGAACGAGATCGAGCCCCGTCATTTCAAGGGCTGGATCGACTGGGCGAAGCGGCTCGGCATCGGCCTGGACTTCAACCCGACGTGCTTCTCGCACCCGAAGGCGGCGGACGGCTTCACGCTGTCGCATCCCGACAAGGGGATCCGCGGGTTCTGGATCGAGCACTGCATCGCGTGCCGCAAGATCGCGGCCTCCATGGGCCGCGCGCTGGACAAGACGGTGGTCACGAACATCTGGATCCCGGACGGCATGAAGGACATCCCCGCCGACCGCAAGGGCCCGCGGGCGCGCCTGGAGGAGGCGCTGGATGCCGTCCTCGCGCCCAAGATCAGCCCGAAGCTCAATCTCGACGCCGTCGAGGGCAAGCTCTTCGGCATCGGCTGCGAGAGCATGACCGTCGGTTCGCACGAGTTCTATCTCGGCTACGCCGTGAAGAACCAGATCCTGTACACGCTCGACGCCGGCCACTACCACCCGACGGAGACGATCACCGACAAGATCTCGTCCGTGATGCCGTTCGTGCCGGAGATCCTGCTGCACGTCAGCCGCGGCGTCCGCTGGGACAGCGACCACGTCGTGATCCTGAACGACGACCTGCAGGCGATCGGCCAGGAGCTGGTCCGCGGCGGCTACCTCCCGCGCACGCACATCGGCCTCGACTTCTTCGATGCGAGCATCAACCGCATCGCGGCGTGGGTCATCGGCACGCGCAACATGATCAAGGCGCTTCTGATGGCGATGGTCGAGCCCTACGACCAGCTCCGGAAGCTCGAGCTCGCGGGCGACTACACGAGCCGTCTCGCGCTGATGGAGGAGGTCAAGACGCTGCCGTTCGGCGCGGTGTGGGACCAGTACTGCGCGTCGAAGGGCGTGCCGGTCGGGACCGGCTGGCTGGCCGAGGTGAAGGCCTACGAGGCGGCCGTGCTCTCGAAACGCGCCTGATCCGCAACCGGAACTCACCAGGGGAGGACCCATCATGGATCCGGCAACAGCCACCAATCCGATGCTCGGCGTGGCGATCTTCACGCTCGGCGGGCTCGCGGGGGCGGTGTTCTACCTGCCCTTCAAGAAGGTGAAGCAGTGGGCGTGGGAGAGCTACTGGCTCGTCTACGCCGTCTTCGGCCTGGTCGTCGTGCCGTGGGCGCTGGCCTTCACGACGTCGCCGAACGTGATCGACGTTCTCAAGGCCACGCCCGGCGCGGTCCTGGGGCGCTGCTTCATGTACGGCGCGATGTGGGGCATCGGCGGCCTGACGTGGGGCCTCATGATCCGCTACCTGGGCGTGGGGCTCGGCCTGGCGATCGGGTGCGGGCTCTGCTCCGCCGCGGGCACGCTGATCCCGCCGATCCTGGCGGGCAACCTCGACAAGCTCTACGGCACGCCCGCGGCGAACGCGTCGCTGGTCGGCGTCATCGTGTCGCTGGCCGGCATCGTCATGGTCGGCATGGCGGGCATGTCGAAGGAGGGCGAACTCCCCGAGGAGGCCAAGAAGAAGGCGGTCGCGGAGTACGACTTCAAGAAGGGCATCCTCGTCGCGATCTTCTCGGGCCTCATGAGCTCGGGCATGAGCTTCGGCCTGCAGGGCGGCGCGAAGATCGAGGAACTGGCGCTCTCCACCGCGCCCGTCACGTCGAACGCGTGGCGGGGGATGCCGGTGCTGGTCGTCGTGCTGCTCGGCGGCTTCGCCGTCAACGCGGCGTGGTGCCTGTACCTCAACCTGAAGAACAAGACGCTCGGGGACTACGCGAGGAAGGGCGCCCCGGTGCTCCCGAACCTCGTCTTCGCCGGCCTCGCGGGCGCGATCTGGTGCTCGCAGTTCATCTGCTTCAAGACCGGCGAGCCGGCGATGGGCTCGATGGCCTACATCGGCTGGGCCGTGCTGATGGCCAGTGCGATCGGCTTCAGCACCGTGCTGGGCATCTTCCTCGGCGAATGGAACGGCACCAGCAGCCGCACGCGGTCTCGCCTGGCGATCGGCCTCGTGTTGCTGCTCGGTTCGACGATCCTCGCCGGCTACAGCGGCAAGCTCGCGCAGGCCGCGCCCGCGCCCGCCGCCCCGGCGGCGGAGACGGCCCCGGCCGCGGCGCCCGCGCCGTGACGCTCTGAGTTTCCGTGCCCTGGACATGCCGGCGACCCGATCGTCCAGGGCCGGGAGGAGGTTTCAGGTGTCAGGTTTCAGTCCTGCAACATCGAACCGCAAAGGTCCGATGCTCGATGCTCCCCTTCCGTCCTTCCTGACACCTGAAACCTGACACCTGAAACCAGTGGACTGACCTGAACGGAGTCATCGGCGGGGCGGGACCCCGCGGGAGGAGGACATCATGGCCGATCGCGTGTATCTGGGCGTCGATCTCGGGGCCGAAAGCGGCCGGGTCATCGCCGGCATCTGGAACGGGAGGAAGATCCGCCTCGAGGAGGTCCACCGGTTCCCCAACGGGCCGGTCCATCTCGCGGGCTCCATGCGGTGGGACGTCGTCCGCCTCTGGGCCGAGATCCAGAACGGCCTCGGCGCGGCGGCGAAGAAGTACGGGAGGAAGATCGTCTCCGTCGGCGCCGATACCTGGGGCGTCGACTACGTGCTGCTGACGAAGCGCGGCGAGATGCTCGGCCAGCCCTACCATTACCGCGACGCCCGCACCGACGGGATGATGGAGAAGGCGTTCCGCAAGGTCCCGCGCGCGGAGATCTTCCGGCAGACGGGCCTGCAGTTCATGCAGCTCAACACGCTGTACCAGCTGCTCGCGCACCAGGCCGCGAACCCCGACATGCTCGAGCACGCCGACTGCCTGCTGCTGATGCCCGACTTCGTCCACTGGGCGCTGTGCGGCTCCAAGGTCGTCGAGTTCACGAACGGCTCGACCACGCAGTGCATGCACCCGCTGCGGCGCAACTGGTCGACCGGCCTCCTCAAGGCCTTCGGCCTCCCGACGCGGATCTTCCCGAAGGTCGTCACGCCCGGCACCGACCTCGGCGCGCTGCGCGCGACGGTCGCGGAGCGGACCGGCCTCTCCGGCGTGCGCGTCGTCGCGCCGCCGACGCACGACACCGCCTCCGCCGTCGCCGGCGTCCCGACCGCCAACACCGGCACGCCGAACTGGGCGTACCTCAGCTCCGGCACGTGGTCGCTGATGGGCGCCGAGGTGCAGACGGCGGTGCTGTCCGACCGGGCCCTCGAGCTCAACATGACCAACGAGGGCGGTCTCGACGGGACCTACCGCCTGCTGAAGAACATCATGGGGCTCTGGCTCGTCCAGCAGTGCAAACGCGCGTTCGAGGCGGCCGGGCAGTCGTACGGGTACGCCGAGCTGGCCGCGATGGCGGCCCGGGCGCCCGCGCTGCGCTCGCTCGTGAACCCGGACGACGGCCGTTTCCTGAACCCGCCGGACATGCCGAAGGCGATCCAGTCGTTCTGCCGCGAGACCGGCCAGCCCGTGCCGAAGACGCCGGGCGAGCTGGTCCGCTGCGCCTACGAGAGCCTCGCGCTGAAGTACCGCGAGGTCCTCGGCTGGCTCGAGGAGCTCGCCGGCAACCGGATCGAGGTCATCCACATCGTCGGCGGCGGATCGCAGAGCGCGATCCTCAACCAGTTCACCGCGGACGCATGCCGGCGTCCCGTGGTCACCGGCCCGGTCGAGGCGACCGCGATGGGCAACCTGCTCGTGCAGGTGCGCGCGAGCGGCGAGCTCGATTCGCTGGCGGGGATGCGCGACGTGATCCGCCGGTCGTGCGACGTCGCCCGCTTCGAGCCGCGCGACGGCGCGGCGTGGGACGACGCGGCCGGCCGGTTCGCGGCCCTGCGCGCGAAGGCCTAGACCGCCGCGCCGACGGCGGGCCGGGAGGCGGAAGACGCCTCCGGAACCGCGCCGCTTCCCTCCCGGGCCGGCGCGGTTCCGGCGCGTCGACGGAGGGATGCCATGGGCGAGCCGGTCAACGAATTCGAACGGGAGCCGGTGCCGGAGGGCGCACGGCTGGGGCTGCGCAGCTTCGTCGGCCAGTACGCCGGCGAGCACGTCGCGGGCACGGAGCTGATGATCGGCCCGCTGTTCGTCGCGGCCGGCGTCGGCGCGGTCGACCTGCTCCTCGGCCTGCTGATCGGCAACCTGCTCGCGGTGCTCTCGTGGCGCTTCATGACCGCGCCGATCGCGACGCGCGCGCGGCTGACGCTCTACTACCAGCTTGAGAAGATCTGCGGACGCAGCCTCGTCACCGTCTACAACACCGCCAACGGCGTCATGTTCACCTTCCTCGCCGGCGCGATGATCACGGTGGCGGCGACGGCGCTCGGCGTCGGCTTCAAGTTCCGCATGCCGGGCCTCGGCGATCTGCTGCCGAACAGCGCCGGCTGGGTCGCGGCGGTGCTCGCGATGGGCGTCCTCTTCTCGCTCACCGCCGCGTTCGGCTACAAGGCGCTGTCGCGCTTCGCGGCGGTCGCGGCGCCGTGGATGATCGCTGTTTTTT
>VGWF01000182.1 GCA_016873715.1 Lentisphaerota bacterium | reverse complement strand
CCCTCGATGAGCACGAGTTCCGCCGGGGAGACCATCACCTCGCGCCGCACGGTGGCGGTGGCGGCGAAGACGATGGACTTCGCGCGCGGATCGGTCGTCGTCACGTGCACGCGCGTCGCGAGCCACGACGCCCCGTCCGGATAGGGCGGAACGGTCCGCGCGGTCACGCGCCACGTCCGCCCGGTGCCCGCATCCTCCGCCGACACGGCGAGCCAGAGCGCGTCGGCCGTGACGGCGGTCACGCGCGCCGTCGCGTCGCCGTGGAAGGTCAGGGCGACGGTCTGGGTCGCGGCGGCGCCGGGGGCGACGGTGCCGAACATCGCGGCGGTGGGCGTGAGTTCGAACGGGGACTCGACCTCGCCGCGGATCCCCAGCCGGAACAGCGGCGCGCGGGGGTCGTTGGTGCGGACGGTGATGTCCTTCTCGAGCTTCCCGGCGCGGCCGCGCAGGTTCAGCCGGATCTCCAGCGTCGTCCGCGCGCCGGGCATGAGGATGCGGTGGTCGAGGCGCGCGACCGCGCAGCCGCAGCCGGAGACGATCTCGCCGAGTTCGAGCGGCTGGTCGCCGTCGTTGCGCAGCGTGAAGGCGTGGGTCGTCTCGGGGCCGTCGGCCGGCCTGCGCCCGAACTGGTAGACGGGCTCGTCGCACGCGATCCGCGGGGCGGCGCAGGCCGCGACCGCCGCCAGCAAGGCAGCCAGGATCGCGGGCAGGCGTCGGGCGGGCGTCATGGCCGGGGAGGTGCCAGGTTTCAGGTTTCCAGAACCCGGCCCCGGGGTCCTCCTACGCCTTCGCGGCGCCCAGGCGGCGGAAGCGTTCGTAGGCCTCGTTCCACTCGTCCGTGTGCTGGGGCTTGAACGCGCGGACCGGGAACGAGCGGTGCACGATGCCGCGCCCCTCGGGCAGCGAGCGGATCTCGCCGTCGGCCAGCATCTGCATGAGGATGTTGCCCGCGGCCGTGGCCTCGACGGGGCCGGCGAAGACCGGCACGCCGGTCGCGTTGGCCGCGAACTGGTTGAGCAGCGTGTTCTGCGAGCCGCCGCCGACGACGTGCAGCGCGGCCGGACGCTGGCCGGTGACGGAGGCGAGCTGGTCGACGACGCGCCGGTAGGCGAGCGCGAGGCTCTCCAGCGCGACGCGCACGAACTGGCCGGGCTCGCGCGGCGCCTTCTGGCGGGTGCGCGTGCAGTACTGGCGGATCCGCGAGGGCATGTCGCCCGGCGGGAAGAAGAGGGGGTCGTCGGGGTTGATCGCCGCGAGGAACGCCGGGGCCCCGGAGGCGAGGTTCGTCAGCACGTCGTAGCCGAGGTCGCGGCCCGCGGCGCGCCACGTCTGCCGGCACTGCTGCACGAGCCACAGCCCCATGATGTTCTTGAGCAGGCGGATCGTGTGGCAGACGCCGCCCTCGTTGGTCAGGTTGTACTCCAGCGTCTGCGGCGTGATCGTCGGATGGCCGGTCTCGACGCCGAGCAGGGACCAGGTGCCGGAGCTGAGGAACGCGAACGGGCCGCGCTCCGCCGGGACGGCCGCGACGGCCGAGGCGGTGTCGTGGCTGCCGACGGCGACGACCTGCAGCGGCGCGCCGATCGAGGTCTCGGCCTCGCCGCGCAGCGGGCCGACGGCGGTGCCCGGCTCGACGATCGCGCGGAAGATCCGCATCGGGATGCCGAGCTTGCGGAGGACGTCCGCCGCCCACCGGCCGTTGACCGGGTTGAGGCACTGGCTCGTCGAGGCGATCGTCCGCTCGTTGCACACGCGGCCGGTCATCCAGAACGTCAGGAGATCCGGCGCGAAGAGAAGCGTGTCGGCGACGTCCATCAGCGGCGACTTCGCGCGCACCATCGCGTAGAGCTGGAACAGCGTGTTGAGCTGCATCATCTGGATGCCGGTCTGTGCGTAGATGCGTTCGCGGCTGATGACGCGGAAGGCCTTCTCCATCATGCCGTCGGTCCGCGAGTCGCGGTAGTGGAACGGATTGCCCACCAGCGCGCCGTGCGAATCGATCAGGCCGAAGTCGACGCCCCACGTGTCGACGCCGAGGCTGCGCGTCGCGCGGCCGTAGGAGGCGACGGCCTGCCGCAGGCCCAGCTTGATGTCGCCGTAGAGGCGCAGGAAGTCCCAGTGAAGCCCGTCGGGCAGGGCGACGGGGCCGTTCGGAAACCGGTGGATTTCCTTGAGCGCGAGCTTGCGCCCGTTCCACTCGCCGGCCATGACCCGGCCGCTCTCCGCGCCGAGGTCGACCGCCAGATACACCTTCTTCGCCGCCATGGGACCTGTCCTCCGCGGGCGCCGGATCGCACGCGCCGCAAACGCCACATTATGGACGCCGCAACACGGTTGTCGAGCCGCCCCGGTCCCGATCCCCGGCGGCTGCAGGAATACCGCCTTCGGTTGCGCGCCGGCCGCAATCCGCACGGGCCGCATCGTTCGTCTTCCGTTTTCCGTCCCCTCTGGCAAAGTATCGGAGCGGAACCCGGCGCGCGCCGGGACGGGAGGCGATCATGAAGGCGAGGACGGTTCGGACCGCGGCGGACATCGGACGGCGGCGGTTTCTCCGGGCGGCGGGCGCCGCGGCCGCGTGGGCGGCGATCCCCGCGCGCGTACGGGCCGCGCCGTCGGCGAAGCTCCTCGACACGCGCATCATCAGCCACGACGACGCCTACCACGGCTGGCCGACCCTCGCCCGCCGCGCCAACGGCGACCTGCTGCTCGTCTGTTCCGGCGGACGCGAGGGCCACATCTGCCCCTTCGGCCGCGTCGACCTGATGGTCTCGAAGGACCACGGCGCCACCTGGGGCTACCCGCGCGTGCTGCTCGACAGCGACACCGACGATCGCGACGCCGGCGTGCTGGAGACCGCGAAGGGCACGCTGCTGGTCACCACCTTCACGTCGCAGGCCTACGAGCCGTATCTCGCCAAGGCCGCCGCGCGCCCCGCCGGCGACCCCGCCGCGTGGCCGGCGGAGAAGCTCGCGCGCTGGAACGCCGCCCACACCCGGCTCGACGCCGACGGACGGAAGGCCGAGCTCGGAACATGGATGATCCGCTCCACCGACGGCGGCCGGACCTGGTCGCCGCGCTACGATTCCATCGTCAACAGCCCGCACGGCCCGGCGCAGCTCGTGGACGGGCGCCTGCTCTACGCCGGCAAGAAGCTCTGGGCCGACCCGAAGCGCGTCGGCGTGTGCGAGTCGCGCGACGACGGCGCGACGTGGACCTGGCTCGCCGAGATCCCGGCCCGGCCCGGCGACGACTTCGGCGCCTACCACGAACTGCACGCCGTCGAGGCCGCCCCCGGCGGGCGGATCGTCGTGCAGATCCGGAACCACAACAAGACCGACGCGCAGGAGACGATCCAGACGGAGTCCGACGACGGCGGCCGCACGTGGTCCGTGCCGCACGCGATCGGCGTCTGGGGCCTGCCCTCGCACCTGCTGCGGCTGCGCGACGGGCGCCTGCTCATGACCTACGGCCACCGCCGCGCGCCGCTCGGCAACCAGGCGCGCGTCAGCGCCGACGGCGGCCGCACGTGGTCCGGGGCGATCCCGGTGTCCGCCGACGGCACCTCCAGCGACCTCGGCTATCCGAGTACCGTCGAACTCGCCGACGGCACCCTCCTGACCGCGTGGTACGAGACGGTCAAGGGCCGCGACCGCGCCGTCCTCCGCCAGGCGGCCTGGACGCTCGAGGCCTAGCCGCGCGTACCGCCGGCGTGCCCGCGCCGGCGCCCCCGGTCCCACCGGGCGCGCCCGCACCCGCACCCTAGATGTCACCGGGCTTGCGCGCCGGTGTCCCCGGTCCCACCGGGCTTGCCCGCAAACGCACCCCAGCCCCCACCGGACTTGCCCGCACCGGCGTCCCCGGTCCCACCGGGCTCGCCCGCACTGGTGCCCGCGGTCCCACCGGGCTTGTCCCGGTGGACCGGAAAGCCGATCGGCAAGCACTGCCCCCTCGCCCGTCCCGACTGGACACGCGCACCGCGGCGGGCCATTCTCGGCCCATGCCGATCCTCAAGCACACCGCGGCCACGCGCCGCTCGTTCCTCCGAACCGCCACGCTGGGAGGCGCCGCGCTCGTCCTGGCGGGGTGCCGCACCTCCGCCCCGGCCCGCGCCGCGGGCGGCGCCCTGCGCCTGGCGCTGCTGTCCGACACGCACATCCCGGCGGACCGCGCCGAGACCTACCGTGGCTTCAATCCGTGGGATAACCTCAAGTCCGTCGTCCCCGCGGTGGTCGCGTCGCAGCCGGACGGCGTCGTCATCTGCGGCGACGCCGCGCGCCTCGAGGGGAAGCCCGAGGACTACCGCGAACTGAAGGGGCTCCTCGATCCGGTCGCCGCCGAGACGCCCGTCCACGTCGTCCTCGGCAACCACGACGACCGCGCCGCCTTCTGCAAGGCCCTTCCTCCCGCGGTCAAGTCGCCGATCAACGGGAAGCACGTCACGATCATCGAGCACGCCGCGGTGCGCGTGATCCTGCTCGATTCGCTGATGTTCCCGAACAAGACGCCAGGGTTGCTGGGACAGGCCCAGCGCGATTGGCTGAAGCAGCAACTCCCGGCCCTTGCCGACCGGCCGGCCGTGCTCTTCCTCCACCACACGCTCGGCGAGCGCGACGGCGACCTGCTGGACACCGACCGCTTCCTCGCGATTCTCCGTCCCCACCGCCACGTGAAGGCGGTGTTCTGCGGCCATGCGCACGTATGGCGGCGCGAGCGGGTCGAGCGGCTGCATGTCGTCACGTTGCCGGCGTTGGGCTACAGCTTCGGCGAACGCGAGCCCGTCGGCTGGGTCGGGGGCGTGTTCCGCGAGGGCGGGGTCGATCTCACGCTGCACGCGATCGCCGGCCATCGTGCCGAGGACGGAAAGACCGTCGCCCTCGAGTGGGCGTCGTAGATCCGGCCGGCCGTCAGCCCGCCGGCTTCGGGCGCAGGTCCTTTGGACCGTTGGGATCCGGCGGCACCGGGGCGCCGGTCTTCTCCACCGGGTGCAGGAAGAGGTAGCGCCAGACCGCCTCGTGGATGTACGCGCCGGAGGCGTCCTTCACCGCCGAGCCGCCGGGCGTGACCGCGCCGTGCGCGCGGCGCGCGTCCCCCTTCACGTCCGCGGCGGTGATCAGCCGCCGCGAGTTCCCGAACGGCGGGGGCACGCGGTCGACGTCCACGATCGGGCCGCACGCGTGCAGGCCGAGCAGCTCCCACGAGCGGTCGTAGTGGTGGCCGGTCCAGCCGCCGTCGAGCACGTGGCTGAAGGCGAAGTAGCGGTTCGTCGGCGTGGCGGACGGCAGCGCCTGCCACGTCTCGTACTGGTCGCGCGGGCCGCAGAACATCACGACGCGGTCGACGCGCTGGTGCTTGGCGAAGCGGGCGGAGGTGGTCGACCCGTGCGAGCTGCCGGCCATCGTGACGAGGTCCCAGCGCAGCGCGGTCCCGCCGGGCGCCAGGAACTGCTCCCAACGTCCCTGCGGGTTCGTCCTCGCGAGCCACGTCACGAACTGCAGCGCGCGCTCCATCATGCCGTCGGGTTTCGGGATGACGACCGCGTCGCTGAAGTCCTCGCCGGTCGCGGCCTCGAGGCGGATCTTCCCGAGGAACTTGTCGTCGGCCGGCGGCGGCTCCTTCCCGAACTTCGGGAACCAGCCGTTGGCGTAGTGGACGCGGATCGCGTGGAGGCCGTAGCCGGACAGCCGCTCGAACAGCGGCGCGCTGTGCCCCATCATCCAGATCACGAGCCGCCCCTGCGGCGCAACGCGCGTGTCGACGCAGGCGTGCTGCAGGTCCTGCGGCTTCCCGGCCTTCTCGAAGAGGAACTCGATTTCCGGATGCGGCCGGGCCCGCGGGTCGATCTCGCCGGCCCGCGCCGTCAGCTCGTACCGCTGCGGCGACGGGTCGGCATACGGAACCCCGCCCGCGCGCGCCATGCCGGACAGGACGAAAACCGCGGGAATCCACCGGGATGCGGGAAGGGTCTTCATGGGGCGGAGAATGCCACGCGGAACGCCCGGCGCGAAGCCTGTTGCAGGGATGAGGTCCACCCGGGTTCAGGGCGACTGCAGGGCTTGCGGAGTCCCGCGACCGGCCGGGCCAGCGGCCCGGCCCCACCCAATCATCCCTTCCGGTCCGTGGTAGGGCCCGACCGCCGGGCGGGCCGAAGGCCGGGATGATGCCCTACCTCGAGGTCACCGCGTGGATGCTTGCGCTCCGGAGGAAGAACCGCAGCGCGATCGTCCGTCCGGCCAGTTCGCGGGCGGACCGGCCCTCCCACCGCAGCGGGAGGTCGGTCGCGTCGGCCTTCTGCACGACGCACTTCTCCGGCTCGAAGCCTGGCACCGACGCGCCGGCCTCGTCCAACACGCCGGCCATCACGTAGGCCTGCTGCGTCGCGAAGGCCCGCTCGGGGGAGGGGACGGCCGCGTTGAGGACGAGGTCCGCCGCGGGCATCCGGAACGGGACGGTGGAGAACTCCGCGTTCGCGCGCGCGGCGACGCCGCTGATCCGGTCCTCCCCGACGCCCAGCACACGGCCGCCGAAGTGGAACAGCATCCGGCCGCCGGCGATCACCGGGTTCGCCGTGATGCAGTAGACGCCGGGGAACGCGTCGCCCAGGGCGTTCACGCCGCGGAAGGGCCGGTCCCATCGCAGCCCGTCGCGGCTGGTCCACCATTCCGTGTCGAGTTGCGGCGCGTGCTTGCCGGGGACGAGACGGCTCGCGGCGTAGTTGAGGACAACCATGTAGGCGCGGTCGTGGTGCCAGAAGCCGATGCCGCGGTAGAACTCCATGTCCGGCGGGTCGCGGTCGTCGGGGACGGACATGAACTTCGCGGGGACCTGCCGGTAGTTGCCGTTGCGGTTCCACACGTCGACGAGCGAGTCGGAGGGCTCCCACGTCCGCCCGTCGGCGCTGGAGCGCACGACCAGCACGCGGCGGTCGCGCAGGTCGTTGTCCTGGTTCTGCGGGTGCGTGCCGCCGTGATCCTTGATGTGCTTGCGATGCGGCTGGAGCGACTTGCACGTGAGGATGAAGCGGTGCGCGACCGGACTCCAGAAGAGGCCGAAGGAATCGGCCTCGTAGAAGAGCGGGTTCCCGGGATGTTCGGTCCATGCGCGCCCGTCGGGGCTGAAGAAGGCCCGGTAGGCGAAGCCGCCGTCGTCGATCAGCAGCTTGATCGCGAGGAATTCCCTTCTGTCCGGGTTCCAGGCGAGACCGAAGTGGTCGCTCCACGCTCCGGGCGGTCCCGTGAAGACGGTCTCCTTGTCCGTGAACGTGATGCCGTCGCGCGTGACGGCGCGGACGATGCTCCACGTGTTCGACTCCTCGGCCGCCCCCCCGCGGAGGAACGTCTGCCCGTAGACCTCCCAGGCGCCGCCGGTCGACGGCCGGCAGAGGGCCGGGAGAAAGCCCGGCGACGGGCATTCCGCGATCTTCTGCATCGGCGTCGCGGTGAAGTGCAGAAGGCCCCAGGTGTCGCGGATATCGTTCGTTCCGGAGAAGAGCAGCCGCACGCCGTCTCCCGGCTCGGCGCGGCACGCGAGCCGGAGGAACAGGAGGGCGCAGGCCGCCGAAACCGCGGGACGCAGGAACGGGTTCATGCGGGAATGCTAGATGCCCGCCCGCGCAACATCAATGCGGCGCCGCGCCGCGCGCGTCGGG
>VGWF01000181.1 GCA_016873715.1 Lentisphaerota bacterium | reverse complement strand
CCCCTCTTCTTCAACGGCAGCGATCCCCAGGTGCCGCCTGCGCTGCGGACCTTTGCCCGGTCGGTCGAGGATCTCCTGCGCGAGTACGAGATCGGCGGCAAGGGGAACATCCTCTTCGAGAAGCACGATCCGCAGCCCGACTCCGACGCGGCCGACTGGGCCCGCCGCTACGGCGTCGAGAGCCAGCCGGTCGGGATGTTCGGCCCCGATGTCGCCCTCGGCCTCGTCGCGGTCAAGGGCGGCGCGGAGGCGGTCATCCCGTTCGTCAACCCGGACGAGGGCGAGCGGCTGGAGTACGACGTGACGAAGCTGGTCACGCGCGTCGCGAGCCCGAAGAAGCCGGTCGTCGGGCTGCTCTCGTCGCTGCCCGTCATGGGCGGGGCGCCGCAGATGCCGTTCGGTCCGCAACAGCCGCCCCAGAGGGGATGGTACGCCTTCACGGACCTGGAGAAGGACTTCGAGGTTCGGCAGCTCAACGAGTCGCTGGACTCCGTCGACAAGGAGATCGACGTCGTCATCGCCGTGCATCCGAAGAACCTCTCCGACGAGGCCCTCTACGCCCTCGACCAGTTCGTGCTGCGCGGCGGGCGTCTTCTCGCGTTCCTCGATCCGATGTGCCTTGCCGATCAGCAGGCGCAGAACCCGATGATGGGCATGCCGAACATGGGCGGCGGATCGACGCTCGGGAGGCTCCTCCCGGCCTGGGGCGTCACCTACGAATCCGAGCGCGTCATGGCCGATCTCGAGGCGGTCACGCCGACCCGCGGCCGCGACAACCGGGTCGTCGAGAACCCGACGTGGCTGAGCCTCCGCCCGGGGAACATGAACGCGGGGGACCGGCTGACGGCCAAGATCGAGACCGTCCTGATGCCCGGATCCGGCGTCTTCAAGGTGGAGCCGCCCGCGGGCGTCAAGTCCGCCGCGCTGATGCAGACTTCCGAGGCGTCGGGCCTCGTCGACGCGATGACCGCGAAGTTCGGCCCCGAGGGCCTGCGGCGCGACTTCAAGGCCGGGATGCGGCGGGAGGCGCTGGCGGTGCGGCTCGACGGCAAGTTCAAGACGGCGTTCCCGGACGGCAAGCCCGGCGCCGCGGCCGAGACGAACGCGACCGCCGCCGCGGGCGCGACCAACGCTCCGGCGGCCACGGCGTCCCTCAAGGAGGGGAACGGCGAGGGCCGGGTCGTTCTGGTCGGCGATGTCGACATGCTGTTCGATCCGTTCTGCCTGCGCGAGGTCCGCGTCTTCGGGCAGACGGCCTACGCGCCCTTCAACGACAACCTGACGTTCTTCTACGGCGTGATCGAGGACATCTCCGGCAGCGCGAAGCTCTCCCAGATCCGCTCGCGCGGCCGCATGGACCGTCCGTTCGACGTCGTCGTGGATCTGCTGCGCGACGCGCAGGAGCAGTACATGCAGCAGGAGAATGAACTCCAGGCGAAGCTCGAGCAGACGCAGCAGCGGCTGGGCGAGCTGCAGGCCGAGAAGGGGAAGGGCCAGGAGATGGTCCTGAGCCCCGAGCAGAAGGCGGAGATCGAGCGGTTCCGGCAGCAGGAGCTGGAGACGCAGCAGCAGTTGAAGCAGGTCCGCAAGAGCCTTCGGGCGGACATCGAACGGCTGGGCGCCGTCGTCAAGGCGGTCAACATCCTCGGCGTGCCGCTGTTGATCGGCGTGGCGGGCATCGGGTTCGGGGTCTGGCGCCGGAACCGCCGCTGATCGGATCCCAATTCAACCTCGGACGGGTGACGTACGATGAAAACGAACAAGCTGATGATGCTGGTGCTGGTGGCCGCCGCGCTCGTGGCGGCCGCGGTGTGGACGCAGTCCCGGACGACGCGGGCGCGGCGTCCCTCGGGGGGTGCGGGCGCGCCGGTCGTTGCGGCGCTGCAGAAGCCGGAGGCGCTCAACGCCGTCGGGGCGCTGGCCTTCGTCACGGCGGAGAGCACGGTCCGCGTGGCCAAGGCCGGGGGCGTGTGGGTTGCGCCGGACCGCTTCAACCACCCGGTGAAGTTCGACGACATCCGCAAGTTCCTCCGCTCGCTCGCCGACCTCAAGGTGGGGCAGGGGGTGCCGGGCGGGGACAGGGAACTGGCGGCACTGGACCTCGTCGCGCCCGCCGCCGGGGCGGACGGCAAGGCCAAGCCGGGCTCGGGGACGCTGGTCACGGCGTCGGACAAGGACGGCAAGGCGCTTGCGACGATCCTTCTCGGCAAGACCCGCAGCCGCGGCGGCGAGATGGGCTTCCCGGACGGACGCTACGCGCTGGCCGACGGGCGACCCGTGCTGGTTTCGGAGACGTTCAGCGGCCTGCCGGCGAAACCGGTCGACTGGATGGAGACCCAGCTTGTCGACGTCTACAGCTCCGACCTGGCCGCGCTCGTTTGGACGCCGAACGGCAAGCCGGCCATCGTGCTCACGAACGAGTCCTTCGAGCTGAAACTGCCGGGGCTGTCGACGAACGAGAAGATGGACACGGCCAAGTCCGGGAAGCTGTCCGGCATCGTGAGCTTCCTGCGCTTCACGGACATCGCCGATCCGGCGCTCAAGCCGGCCGACACGGGCCTCGACAAGCCGGATATCGTGGTGGCGAAGGCGCGCAACGGGCGCGAGTACACCGTGCGGATCGGCAAGGCGACGACGAATGCGACGCGGCACGTGGCGGTGTCCGCCGCGTTCACGCCCGCCCCGATGCCCGAGGCGCCGAAGGCCGATGCGGCGGAGGATGCGAAGAAGCAGCACGAGGCCGACGTCAAGAAGCGCAAGGAAGAGGACGACAAGGTGGCCGGCGAGATCCGCGAGTTCAACGAGCGCGCGGGGGCGTGGGTGTACCTCGTCGAGGGCTCCCGCTTCGACGGTCTCCCGGTGGAGCGCAAGGATCTGCTCCAGCCGCCGGAGGAGAAGAAGCCCGACGCCGCGTCCACGAACGCACCGCCTGCCGCCGCGGCCCCGTAGGGCGGCGGCCTTTCCGGTCCACCGGGACAAGCCCGGTGGGACCGGGTGATGGAGGGAGGGCCGGTGGCCCCGCCGGCCGGGAACGCCGGTCCACCGGGACGAACCCGGTGGGACCGGGTGCTGGGGGGAAGGTCGGTGGCTCCGCCGGCCGGGAGCGCCGGTCCACCGGGACGAGCCCGGTGGGACCGGGTGATGGAGGGAGGGCCGGTGGCCCCGCCGGCCGGGAACGCCGGTCCACCGGGACAAGCCCGGTGGGACCGGGTGATACGAGGAGGGCTGGCGGCCCCGCCGGCCGGGAACGCCGGTCCACTGGGACAAGCCCGGTGGGACCGGGCGATGCGGGGAGGGCCGGCGGCCTCGCCGGCCGGGAACGCCGGTCCACTGGGACAAGTCCGGTGGGACCGGGTGATGGGGGGAGGGCCGGTGGCCCCGCCGGCCGGGAACGCCGGTCCACCGGGGCAAGCCCGGTGGGACCGGGCGATGCGGGGAGGGCCGGCGGCCCCGCCGGCCGGGAACGCCGGTACACTGGGACAAGCCCGGTGGGACCGGGTGATGAGAGAAGGGCCGGCGGCTCCGCCGGCCGGGAACGCTCGACACCCGCCGGGCTTCCGGAGATTCTGGCGGCGTGATCGAGTATCTCGAGTGGACCGAGGGCGCTCCGGCTCCGAACCTGCGGTTGGATGCCTGCGTCCTCGCTCGTTGCCCCTCCAGCAGCCGTGGACTTGTCGTGCGCGCGATCGACGCGGGCGGCGTGCGGCTGAACGGGCGGGCGGAGCCGAAGGGCACGCGCGTGCGGGCGGGAGACCGGCTCGCCGTGGTCCGCCTGCTGGAGCGGTCCGATCCGTGGATCGTCCCCGAGCCGGACCTTGCCCTGGCCGTTCTCCTGGCGGATGCCGAGTACGTGGCCCTCGACAAGCCCGCCGGCGTGGCGGTCCATCCGCTCGCGCCCGGCGAGACCGGCACCCTGGCCAACGCGCTGGCCGCGCGGTTCCCCGAATGCGTGCGGGCGGGGGACGAACCCTCGATGGGCGGGATCCTGCACCGGCTCGACGGGGGCACGTCGGGGGTGATCCTCGCGGCACGAACGCGGGCGGCCCACGAGGCGATCCGCGACCAATTCCGCCGGCACGCGGTGGAGAAGACCTACCTGGCGGTCGTCGAGGGCCGGGTCGGTGACGGCGGCCGGATCGAGTCGCTTCTCGCGCACACTCCGGGCGATCGCGGCCGGATGCGGGTCGTTGCCGACGCCGCGGACGGGCGGGGCGAGCGCGCCATGCGGGCCGTCACATCGTACGAACCCGTCGCGGCGGGCGGCGACCGGACGCTGCTCCGGGTCCGCATCGCCACGGGAGTGACGCACCAGATCCGATGCCAGCTTGCGTCGATCGGCCATCCGGTCGCGGGCGACCGGGTCTACGGGCCCGACCCGGCGGGCGGCGGGATGGGACGGCATCTGCTGCACGCGGCGGAGATCGCGTTCGCGCGCCCGCGCGACGGGGTGCGGGTTCGCATCGCATCGCCGCCTCCGCCGGAGTTCCAAGGGTTGGACGGCTAGGCGCGCCGGGCTTCCAAGGGTTGGACGATCCGGCCGCGGCGGGCGGCCGCGATCAGGACGGCCCGTAGTGGGCGGCGATCCACGCGCGATAGGCGCCGGTGCGCACGCTGTCCACCCACGCGCGATGGTCGAGATACCAGCGCACGGTCCGCTCGAGGCCCGTCTCGAAGGTCTCCGCCGGGCGCCAGCCGAGTTCCCTCTCGATCTTCGAGCAGTCGATGGCATAGCGCCGGTCGTGCCCGGGGCGGTCGGGGACGTGCGTGATGAGCGACGACCGCTTCCGCCCGCCGGGCAGGGGCGAGGCATGACGGTCGACCAGGTCGGCGACGTGCCGGACGACGTCGAGGTTGGTCCGCTCGCTCCGTCCCCCGATGTTGTACGTCTCGCCGACGCGCCCGGCCTCGAGGATCCGCCACACCGCGGTGCAGTGGTCGCGGACGTAGAGCCAGTCGCGGACGTTCATGCCGTCGCCGTAGACGGGCAACGGCCGGCCTTCCAGCGCGTGGAGGATCATCAGCGGCACGAGCTTCTCCGGGAACTGGAAGGGCCCGTAGTTGTTCGAGCAATTCGAGACGGTCACCGGCAGCCCGTACGTCTCCCGGTAGGCCCGGGCGAGGTGATCGGACGCCGCCTTGGAGGCGGAGTAGGGGCTGTTCGGCGCGTAGGCGGTCGTCTCGAGGAACGCGCCCGAGGGGCCGAGGCTGCCGAAGACCTCGTCGGTGCTGACGTGGTGAAAGCGGACGATGCGGCCCTTCCGCGTCCGCGCCGCCTCCAGCAGGTTGAACGTGCCGACGATGTTGCTCTGGATGAAGTCGTCGGGGCGGACGATGGAGCGGTCGACATGGGATTCCGCCGCGAAGTGGCAGACGGAGTCGATGGAATGGCGGTCGTAGACCTGGTCGACGGCGGCGCGGTCGCGCAGGTCGACCCGCTCCAGCGTGTACCGCTCGCCGTGCCGCGCGGCCACGTCGTCGAGGCTCGCCGGGTTCGCGGCATAGGTCAGGGAGTCGAGATTGACGATCCGGCCCCGGAACGGAGTCTCATCGAGAACGTGGCGGATGAAGTTCGAGCCGATGAAGCCGGCGCCCCCGGTGATCAGCAATGCGTTCATGCAATCTCCGCGCGGATCTCGTCCGCGATCCCGGCCCCGTGGAGACGCACGAACTCCTCCAGGTCCTGCTCCCACGGCCTCATGACGCCGAAGTCGGGGTCCGCGAGGCGCGGGTCGGCGAGGATGGAGTTGGCTGGCCGGACCGCAGGGGTGGGGCGGTCCTTCGTCGAGCACCGTTCGACGGTGCGGTCGAGGCCCATCATCCCGAGGAAGCTCACGGCAAGATCGTACCATGTCGTGTGACCGGCGGCGACGGCGTGGAAGACGCCCTCCGGGCGCGAGGCGATGAAGCGTCCGATCTGGTGGGCCAGCCGGTGCGACCAGGTCGGGCACCCGTGCTGGTCGGCGACGACCCAGAGCGGACGGCGCGGATCGCGGAGGGCCTGCCGCAGGACGGCCTTCAGAAAGTTGCCGCCGTGGCGGCCGTAGAGCCATGCGGTGCGCAGGATGACGTGCCGGGGACCGACCTCGGCGATGCTCTGCTCGCCGGCAAGCTTGGTGCGGCCGTACCAGTTCGCCGGCTCCGGCGCATCCTCGGGAAGGTAGGGCTGCGGGGGCGCGCGCTGCCCGTCGAAGACGTAGTCCGTTGAAACATGGACCAGGTAGGCGCCGCATTCGCGGGCCAGTTCGGCGAGGCACTGGGCACCGCCGGCGTTGACGAGGTGCGCCGTCTGACGGTCGGTCTCGGCGTCGTCGACCCGGGTGTAGGCGGCGCAGTTGACGATGACCTCGGGCGCGGCGCGGCGCACGGTGGCCGATGCAGCCGCGCAGTCCGTGACGTCGACCTCGGGCAGATCGTACGCGATGACGTCGTGGGTCTCCCCGAGCACGCTGACGCAGTCACGACCCAACTGACCGCGCGCACCCATCACCAGAACGCGCATGGTTGAATCCCCCCCCATGACCGTCGCTGACTGGGCGCAGCATAGACGGGCGATCGCGAACGGACAAGCCGTTTTCGGATTCCGTCGTCGGATTCCCATGGATCCGAATGCACGAGATCGCGGATTGCCAGCCAACCGTGGCGGATGTAGGTTTGGCCCGTGCAGAGGCTACGTCATGCGGTGTGGGGTCTGGCCCTGGCGGCGGGCGTGGTCTTTGCGCCGGCGGGCGCCCTCGCGGTCGGGGTCGGCGCCTCCCGTGCCGACGTGATCGCGGAACTGGGGGACCCGGTCGGCGCGATCACCCTGGCCGACGAGGAACTGCTCTACTTCGACCGCGGCTCCGTGCGGCTTCGCGGCGGCCGCGTCACGTCGGCTCAGCTTGTGACGGCGGACGAGGCGCGCAGGCGACGCGAGGCCGAGGCGGCGGCCTCTGCGCGGGCGGCCGCATCCGCCGCGGCGTCCGCCGCGCGCCGGAAGGCCGAGGGCGAGGCCGTTCTCCGGGTGTGGCTCGAGGATCCGGCGTTTCGCTCGGCGCCGCTGCCCGAGCAGGCGGCGCGATGGGAGGCGTTCGCGCGGCGATATCCGGAGGTCCCGATCGCCGGGTATCTCTCCGAAGTCACGCGGCGCATGGAGGACCAGAGGGTGCGGGAGGAGCAGGAGCGACGCATCGCGATGCTCGAATTCCGCGCGGCGCAGGCCGAGCAGGCGGCGAGCGCGGCGCGAGAGCAGGCCTCCCGTTTCCCCGCCTACATGATGGCGCCGGGCCGGACGATCTACTACGTGTCGCCGTGGACGGTTCCGGGCGGTCCGTTCGGTGAATGTCGGGAGAAGGGGACGTCCGCCGGATCTGTCCGCACCGGATCTTCCGGCTCCTCATCGTGGCCCTACGACTTCGGCATGCGCGGGTCGGGGGTAGGAATCAGTCCGCGCCGTCCCGGCATGGCCTGGTAGGATTCAAGACCGGCCGTCATCCTGTTTCTTCTTTTCACGTCTTCCCGCCTTGCGTGAAGAAAGGAAACGGCCGCTGATCCGCTCGGGGCGGCCCTCATCCCTTCCTTCGCTTCGTCATAACCACCTCCATGGCATTGCATTGGATGTTGCCGGCCAACGGGTGGTCCGGTGGGTACGACCGTGTGGCATGACGGCTGCTTTCTTCGACCAC
>VGWF01000180.1 GCA_016873715.1 Lentisphaerota bacterium | reverse complement strand
GCGACGCGATTCGTCGGGTTCATGGCGTCGAAGGACGTCCACGCCGACGTGGCCGGGTGGCTGGGCTCCCGCCCGGCGTCCGCGGAGGTGATGGAGATCCTCCGCGCGCGCGACCCCGGGTTCGCCGCCTCGCCGACGCTCGCCCCGGCGCCCGGCGGCGCAGGCGGCTGCGAGGTCCCCACCGTGGTCGCGCAGGACATCGTCCCGCTCTGGACGGGCGCGATGCAGGCGCCGGCGAGACCGGCGGAGGCCGCGCCGTGAGGATCCGCGGACAACTGCTCACCGCGTTCGTCCCGTTGATCCTTCTCTCCGCCGGCGCCGTCGGCGTGTTCGCCCTGCGGGCCACGTACCGGCTCACCGGCGAGACGGGCGAGGTCGTCGAGCGGGTCTTCTCCCTGCGCGTGACCGCCGAGCGGTCGCTGCGCCAGATGACGGCGCTCCTCGACGACAGCCGCCGCCGCGACTACGAGTACCTCGCGCGGCAGGTGGCCGCGACGCTGGACCTCGCGCACGACTACCTGCACAAGGAGGCCGCGGCCGTGGCCTCGTCCTCCCTGATCGCCCACCACCTGCAGGCCAACGAGGCGGGGCGCGAGATGCTCCAGCCGCAGGTTGTCCGCCACCTGCACGGCATGGTCGTGCAGTTCGACCTCGACGGAGCCTGGCTCCACGTAAAGATGCTCCAGCCGCAGGTTGTCCGCCACCTGCACGGCATGGTCGTGCAGTTCGACCTCGACGGAGCCTGCCTCCACGACGCGGCCGGCTCCGAGTTGGTGCCCAGCCACCGGCCGGCCTCGGCTGCGGAGGAGGACCCGGCCGAGGCGGCCTGCTGCGCGTGGTTGCGAGAGCATCTCGCGTACGCGGCCGGCGGCCCGCGCACCGCCCTGATCGTCCCGGATCCCGGGGCGGACGAAACCGGATCGGGCGGCCCGGCGCTCGTCCTGAGCGCGCCCGTCCGTCCGGCGGCGGCCACCGGCGGCGACGGGGACGCGCCCCCGGCCGCCTATCTCGTGCTCCGCATGAGCCTGCGGCGCTTCTGCAAGCCCGTCCTGACCATCGAGGGGCTCTCCCGCGCGGCCCTGACGATCGAGGGGGCCGGCACCGTCCTGTTCCGGGTACCGGCACGTCGAGGGCACGCCGCCCCGCGACCCGGGGTCGATCCCGGACCTGCCCTCGGCGGAGACCCAGGCCCTCGACGGCCAGCTCCGCGTGCGCGTGGCGGCCATCGAGGCGCCGGTCAACGAGACCGCGACGGCCATCGCGGCGCTGATGCGCGATGCCGGCGCGCAGAGCATCCGGCTCGACCGCCTTGCGCGAGCGGTCGAGCACAACATCGAGGTCTTCCGCCGCCGATTCGCCGGAACCGTGGTGCTGGCCCTCGCGCTGGGCCTCGGGGTCGGCATCTACCTCGCCCGGCGGCTGACGCTTCCGATCGTGCGCCTCTCGGCCTCGGCCGTGCGCATCGCCGACGGGCGCCTCGACGAGCCCCTTCGGACCGGCGCCGACGACGAGATCGGCGAGCTGGCGCGCAGCGTCGACCGCATGCGGAACGGCCTCAAGGACTCGATCGACAATCTCGACCGGAAGGTGGAGGAGAAGAGCCGCGCCCTGGCCGAAAGCGAGGCCTACTTCCGGGCGGTCTTCAACCAGTCCGGCGTCGGCATCCTCCTGGCGGGTCCGGACGGACGCATCCTCGACTCCAACCCGGCCATGCAGGAGATGCTCGGCTACTCGCCCGGCGAACTGGCGGCGCGCCGCGTCCGCGAGATCACCCACCCCGGCGACTGGGAGGAGGGCGACCGGCAGTTCGCGCAGATGGTCGCCTCGGGGCTGGAGGGCGGGCGTTCCATCCGGCGCTACGTCCGCAAGGACGGCGAGACCCTCTGGGTCGACCTGACGACGCGGCTTCTGCGCAACGAGGCCGGCGAGCCCCGGATGTCCGTCGCGGTCGCCGTCAACGTCACCGATCGCCGCCGCGCCGAGGCGTCGCTCCAGGCAAGCGAGGAGGCCTACCGGAGACTGTTCACGGAGATGGCCGACGGCTTCGCGCTGCACGAGATCCTCACCGACGGCGAGGGCCGGCCCGTCGACTACCGGTACCTCGCGGTCAACCCGGCCTTCGACCCCGCCTGACCGGCCTCCGGGCCGACACGATCGTCGGGCGGACCGTCCGCGAGGCGCTCCCCGGGATCGAATCGCGATGGATCGAGGCGTTCGGGCGCGTCGCCCTCACCGGCGAGCCGGCCCACCTCGAGGACTACGTGGCCGCCCTCGACCGGTGGTACGACGTCCGGGCCTACAGCCCCGCCCGGGGCCGTTTCGCCGTCGTCTTCGCCGACGTCACCGAGGACCGACGGGCCGAAGCCGAGAAGCGCCAGATGGAGCAGCAGATGCTCCAGGTTCAGAAACTGGAGAGCCTCGGCGTCCTCGCCGGCGGCATCGCGCACGACTTCAACAACCTCCTGATGTCCATCCTCGGCAACGCCGACCTGGCGATGGATGGTTTGCCCGCGCAGAGCCCGACGCGGGATAGCCTCACCGACATCGTTCGCGCGTCCCGGCGTGCCGCCGACCTCTGCCGGCAGATGCTCGCCTACTCCGGCAAGGGCCGCTTCGCCGTGGAGCCCTTGAGCCTCAACGACCTGATCGAGGAGATGGCCCACCTGCTCGTCGTCTCGATCTCGAAGAACGTCGCGCTGCAGTGCCGGTTCGCCAGCGACCTCCCCATGGTCGAGGGCGACGCGACGCAGCTGCGGCAGATCGTGATGAACCTCATCACGAACGCCTCCGAGGCCGTCGGCCCGGGGGCCGGTTCCGTGACCCTCTCGACGGGCGTCGAACCCTGCACCGCCGAGAGCTTCGCCGACACCGTCACCCACGAGCGCCTGCCCGAGGGTCCCTATGCCTACATCGAGGTCTCCGACACCGGCTGCGGCATGCCGCCGGAGACCCTGGCGCGCATCTTCGACCCGTTCTTCACGACGAAGTTCACGGGGCGCGGACTGGGCCTGGCGGCCGTGCTGGGCATCGTTCGCGGCCACCGCGGCGCCATCCGGGTCCGGACGGAGCCCGGCAAGGGCACCACCTTCCGCGTGCTGTTCCCCGTCCGTGCCGGAGCCCAGCCCGCGCCCGCCGCGATCGCCGCCCCGCCGCCGCCGGAGCCCGCCCCGGCCGGCTCCGGGACGATCCTCATCGTCGACGACGAGCCCGGGGTCCGCCATGTGGCCGGCCGCATGCTTGCGTCCGCCGGCTTCGAGGTGCTCGCCGCGGCCTCCGGTGCCGAGGCCATCGAGATCCTCCGCGCGGACCCCGCCCGCATCACCTGCGTCCTTCTCGACCTGACCATGCCGAAGATGGACGGCGACGAGACCCTCGGGCACCTGCGCGCCATCCGCGGCGACCTCCCGGTGGTCCTCTCCAGCGGCTACAACGAGCAGGAACTGCTTCAGCGCTTCGCCGGACGGAACCTCGCCGGGGTCATCCAGAAACCCTACGTTCGATCGCAGCTGGTCATGGTGCTGCGCCGCGTGGCCGAGCGGCTCCGGGAGGCACCCCACGGCGACGACGCCGGCAGCCGGCCGGCCGTCTGACCGTCCGACGGCCGGCCCCAGCCCCCAGGGTCAGTTCCCCGACCGGGCGTCGCGCGGCACCGGCCGGCGCTGCGGCGGAGGCTGCGACTGCGACCGGGCCGGCGGAAGCGCCGCCGGCTCGTCCTCCATGCCCTCCCCGTCCCGCGCCCCGCCGGCGCCGGACAGGAACCGCACCCGGTCGGCCACCACCCGCAGCTTGCTCCGCTTGCCGCCCTCCGGCGTCTCCCACTGGTCGAACTGCAGCTTGCCCTCCACCAGCGCCGGCGCCCCCTTCCGCAGGAACTGCGCGCAGGTCTCCGCCTGCTTGCCCCACACCGTCACATCGACGAAGCAGGCCTTCTTGACCTCCTCGCCCGCCTGGTTGCGGTAGCGCTCGTTCACCGCCAGCCCCAGTTCGACCACCGCCTGCCCGGAGGGGATCTTCCTCAACTCCGGATCCCTCGTCAGGTTCCCCGACAGGATCACCACGTTCACCGTTCCCATGGCCTCGCTCCTTCCCGTGTTGGCCCGGACGCCCCGCGGCGCCCGGCCTCATCCATGGGAAGGCGCCGGCGCGCGGGAATTCCGAAATCGATTGCAACCATCGTCTGCCAGTATGGTTACAAGCCGACTTGTCCCGGACGTCTCGGCGTGTCTGCCGGGTGCCCCGCCCGGATGGCGGAGCGGCCGGTCCTGGTGTACGCTTACCGCCCGATGAGAATCCCGTTCTACAAGATGCACGGCGCGGCGAACGACTTCATCCTGGTCGACGACCGCGCCGGGACGTTCCCGATCGCGGACCGCGGGTGGATCGCCCGCATCGCGGCGCGGCGCACGGGCGTCGGCTGCGAGGGCGTGATCCTGATCCAGCCCTCGCAGTCCTCCAGCTTCCGCATGCGCTTCCTGAACCCGGACGGCGGCGAGGTCGAGATGTGCGGCAACGGCGCGCGGTGCGTCGCGCGGCTCGCCCACGAGATCGGCGCGGCGCCCGGGAGCATGACGATCGAGACGGTCGCCGGGGAGTTGCGTGCCGCGATGACCGGCGACGGACTCGTGCGGCTGACCATGACCGACCCGAAGGACTGGCGGCCCGCGGCGTCGCTGCGCATCGGCGCGGAGACGATCGCCTACGGCTTCGTCAACAGCGGCGTCCCGCACGCGGTCGTCGAGGTGCCGGATGTCGCCGCCGTGGACGTCGCCCGGCTCGGGGCGGCGATCCGCCGTCACGGGGATTTCCAGCCGAAGGGGACCAACGCCAACTTCGCGCAGGTGACGGGTCCGTCGGCGATCCGCGTGCGGACCTTCGAGCGCGGAGTCGAGGCCGAGACCCTCGCCTGCGGCACGGGCATGGTCGCCTCGGCGCTGGTCCTCGCCCGCGCCGGGCGCATCACGCTGCCCGCGACGGTCGTCCCGGCCAGCGGCGACACGCTGCACGTCGGCGCCGACGTCCACGGGGACCGCTGGACCGGCGTGACCCTCACCGGCCCCGCCGAACACGTCTTCCGGGGCGAACTCGACTACGGCCGCTGAGCCGGCGCGGGGGGCGCCGGCGGCGTGGCGGAGGCTGCGGGCCGGGCCGGCGCCACCGGGGCCGCGCGGAAGGCGTGGAGCGCCTTGCGGACCTGCTGGAGCGTGTTCTTCGCCCGGTCGATCTGCGCCTCGTACCGCGCGATGCGGTCGGTCTCGGCCGGATCGGGGTTGTCGGACACCATCCGGAGCTGCGCCTCGGCGAACTTGACCCGCTTCTCCAGGCGGACCAGGAGGTCGTCCTCCGCCGCGAAGTCCGCGGGGTCGGCCTCGTACCGCACCCCACCCCACTCCACCTCGATCCGGGCCGGCTTCTCCGCCTTCTGAAGGAACGTGACGACCGCGAGGGCGGGCGCCGTCCGCGCCGGCGTCGCCGGCTTCGTCAGGCGTGTCTCGACCAGCGCCACCAGCAGGCCGCCGGGCCGGAAGGGCGGCGCCGTCTGCGCCTCGACCTTCGCCTGGAGATTCGTAACCTCGCGCTGCATCGCGCCCCGCTGCGCCTCCAGCGCGTCCTTCTCCGCCTGCAGGCGCTTCATCTCGCCCTGGAGCCGCTCCACCTGCATCTCGGCGCGGGTCCGCTCGAGCTCGTTCCGCTGCATGCGCTCCATCATGATCGAGTACTCCACGAGCGGCGTCGGGAGGTTGGTCTCGACCAGCACCGCGGGCGCGGCGGAGGCCAGCGAGGCGAGCAGGACGGTCGCGGCATGTCGTTTCATCGTCGGGTCTCCGGAGCCCCTCCGGCGTTCGGCTTGACCGGGGGGCGACCTGAGCCTACTCTATGCGCCGTTTGCGCAATCAGGAAAGGATAAACGACGTCATGGCGATCGAGATTCCCTTGGATGCCAAGTCCCCGGCCCGCGCCTTCGTCATGGAACTCGAAGGGGTGATCGTGCCCACGCGGCGCGTCATCTTCGAGACCGTCCGCACGGTGCTGTCGGAGCAGGGCGTTACATTCGACGAAGCCGCCATGATGCGCCACGGGCTCCACGCCGTGCCCGCCCACATGGTGAGCGACATCGCCGAGCACTTCGGGCTCCGGGCCGCGGCCCGGACCGCCCTGCTCGGCAAGCTGACCAAGGCCCTCGCGGACCACTTCCGCTCCGGCGCCGTCACCATGGTCCTCGGGCTCGACCGCATCCTCGATGCGGCCCGCGGCGCGGGCGCCGTCCTGGGCGTCCTGTCGTGGCAGGAGGAGGACGCCGCCCGCGCCCTCATCGAGAAGACCGGCCTGATCCGCTGGGATCCCCGGGTCTTCAGCTCCCCGCAGCCCGACCACGAGTTCCCCGGGGCCGATGTGTGGCTGAAGGCCCTGAAGGTCCTCGGCCGCGGCCCGCGCAGCGCCGCCGCCCTGTGCGGCGCCCGCTCGGCCGCCCGCTCCGCCCTCGCGGCGGGGATGCGCGTCGTCGCCGTGCCGGACGAGTTCACGTCCTACCAGGACTTCGGCGGCGTCGACGCGATGACGGACCACATCAGCGACGTCACCGCCGACCAGCTCTTCGGCCGCCTCTGACGGCCGGGCCGCGGAGGCCGATGAACCTGCCCGAACGGCCGATCGACCGGCTGCTGGAGATCATGCGGCGCCTGCGGGCCCCGGACGGATGCCCGTGGGACCGCGAGCAGACGCTCGACTCGCTCAAGCGCTACCTCGTCGAGGAGTGCTACGAGGAACTCGACGCCGTCGATTCCGGCGACCGCGCCAGGATCCGCGAGGAACTCGGCGATGTCCTCCTGCAGGTCGTCTTCCAGTCCCAGATCTGTGCGGAGGCCGGCGAGTTCACCTTCGAGGATGTCGCCGCGACCATCGCGGAGAAGCTCGTCCGCCGCCACCCGCACGTCTTCGGCGAGGTCAAGGTGACCGGGTCCGAGGATGTCGTCCGGAACTGGGAGGCCATCAAGCGGACCGAGGGCGGGCCGGAGAAGCCGAAGTCCGCCGTCGACGGTATCCCGAAATCGCTCCCGGCCCTCCAGAAGGCCGACCAGGTCCAGAGCCGCGCCGCGCGCGTCGGCTTCGACTGGGACGAGACCCAGCAGGTCGTCGCCAAGCTCGACGAGGAGATCGCCGAACTCAAGGAGGCCCTCGTCTCCGGCGATGCCGACCACGTCCGCGAGGAGATCGGCGACGTCCTCTTCACCGTCGTCAACCTCACCCGCTTCGTGAAGTGCAGCGCCGAGGAGGCGCTCCACCGCACCACCGCCAAGTTCATCCGCCGGTTCCGGGAGGTCGAGCGCCTCTCGCAGGTCCAGGGACGATCCCTCGGCGACTGCACCCTCGCCGAACTCGACGCCCTCTGGGACGAGGCGAAGAGGTCCGAGGCCCGCTGACCGGACCCCGCGCGCGCCCCGCGGTCCCGCAACGGTCGTCCAACCCTTGGAGCGTCCGGCGCGCCGGCGTCCGGGGATTGGAACCCCGCCCCGGCTCAGCGCGGCGGACGCGCCCCCTTCCAGCCGGCGCGGAGCTGCGCGGTCAACGTCTCCACCGTCGCGGCCATGTCGGGGCGGCCGGCGATGTTCTCGTTCTCCTGCGGGTCGACCTGGTGGTCGTAGAGTTCGACCGCGTCGACCTTG
>VGWF01000179.1 GCA_016873715.1 Lentisphaerota bacterium | reverse complement strand
GAAGAAGAGGGGTGCGATCGCGTAGAGCGCCGCGGCGACGTAGAAGACCGGCGGGAAGCCCGTGACCGAGGCGATCAGCACGACCAGCGCCGTTCCGACGACCGTGAAGAAGCCGTTCGTCGCCCAGGCCCACGGGATGTTGTGGTGGCCCATCGCCTTGAGGTAGCGGACGCCCGAGGGCATCGGCATGCCCATCAGGACCCCGGCCATGCCGGTGACCAGCGCGGCAATCGTGAAGCGGGCGGGCAGGCTCCAGCCGAGGCAGTACTTGTTCAGCAGCGGGATGGCCTGGTCGACCAGCAGCACCGCGGCCGCGACGGCGAGCAGGAGCAGCCGCATCCGGCGGGGCGTGGGCTCGTACCGGTTCGAGATCAGGGCGCCGATGCCGGCGGCGACGAGGAGGCTGCACAGCACCGCCGAGATGCTGTAGACCGGCGCGCCGAGGAAGAGCACCAGCCGCTGCATCAGGCAGATCTCGACGAAGATGAACGCGAGGCCGAGGCAGGCGAAGTAGCCCAGTTCGCGCGCCTCGCGCCGGAGCTGGCCGCGGAGGGAGGACTTCGTGAGCATGGGCACGCCGAAGAAGATGAGCGCGAAGAACGCGGACTCGGCCAGCACGAGGATCGGCGGGAAGTCGCCCTTCGGGATGCGCGCGCCGACGTAGTTCGGCCCCTCGATGTGCATCGTCTCGCCGGGCAGGTCCTTCAGCTCGCCGCGGTTGGTGTCCTTCGCGCCGAGGACCTTCATCTTGTTGAAGAACGGCCGCGCGTCGGTCGACGGCGAGAAGTCGAAGCACCCGAGCCGCCAGTGCTCCTCGGGGCGCTCGGAGGTCGCGATCTTGTAGTAGAGGTTGTTCTCGAGCTTCGGGAGCTTCTCGGTGCGATAGGGCGCGTAGAGGATCCGCCGCCTGTGGGGCTGGTTGTAGTAGGCGAAGAGCTGGTCCACCTCGTCCGGGGTGAACGCGCTCTTCTTCATCATGAACGTGTTGATGACCGGCTGCGCGCCCTCGCCGACGAAGAGGTGCTTCGAGTACTCCTCCGGCTTCATGCCCTTCCGCCGGAACATCTCGACGGCGATCGAAAGCAGCCGGATCGATCCGTAGCGGCTGATGCTGAGAAGGCCGTCGTCCTTCAGGCAGTCGTAGAAGGTCTCGAACGACTCGACCGTCAGCAGGTAGGTCTCGCTGAGGTTGAGCGCGCCGTTCTGGAAGGCGATCGGCGTGAAGTTGTTGATCTGCTGGATCACGTCGAACTGCCGACCGCAGCGCTGCAGGTAGCTCCGGCCCTCGTCGACGACGATGTCGCTGTAGGCGCCGTCCGTGAAGAGGCCGCCGGCGTACTCGCGGTAGTCCTGCGTCACGAACTTCACGATCATCGGGTCCATCTCGACGCCCATCACGTGCCGCGCGCCCATCGCGAGGGCGTAGTAGGCGTCCTCGCCGCCGGACGTGCCGATGATGCAGACGTCGTGGTCCTTCCTCAGGATGTGCGGGATCGCCTTGTGGTCCATGACCATGCTCGCCGCCCGGGTGAGCGACTCGCGGTTCGTCCGCAGCGCGACGAAATCGCCGTTGAACTTGGCGATGGACGACTCGTTCACGCCGCCCGCGATCCAGACCCGCTTCCGGTTCCGGATAAACGGCGCGATGTCGACGCGCGACAGCACGCTCCATCCGTGCCTCTCGACCTTGCCGGTGCCGGCGTCCTTGTTGTAGGCGCGCTTGCGGACGTGGACCTTGAGGGGAACGTGGTCGGCCAGGCGCGGCGTCTCCCACACGGCCGCGACCACGACCACCGCAACGATGGCCGTCGTCACGGTCCGCAGCCGCGCGGAGACGGCGGGGCCGCTGTAGAGGAAGAGGACCGCCGCCATCGCCGTGACCACCGCGCAGAGGAGGACGAGCCCCTGCGGCTCCAGCGGGGCGATGAGCGGGACGATCGCCAGCGCGCCGAGGCCGGCGCCGACCAGGTCCGCGGCGTAGTAGACGCCGGCCACCTTGCCGCGGTTGTCGAAGATGTAGCCGATCAGCAGGCCGAAGAAGAAATAGGGCGCGCCGAGCGCCAGGAAGACCGCCGCGACGTTGATCGCCTCGCGGAACCAGCCGTCGGGCGCCTGGGGCAGGTGCACGGGGACGGAGTTGATGGTGAAGAAGGCCCCGACCATCGTCAGCGCGCAGGCGAACGTGTTGAACGGCAGGAAGCGCTCGCCGGGGATCTTCGAGAACGACGGCCACCGCGTCAGCACGATGCCGCTGATGCCGATGCCCAGCATTGCCGTGCTGATCATCAGGTACGCGTAGTTCGCCCAGAGGCTGAACTCGAAAATCTTGACTACGGTGACCTCGAACAGCAACGAGGCGAAAGCGGCAAGGAAGATCGCGATCAGTTCTCGGACTAGCATGGCCGTGCCTCTCCCGGTTGTCGGTTCGCTTCCAGCGCTCCCGGCTGGAAAACCGCGGGAGTGTGGGGGGCGGGCGTGCCTGTGTCAAGAACGCGATATCGCAGGACGCGCGAACGGGCGCATCTCCGGTTCCTGCGCAGGGTGACGGCCGGGGGCGGGCGCAAAGTAGTCCTCACGCTCCGCGTGAGGACATCTCCGCAATCCGGATCGTCATCACGCGGAGCGTGATGACTACGATGCGGGACCGCCGCCGATCGTGCGCGGGATGATGGCCGGGGGCGGGTGCCAACGTAGTCCTCACGCTCCGCGTGAGGACATCTCCGCAATCCGGATCGTCATCACGCGGAGCGTGATGACTACGATGCGGGGCCGCCGCCGATCGTGCGCGGGATGATGGCCGGGGGCGGGCGCAAAGTAGTCCTCACGCTCCGCGTGAGGACATCTCCGCAATCCGGATCGTCATCACGCGGAGCGTGATGACTACCATGCGGGGCCGCGGCCGATCTTGCGCAGGGTGACGGCCGGGGGCGGGCGCCAACGTAGTCCTCACGCTCCGCGTGAGGACATCCCCGCAATCCGGATCGTCATCACGCGGAGCGTGACGACTACGATGCGGGGCCGCGGCCGATCGTGCGCGGGATGATGGTCGGGGGCGGGCGTAAAGTAGTCCTCACGCTCCGCGTGAGGACATCTCCGCAATCCGGATCGTCATCACGCGGAGCGTGATGACTACGATGCGGGGCCGCCGCCGATCGTGCGGGGGATGAGGGTCGGAGGGGCGCATCTCCAGTCCTGCGCAGCGATGACGAAGGCGCCCGCGTGTGCAGGTGAATGAACCGGAGATGCTCCCCGCGCGAACGCGGGAACGGGCCGGGCCTCCGACCGGCGGGACATGCGGTTCGTGTTTCGGCTTCCCCGCGGGCGTGGCCCGTGGGTATCGTGATGCCATGCGCCGGGTCTCCAGGATCTTCGGATGCGCGCTGCTGGTGTCGGCCGCGCCGGCGCTCCGGGCCGCCGCGCCGCCGGAGGCGTCCGCGGGCCGCGACGAATGGGTGCGGGCAGCCGTCGCGGCGGCCGCGCGGGTTCGTGCGGGGACCGCCGCCGGGGAGGCCCGCCGGCCCGCCGTGGTGGCCGACCCGGATCGGACCGCCAGCCTCGAGGCCCTGCTGCAGCCCCGATCGGACGCCTGGCTGGAGGCGGATGGGGCTGCGGCGGTGCGGGGCGCCACCGCCCGGCTCGAAGCGATGCATCCGGCGCCGGGGGCGGGTGGTCCCCGGCCGCCGGCCGGGGCGGCCGCGCCGGCGGACCTGCTCGCGCCGATGGAGGCCTTTGCGGAGGCGTGGGAACGCCTGCGCCCCGAGGCCCTCCGCGGACTGCCTCGCATCGCCTGCGTCCGCCGCCGGAGCCATGGCCTGCGCGGCACGAACGCGACCCTGTTCTCGCGGCGTACGGAGGAGGGGGCCGCCATCGTCGTCTTCGATCCCGCCCGTCCGCACGAGCCTCCGCGGACGGTCTTCGAATCGGAAAAGGGCTTCGTATGGGATCTGTGCCCCTCGTGGGACGCCGCGCGCCTGCTCTTCAGCCACAAGGAGTCGGCCGATCTCCCGTTCCACGTGTGGGAGATCGGCGTGGACGGCACCGGCCTCCGCCAGGTCACCTCGGGCCCCTGGCACGATTTCAATCCGGTCTACGGCCCCGGCGGGCTGATCGTCTTCTGCTCCTCGCGCGTCGAGTCCTACTCCCTCTGCCAGGACTTCCTGGCCTCCGCGCTGCACGTGTGCAACGCCGACGGGAGCGACCTGCGCCGGATCGACTTCACCACCCTGTGCACCAGCGCGCCGTCGATCCTGCCCGACGGCCGCATCCTCTGCACCCGCTGGGAATACCAGGACAAGAACATCTTCTCGTGGCAGGGGCTCTGGACGATCGGCATCGACGGCCGGCAGCTCCGCCTGTTCTTCGGCAACACCCTGACCGTGCCCAATTCGCTCTACGGCGGGAAGCCCGTTCCCGGCTCCGACCGCGTGATGTTCACCATGGCCGCGCACCACTATCCGCCCGTCGGCGACGTCGCCGTCCTCGACCGTCGCGGCCGGTTCGAGGATCCGGCGGCGGTGACCAAGGCCACGTTCGAGACGCCCTACGTCCCGACCGTCGGCGCGACGTGGCGCGACACCAACTGGCAGCCCGGCGACCGGTACTTCCCGCAGGCCGCCGCCGACCCGTGGCCCGTCGACGGCCGGCGATTCCTCGTCTCCGTCGGTAACGCCGCGGGCGGGAACGCGTCGCCCTTCCGCCTCTGCGTGGCCTTCACCAACGGGGTGCGGTTCCCGCTGCTGGCGTCCGCGGATGCCGGCCACTTCGCCGCCGTGCCGCTGGCGCCGCGGCCCGAGCCGCCCGGCCTCCCCGAGCGGGCGCCGCGGGAGCCGGGGGAGGGGACCTGCTACGTCGAGGACGTCTACCGGGGCCTCGAGGAGCAGGGCGTGCGCCGCGGACAGGTCGTCGCGCTGCGCGTCGTGCGCGTGCAGCCGAAGAAATGGAACACCGAGGGGCCGCGCTTCCACGACCACTATCCGCTGATCGGCTACGGCAGCTACTACGTGAAGGAGAACCTGGGCGAGGTGCCCGTGCATGCCGACGGCTCGGCCTTCTTCCGGGTGCCGTCCAACTGCGAGATCTACTTCATCGCGCTGGATGCCTCCGGCCGGGAGATCCGGCGGATGGGCTCGGTCACCCAGGTCACGACGGGCGAGCGGACGTCCTGCGTCGGGTGCCACGAGCCGCGGCAGGGCGCCGCGCCGGCCGCCGCGCGGGCGGGGCCGCCCGTTGCCGCGCGGGAGCCGGATGCGATCGCGCCCCCGCCATGGGGCGCCGGGCCGTTCGACTACGTGCGCCACGTGCAGCCCGTCTGGGACCGCCACTGCACCGCCTGCCACTCCGGCCGGACGCCGGCGGCAGGAGTCGACATGAGCGGCGACAAGACCCGCTTCTTCAACATGTCCTACGACCACCTCGTCCGCCGCGGCATGGTCGAGCACTACTACATCAATCCCGGCCCGACCGGCGTGTTCCCCGCGCTTGCGAGCGGGTCGTGGGTCAGCCGCCTGCGAACGCTCATCGAAACCAACCACCATGGCGTCGCCCTCGACGACGACAGCCGGCGGCGCGTCTGGACGTGGATCGATTCGAACATCCAGTACTACGGAACGTGGGACATGTCCCGGCCCCACACGACCGGCGGCCGGGACCCGTGGTTCCGCGTGGTGGGCCCCGGGCGCGGCCCCCTCGAGCCCGAGCCGTGGTTCGCGGCCCTGGCGGATGGGTTCGACCGGCACTGCGCGGGGTGCCACGACGGCGGCCGCCGGACCTGGCCCGAGCCGATGAATGCGTGGGTCAACCTGACGCGTCCGGAGAACAGCCGCCTCCTCGCCGCGCACCTCGCGACCGACGCCGGCGGCCTCGGTCTGGCCCGGCCGCGGAAGGGAGCGCGCCCCCCCGTGTTCGCGTCGACCAACGACCCCGTCTGGCGGGCGATGTTCGATGCCATCGCCGCGGGACGCGACGCGCTGAACGCCAAGCCGCGGATGGACATGCCCGGCGGCGTCCCCGTCCCGCAGGTCCGCGATTTCGGTCGCGTCTTCAATTGACAACCTTGAACGGATGGGGTACACATTCGCGCCTTTTTTCGGGCGGGCACGCGGCCCGGTCGTCAACGGCGGAGGCACGGGATGGCATCGAAGAAGAAGACCGCGAAGTCGAAAAAGGCGAAGCCGGCCGCCAAGGCCGCTCCCCGGAAGTCCGTCCAACGCCCTAAGTCCGCCCCCCGGAAGGCCGTCCAGCGCGCGAAGCCCTCTCCCCGGAAGGCCGTCCAACGTCCGAAGCCCGCCCCGCGGAAGGCGAGCCGCCCCGCCGTCGCCAAGAAGAAAGCCGTGCCCCGTCCCGCCCCCCGATCGGCCAAACCCGCCAAGGTGAAGGCGCCCCGCCCGGCTGCCCCGGCCCGGCCGTCCGCCGCCCCGGCCCCGAAGGCGGTCGAGATCAAGATCAAGCCCATGGGCAAGAAGGATTTGGAGTTCTTCCGGAAACTGCTGCTCAACTTGCGCGACCGCATCGTGGACGAGATCTCCTTCCTGGCGGGTGAGAATCTCAACCACTCGCAGCGCGAGGCGTCGGGCGATCTGTCCAACTACGGCATGCACATGGCCGACCAGGGGACGGACAACTTCGACCGCGAGTTCGCGCTCTCGCTCGTCAGCAACGAGCAGGAGGTTCTCTACGAGATCGACGACGCGCTGCACCGCGTCGACAACGGAACCTACGGGGTCTGCGAGCTGACCGGGCAGCCGATCGAGGTCGAGCGGCTCAAGGTCCTTCCGTACGCCCGGTACTCGCGCGAGGCGCAGGAACAGATGGAGAAGAACCGCAAGCGTTTCCGTCCGTTCGTCTCGTCGCCGTCCCAGGGACAGTCCTCGTCGTCGCAGGAGTTCTAGCCGGGAGGCGCCGATGCTGGCCCTCGCAGTCGCGATCGTCGTGGCGGTCGCGGACCAATGGACGAAGGAATGGGTCCGCGCGGCGTTCGGCCTTCACGAACTCCGTCCGGTCATCGAGGGCTTCTTCAACCTGACCTACGTCCGCAACACGGGCGCGGCCTGGGGCATGTTCGGCGGCGCCAACGCATGGCTGAGCGTCTTCTCCGCGGCGATGCTGGTCGTGATGGTCGTCTTCCGGCGCTCGTTCCTCCGCGATACCCTCGCTCACCGGATCGCGCTGGGCCTGCTGGCCGGCGGCATCCTGGGGAACCTCTTCGACCGCGTGCGGCTCGGCTACGTCACCGATTTCCTCGACTTCCGGTTCGGCAGCTACGCCTTTCCGTCCTTCAACGTGGCCGACTCGGGCATCACGATCGGGGTCGCGATCTACATTGCCTCGTCCTTCCTCGAGGAACGGAAGGCGGCCAAGGTTCGGCGGGCGGAGGCCGCGGTCGCCGCCCCGAAGGCGGGTTCGGATGAAGCCGGAACCGGCGACCGTGCCTGACCCCGCCGCACCGCGGGCGTTCGTCCTGGTGGGGCCGACCGCCTCGGGCAAGACCGAGGTCGCCCACCGGCTGGCCCGGCACCTCGGCGCGCGCGTCCTCTCGGCCGACTCAATGCTCGTCTACCGCGGCATGGACATCGGCACGGCGAAGCCGCCCGCGGCGGACCGGGCCGCCTTCGGCTACGCCGGCGTCGACCTCGTCGCGCCGGACGGGGGATTCAGCGTAGCCGCCTACCTCGACCGCGCGACGGATGCCGTCCGCGGGGCGCCCGGCGCCGCGTGGATCGTCGCGGGTGGAACCGGGCTTTACGTGCGATGCCTGCTCCAGGGCCTGGACCCCGCGCCCGGTCCCGACGCCGCCGCCCGCGCCGAGGCCGGGGCCCTG
>VGWF01000178.1 GCA_016873715.1 Lentisphaerota bacterium | reverse complement strand
ACGCCCTGGGCGCGGTGCTCCACGTGCTCCGGGAGGAAGGCTTCGCTGACGACACACTGGTCATCGTCTATGCCGGGGACCATGGAATGTCCTTCCCCTTCGCGAAGTCGAACGACTACGAGAACAGCTCGCGCGGCGCGCTGCTCATCCGCTGGCCCGGCGTGACCCGGCCCGGCAGCTTGGATACGCACCACTTGGTCTCGACCCTCGACTTCGCGCCCACGCTGCTCGACGCCGCCGGGCTGCCGCCCCTCCCCGGCATCGACGGCCGTTCGTTCCTGCCGGCGGTGAAGGGCGAGACGATGGCCGGCTGGGACCGCGTCTTCACGTTCTACAACGCCGCCTTCGGCAACAACTGGCTGCCGATGCGCAGCCTCCGCACCCGGGACCGCGCCTACATCTGGAATGCGTGGAGCGACGGCACGCGGGAATACCGCACCGAGAACATGTCCGGCCTGACGTGGAAGGCCATGGTCGCGGCCGCCACCACCAACCCGGCCGTTCGGGCGCGCACCGACTTCTACCTGCGCCGCGTCCCCGAGGAGTTCTACGACCTGACCAACGACCGGTGCGAACGCAGGAACCTCATCGGCGACCCGGCGCGGCAGGCCGAGATCGAGTCGGTGCGCAAGGAGCTCCTCGCCCTCATGCGCCGCACCGGCGATCCCTTCGCCGAAGCCTTCGAACACCGCGAACGGAAGGACCTGGTGCCCGAGGTCCTCAAGCAACTGAAGGCAGAATACGAAAAGAAGCCAGGGCGTGATCAGGCGGAGCCATGAATCTCCGCCTCCATGCGGACCGTCGCCGCCGGCCTGGACCCGATGGATGCCTCCCCGGGACGCCCGTGCTCCTGCGGAAAGGCGAATGCTTCACGCCCTCGAAGCCCGGCGACAAAGCGGAGGAAGGCACATGATGCGCGAACGATATCCCGACCCGCGCCTCTGCGCGCTGCTGCTGGCGGCGTGGCTCGCGCCGGTTTGCGCTGCGCTTTCGGGCCCGTCCGCGCCGTCTCCGGGAGGCGCCGGCGGCAGCCGGGCGGACGACCGGCTCTCGCCCGCCCTGTTCGCCGCGCCGCCGCTCCAGACCCGGCCGGGCTGTTTCTGGGCCTGGCTCAACGGCTCGATCACCGCGGAACAGATCACCCGCGACCTGGAGGCGATGAAACAGGGCGGGATGCGGGGCGGCGAGATTTGGGACGTGGCGGCGCATGCGGATCCGGACAAACGCGTGCCCGCCGGGCCTGAGTTTCTCGGGCCGGAATCCACCCGGTTGATTGTCCATGCGATTCGCGAGGCCGACCGACTCGGGATGGAACTGGGTTTGGTTGCATCGAGCGGGTGGAATGCAGGCGGCAGTTGGATCACGCCGGAGTACGCCGGCAAGGGGCTCTATCAGTCCGTCACCAAGGTCACCGGGCCCGCCACGTTCCACGAGGCACTGCCCCTGCCCGAGTTGCCCAGAAGTTGTCCCCGGGATGCGGCAGGCCAACCCGTCTACCTTCGCGAGGTGGCCGTGCTGGCCGTGCCGAACAGCAAGTCAAACCTCATCGCCCGTGCCGATGAGGTCGTTGACCTGACGAGGCGCGTCGGCGCTGACGGCAAGTTGCAGTGGGAGGCGCCGGCGGGGGAGTGGGCCATCCTGCGCTTCGTCTGTTCGAATCACGGGCAGCAGTTGATCGTGCCGAGTCCGCGTTCCGGCGGTCCCATGATCGACTTCTTCGACCCGCGCGCCACCGAGTTTCACCTCCACCATGTCGTCCGCACGATTCTCACGGAGCTGGGTCGCGATTCGTTTGCAGGGACCTGCTTCAAGGCGATGGAGTTCGACAGCATGGAACTCGACGGCTTCACGCCCTGGACGGAAGCGATGGCCGAGGCGTTCGAGCGCCACGCCGGCTACCCGGTGATCCGGTTCCTGCCGCTGCTGGCCGGCTGGAAACTGGCCGATCAGGACGCCCAGGAGCGGTTTCTCTACGATTGGCGGAAGTTCGTGAGCGACCGGCTGATCGAGTCGCACTACGCCACGGGTCGCGAGGTCCTTCACTCCCATGGCGTGCAGCTCATCGCCGAATCCGGCGGGCCGGGACCGCCGATCTGGGATTCCAATCCGGTGGACGGCATCAAGGCGCTCGGCGCGGTGGACATTCCGCGCGGCGAGTTCTGGATCCGCCATCGCGGGATCTTCCTGGTCAAGGAGATCGCCGCCGCGGCGCATGTCTACGACAAGCGGCTGGTGGATGCGGAGTCCTTCACCACCTGGCGGCGATGGGTGGATGGGCCGCTGAATCACAAGGAACTGGCCGACCGCGCCCTGTGCGAGGGTCTGAACTGTTTCTCAGGGCACACCCTGGCCAGTTCGCCGCCCGAGGCGGGGCTGCCCGGCTGGGCCTATCACGCCGGCACGGACATCAACCCGCGCGCGACCTGGTGGCCGATGGTGCGCGGGCTCATGGACTACCTCGCCCGCTGCTCCTACATGCTCCGGCAAGGCTGGGCCGTGGCGGATGTCTGCTATTACTACGGCGACCAGGCGCCGAACTTCTTCCCGCCGCTGTGCAACGTGGAGACCCGGCCGCTGCTGGACGGTCTCACGCCGCAGAACGATTTCGACATCTGTTCATCGGACGTGATTCTCCATCGTATGCGCGTGGAGAGCGGCCGGATCGTGCTGCCGGACGGGATGAGCTATGCCGCGCTGGTGCTGCCGGAGCAGGATCATATTCCGTCCGAAGTCATCGCGAAGATCCGCGCGCTCGTGGCCGACGGGGCAACGGTGATCGGCCACCAGCGGCCGACGCGCGCCCCGGGCCTGCGCAGCTCCGAGACGGAGAACCAGCGGGTCAGACAGCTCAGCGAAGCACTCTGGGGCGCGGACGAACCGGGCGGGGCAGCGGTCCAAGTCCGGTCGATGGGCCGCGGCCGCTTGGTGATCGCCCTCGATCGAACCAAGGCGCTGCGGGAAATCGGCGTCGGCCCGGATTTTGAAATCGCGGGGCGCGGCGAACCGGACCTCGGTCCGCTGGATTTCGTCCATCGAAAGACCGCCGATGACGAGTTCTACTTCGTCCGCAACCAGACGCGGTCGCCGCAGGCACTGAACTGCCGCTTCCGGGTCGCGGCGGAGGCCAAAGGGCAGACGCCCGAGTTCTGGTGGCCCGATTCGGGCCGCCGCAGCGTTTGCCGCGGATGGAAAGCCGTCGCCGGGGGTTACACCGAGCTGCCCGTGGAACTGGGCCCCCTTGGGTCGGTGTTCGTCGTGTTTCGCGAGGGCGGCGGCGGCGATGATCTCGATTCGCTCGCCCGCGATACCTTCAAGGCCGCGGCGGCGCCCGAATCCTTGACCCTGGACGGGCCGTGGCAGGTCGAGTTCCCCGAGGGCTGGGGCGCGCCGCACGCGGTGCGCTTCGGGAAGCTGCAAAGCTGGACCGAGTCCGCCGACGAAGGGATCCGCTCCTTCTCGGGCATCGCCACCTACCGGAAGTCGTTCGAGTTGTCGGAAGCGCTGGCGAACAAGAAGCGGCTGTTCCTGCAACTGGGCGACCTGGCCGAAATCGCCGAAGTCACCCTCAACGGCAAGCCGCTGGGTCTGTCGTGGCTGCCGCCCTATCGGATCGAGATTTCCGGGGCCGCCCGCGCCGGCCCGAATGAGCTGGAGATTCGCGTCGCCAATCTCTGGGCCAACCGGTTGAACGCGGATTCGCTGCTGCCCGAGACGGACCGTTTCACGCGCAGCAACCTCGACCGCATCCAGACCGATCCGACCTCCGACAGCGGATATGGCCGTGTTCCGCGCGGCGCGACCCGGCCGGTCTACACCAACATGCCGCCGCTGATGCGGTCGGGGCTGTTCGGGCCGGTGCAGGTGATCGCGCCCGAGGACGACGGGGCCCGGCCTGGTGCGACGACGGGCCGGTTGTTGCCGGTGTTGGAACCGGGCGCATTGCGGAGCTTCGTCGCGGCCTTCAACGGGCACCTCAAGCCCACCATCAAGGCCCACGAAGGCAAGGCCTGCGTGGATGCCTGGGTGACTCCACTTTGCCAGTCTGCCAGCTACAACAAGCAACTCGGTGAGGTTCTCGAAATGCACGGGCCCCACCAGGTGATCCATCTAGACACCGGTCTGCTGGCCGATGCCTGCGCCAAGCGCGTGCTTGAGCTGACTTCCACTGCGCCCAACCCATCGGAGAAGCCATGAAGCCCTCCACCCGACGCCGTTTCCTCCGAAACTCCGCCGCCGCGGCTGGCTTGTCCGCGACCGGTCGCACCGAAGAAGATCAAATCGAAACCAACGGATGGTCCACGATGAAGAAATCGGCTGCCCGCGTCCTCCTCGCCGCCCTGCTGCTCGTGCCGCTGGCTCCGCTCCACGCCGCCGAGAAGCCGCCGCAAAAGCCCAACATCCTGTTCATCATCGCGGACGACGCATCGCCCCATTTTGGCCAGTCCCATGGATGCTCGTGGGTGAAGACGCCGAACATCGACCGGCTGGCCCGCAACGGCGTGGTGTTCGACAACGCCTACACGCCGACCGCCAAGTGCGCGCCGTCGCGCGCCGCTATCCTGACCGGGCGCAACCCGTGGCAGCTTGAGGAGGCGGGGAATCACGTGCCGTATTTCCCCGTGAAGTTCAAGGCCTTCAGCGAGGTGCTGAACGAGGCGGGCATCACCGTGGCCAAGCAGGGAAAGGTCTGGGGGCCCGGGTCCGCCGTGACCGCCGACGGCAAAGAGCGTTCGTTCGGCTTCCGTCAGACCGCCGACGGGAAGAAGAATCCCGGCATAGGCTTTGCCGAGATGCTCAAGAAGCGCACTGCGGGCGCGCCGTTCTTCTACTGGTTCGGCAGCCCAAATCCGCATCGCGGGTACAAACCGGATTCAGGAATCCAGGCGGGCAAGAAGATCGGGGATATCGCCCGCGTGCCGGGTTTCTGGCCGGACAACGAAACGGTCCGGAAAGACATGCTGGATTATGCGGTCGAAATGGAGGCCTTCGACGCGGAGGTCGGCGAGCTGCTTCAGGTACTGGACGCCAGCGGTGAGGCATCCAACACGCTGGTGATTGTCACGTCGGACAACGGCATGCCCTTTCCGAGGTCGAAGGGACACACCTACGACATCTCGACCCGTCTGCCTCTGATCGCCTGCTGGCCGGCGGGCATTGCCAAGCCCGGTCGCCGGGCCACCGAGTTCGTCAGCTTCATCGATTTCGCGCCGACCTTTCTTGAACTGCTGAACGTGGACGGCGCGAAGGCGGGCATGTCGCCGATCACCGGCCGCAGCTTCGCCAGCCTGCTGCGCGCGGAGCCCGATCCGTCGCGCAGTTCGGTGATCCTCGGCCGCGAGCGAAACGACGTGCTGGCGCGACCGGGAACGCCCGCCGGCCTTGGCTATCCCTCGCGCGCCATCCGCGAGGGCGATTGGTTCTACATCCACAATTTCGCCCCGGACCGCTGGCCCTGTGGAAATCCTGAACTCGGACTGAGAGACACTGACGCCAGCCCGACGAAGACGCTCATCGATCAACTCGGCCAGGACGACCGCTTCTGGCAGATGTCCTTCGGAAAGCGCCCGCCGGAGGAGCTCTTCAATCTGGCCAAGGATCCCGACTGTATCAACAACCTGGCAAACGTGGCGGAACACGCCGCAAAGCGGACAGCCTTGCGCGCGACCCTTTTCGACGAACTGAAAAGACAGGACGACCCGCGCGTCCTCGGCAAGGGCGATGTTTTCGACAACTACCGTTCGCCGTCGGAAGAGAAGCACAGCGCTAAGAAGCAGAAAGCCAAATGAAGCATCCGCACCTCCTTCTCGCACTCCTGCTCCTAGCGACCGCGCTCAAGGCCGAAGTCGTCATCTATCCCGATCCCGGCGATCTGGGCGGCTTCCAGAATCTCCGCAAGTCGGAGCGCTATGCCGTGACCGTGAACGGCAAACGGACGACGGTATATGCCTCGAACAACCGCACCGGCAAGGATGTCGATGGGCGGGATATCCCCAAAGGCTACATCACCGATGCGCAGTTCTGTTACTTCTCGTTCACCAACGAGGCCGTGACCGTGGATGTCTCGTCTCCGGACGGGAAAGGCATCTCCCATGCCAGCCTCCATCCGGAACGCTTGGGCATCAAGGCCGGTGTCAGTGATGGGCGTGTCCGCTTCACGATGGACCAGCCGCGGAAGATCGTGCTCAAGACCAGCGACGAGGAACTCCATCCGCTCGTCATCCTCGCGGATGCGCCCGACACGGACATCCCGACGGGGCCGGACGTGACGCGCTTCGGCCCCGGCATCCATGACATCGGGTTCCAGCGCCCGATCCGTGACGGCGAGACGATCTACATCGACGGCGGAGCCGTGGTCAAAGGCACACTGCGCAAACCCAAGGAGGATGGGCCGCTGAAGAACTTCACGCTGCGCGGCCGCGGCATCATCTACGGCGGCGACAATGAGTTCATTGCGCGCGGCAAAGGTTGGGGACGCGGCATCACCGCTTGGGAACGGGGTCTGTATTCGGGGCGGATCGAAGGGTGCATCCTGCTCGACAGCGTCCACTGGAACATGGGATTCGGTAACCACAATTCGACGTTCAAGAACCTCAAGATCATCTCGTTCTATGGCAATACCGACGGGGTCAGGGTCGGGCCGGGCTCAACCTGCCGGGACTGTTTCGTGATGACCAACGACGACGCGCTGCTGCCCGAGGGCACCGGAGCCGGAGCCATCATCGAAGACTCCGTGATCTGGCACCACAAATGGGGTAATCCCTTCAAGATCATCAATATCGGGGGCGAACAGACCGGCGGCACCCACGATGTGACCTTCCGCAACATCGATGTCCTGACCACGGGTTCCCCCGTGTTCCTGTCGCCCCACGAGCACCGGCCGGACACCTACACCTTCGCCAAGAAGCAGGCACCGACCCGCAATATCCTGTTTGAGAACATATACGTGGAGCGCGCCAAGACGCTCTTCCAACTGCGACCGCCGATCGGCAGCGTGCTCTCCCATGTCACGATTCGGAACCTCCACACGCCCGTTGCCACCGGGATCATTGATGGCTGGAGCCCCGACGTGAGGGTCGAGGACCTCACCATCGAGGGGCTTGTGGTCGGCGGCAGGCCGGTCCGTTCGCTCAAGGAGACCCAGATCAAGGTCGGCAAACACACGGCGCGGATAATCCTGAAATGAAGACAACCGAAGTGTGAACAACTCGAATGAACGCAATGAGGAAACTCATCCACGAAGCCCGAACAACAAGAGAAACAACGCTGTCTCACGGATAGACCAGCGGTATCCACCGACTTGAAGTCACGCGTCTCGCGTCGCCACACCGCCACCCGCATCGCCACGGCCACCGTGGGCGCGGCGATGGCGACGCACTCAAGCGCTGCGGAAAGCAAATCCCAGCCATCCACTGACACCCTGGACGTGCCCGTCGTCGGTGGCGGCACCGCAACGACCGGCGGTGTGGACTACGCGGGCATAGAGGGCGATACGGGCCGGGAGGCTTCGGCCGCGACGCCGAGGGCTCGCGTCCGGTTCGTTCTTGTCTTCGCGTAGGCCCTCGTGCAGCCTGCGCGCCATGAACGCGCGGCTTCAGGCCGCTCCCGACAGGCGCGCCCGCCCTGCGAAGCCCGCAGGGCGAAGCAGGGTGCCCGCACCGCCCGCGAAGCGATTCCCTTTCAGGTACAGTGCCGCACCGAAGCATGGCGCGTTCTGGGATTGCGCCGTGGAAGCGCGGAGCGTGGACTTTCAAGTCGTCCGGGCTGCTCCTGCCGGCAATCCGTGGAGCACCGCCCCCGGGCGCTTGAACGGCGCGTTGCACAACAACAAGACCGGCCAGCCCGAGCCGGTGGAATTGCAGCCCACGGGATCGGCTCTGCGCCGCCGCGTCACTTTCCCTGTTTTCAATTCGTCGACAAGCGATAGGAT
>VGWF01000177.1 GCA_016873715.1 Lentisphaerota bacterium | reverse complement strand
GTGTCCGCGCCCCCTTCGGCAACGCCGCAGGCGGGGCGGGATCCCGCGCGATCCGGCCGGCCTGGTGCGCGTCGCACCCCCGCAACCGCAAGGGCTCCAGCGTCCACCAGCCACTCCGCGCCCCGCCGACCGGACGGTGACACTACCGCAAGGAAGAGGCGTCGGCCCTCCCCGAATCGGCGGAACGGGAGGAGGGAGACGGGGGCCGAGGTGGAACCGGAGAGCGACTCCCCCGCGCCCCGCGGCGGATCAGGGGGCGGGGGCGGGATACGCGGCCGGCACGCGGCGCTTGAGGTCGAGGATGGCGCGCATGAGCCACTCCGTGCCGCGGCTGCCGCCCGGGCCCGACAGCCCGGTGCCGGACCCGAGGTCCCGGCCGATGCGGAGGGCCTGCTCGCAGAGCGAGAGCGCCTTGCGGAGATCCCCGGCCAGCTCGGCTCGGCGCGCCAGGCGCAGCAGCGCGTTGGCGTCCTGCACGGCGCCCCCGGGCGGCCGCTCGACGATCGCCGTCCACACGCGGTACGCCGTCTCCGCGTCGCCGCGCCGTTCCATGATCTCGGCCAGCTCGAACGCGGCCTGCTGGTTGATCGCCTCGCCGACGGAGAGCCGCGCGACCGCCGCGCCGGCGTCGCCCGCCGCGGCCTCCGCCCGCCCGGCGGCGGCGCGGACGCGCGATCGCAGGTAGAGCAGGACCGGCGACGCGGCCGACGCGAGGAGCGCCTCGAGTTCGTCGCCGAGGCCCATCGTCATCCAGTCGTCCGCCACGGAGTCGGCCTCGCCGGCCGAGAGGCGTTCCAGGTCCGCCGGTCGCAGGCTTCCACGCACCGCGTCCGCCGCGCCGGTCTCCCGCGCGAGCCGGGTCCAGAACACCAGCTCCGCGCCGCGCGTCGCCTTGTCGCGCCCGCCCGCCAGCCGGCGGACCGCCGTTCCGGCCGACGCCTCCAGCCCGCCGCGCCGCACCGCCGCGGCGGCGAGCCGGACGAAGGCCTCGTCCTGCGTCAGCGTCCATCCGCGGATTGCCACGTCCGGCACGTCCTCGTACCACCACAACAGCAGCAGCACCTCGCAGATCCGCCCGAGGAGCGCCGCGTCGGGAATCCGGCCGGCGACCTCGGCGAGCAGCGCGCGGACCTTCCGCCGCGCCGCGCCGGAGGCCTCGTCCGCGATCTCCGCGGCCAGGTCCCGCGCGGGCACCGCCCCCAGCAGCACCGCGAGCGCCCGGGGCACGTTCTCCTGCTGGCCCGCGGTGTCGGCCATCGCGGCGATCACGCGGATCGTCGACGCCCCGTGCAGGGCGACGAACGAGTCCCACGCGCCGCGCGTCGCCGGATCGCCGAACGAGCCCAGCAGCGGGGCCACGTCCTTCGCCTCCACGCCGGCCGCCGTCCAGCGCAGCCGGTCCCACTCCCGCGCGGCCCGGGCGGCCTCGCCGCGGGGCGCCTCGACCGCGATCCTCCGCAGGTCCGCGGGGGCGGGCGCGGCGCAGGCGGCGTGCGCGACCAGCGCGCAGGCGGCGAGGATCCGGGCGTCACGGGGCGGCACGCGCGGCCTCCCCGGGCGCGGCGGCGCCTGTCTGCAGCGTGCGGACCAGTTCGGCCACGGCGCGGTCGACGCGGTCCTCGAGCGCCCTCGGTTCGATCGGAACCTCGTGGACGAACGGCGCGCCCCCCGGCGAGACTCCCTCGATGCGGACCGGCGCGGCCTCGTCGAGGCTGTCGAGCAGGATGCCCTCCCGCACGTCCGAGGGCTTCAGCGTCCGCGATCCCATCGTCGCGCGCAGGTCGCGGCACAGCGTGTACTGGTCCGCCTCCGGCAGCAGGATCCGGTAATCGACGCGGCCCGACCACACCAGCGGCGCCGGTCCGCCCGCGGGCGGCACGACGAAGAGCGCCGCCTGGTCGCGCTGCCGCAGGCACAGCCGCAGCGGGCGCCCGGGCGGGTCGGCCTCGATCGACGCCAGCTCCGCCCCGCCGGCGAGGCGCACGCTCAGCCGCCGCGCCTCGGCGCTGAAGTGGACCGTCAGCGAGCCGCCGCCCGGGCCGTCGAACGGCAGCGCGACGCCGGCCGGCTGCGTGCCGAGCCGCGCCGTGACGTCCGCGATCGACAGCGCGCCCAGCGTCGCGGCGTCGAGGTCGAAGCCGACGGACTCGCGGACTTCGAACTTGAACCGGGCCGCGGGCACGAGGACGCGCACCGCCGGCGGCGCCGCGATCCGGCGCACCGGCGGCGGGCCGGCGGCGGGATCCGCCGCGCGCGACGCCGCGGCGCACGCGACCGCGGCCGCCAGGACGGCCCCCGCGGCGCGGCGGGGCGCGATGGTACCGTCAGGGCTCATCCGGGGCCGCCGGCTTCTCCGCGTAGATGTTCATCTCGATCCGCTCGAACGACGACAGCGGCCACGCGGCCGTTCCGAAGTTCTCGCTCGCGCCCTGGAGGCGCCCGCCGGCGAGCGACGCGAGGTCCACCGTCACGCTCCCGCCGCCCGGGAACGAGGCGCGCACGTCCCCCGCCTTGCGCCGCGCGCGCACGGCCTTCGCCCCGGCCATCGAGATCTGCGTGATGCGGTCGAGCGGGATCTTCAGTTCCGCGAACGGCGTCTTGACCACCGCCTGCCCGCCCGCGATCTCGAGCAGCGTGCCGGACATCACGTCGCCGTTGGTCAGCACGACCGCGTCGTCCGGCGTGTCCGTCGCGACCTCGGCGCCCTGCGGCACGATGCCGTTCCACTTCGAGACGCGGATCTCGGAGATGCGCAGCTCGCGGCCGCCCTGCGGCATGAAGGTGATGGACTTCCCCCCGCCCTTGAACTCGCGGGTGTCCTTCCACTGCCGGAGCATCCTGCCGTTCAGCAGCAGCACGATGGTGCCCTTCGCGCGGTCGGCCAGCAGCGAGATCCGCGCGGTCCCGCGCTGCTGCGAGCCCTCGGCGAACTCGGCCGACCCGAGGTTCTGCGAGCCGCCCGTCGAGCGCAGGCGGTTGAGGTCGACGCGCTGCCCGCTGATGATGTTGAGCATGTAGGCCTCGCCCTGCGGCTCGTCGGGCTTCTCGTGGAAGAACCAGAAGCTGAAGTAGATCCCCGGCTGCCGCCACTCGACGGTGAAGTCGATCCGCACGGAGTCGGGCATCGTGTCGATCGAGCGGCCGAGGGGGACGGGCACGAGCGGCGAGAGGACGCCGTCCTTCAGCTCCCACATCCGGGTGCGGTCGCCGCCGCGGAGCTTCCATTCGTCGAGGGACTTCGGCCCCTCGTAGAGCACCGACATCGCGCCCGCGCCGGGCCGGATCTCGGCGACCATGCTCCGCTGCAGCGCGAGGGCGCCGGCGGCCGAGGTCGCGAGCACGAGGTTCGTCGGGTCGACCGCGACGATGTCGCCCGCCAGTTCGTCGCCGTTGGTCAGCCGCACGACGCCGGACCCGCGGGCCGGCGCGGCCCCCTCGCGCGCGCCGAGGCGGATCTCGCCGACCGCCTTCGCCGAGAACGCGACCGGCTCGCGGACCTCGGGGTGGCGCCAGAGGACGCGCCCGCCCGCCGCGTCGATCGAGACCAGTTCGCCGCGCAGCCAGTCGCCCTTGAGCAGCGTCAGCCGGTCGCCGCCCGGCTCGAGCGGCGACGACGGGACCGCGGCGGACGTCGCGGTCCCCCCGCCCGCCGCCGACGGCGGCGCCTCGGGCGGACCGACCACGATCGCCGCGGCCGCGAAGCGCGCGGCGGCAAGGACCAGCACTCCGGACACGATCATCCATCGCGGATTCATGCAGGCACTCCTATCGTTCGTAGATCGGCAGGAACCGGTAGTTCAACGCCAGCGACAGCAGGGCGGCGCTCGTGCAGAAGACGCGTCCGTTCGGCCCCGTCCAGCTCCCGTCCGCGCCCTGGCTCTCGACCAGCCGCGCCAGGTTGCGCGTGTTCCACGCCCGCCAGAGCTGCATGTCGGCGTGGAAGTAGGCCTGGGCGGCGTAGTAGAGGTAGTAGAAGAAGTAGCCGCCGGCGTCCTGCTCGCCGCCGTTGACCAGCGCGCGGAAGGTCTTCTTGAACAGGCGCGACTCCTTCTCGCGGGCGAGCGCGGCGACGGTGACGGCGATGGCGTTGCGCGCGCTGCTCCCGCCGCCCTCGTTGCCGGTGTAGCCGATGTTGCCGTCCGCCGCCTGGCACTCCTGGTAGAACTCGAGGGCCTGCAGCAGCGCGCGGTCGGGGACCGAGATGCCGGCGTTGCGCACGGCGACGAGCGCGACGAACTGCGCGCCGCTGACGGTCGTGTCGGCGTCGCGCGACTCGGGCGAGTAGCGCCACGCGTGCGTCGGGTTCATCGCCTGCGAGGTGAGGATCAGGTCCGCCGCCTTCTTGAGCGCCGGGCCCAGGCGCGGGTCGGGCACCATGCCGTAGGCCTCGGCCAGCGCGAGCGTCGCGAAGCCGTGGTGGTACATCGACGAGCCGATGTAGCCGTTGTCCGACCGCTGCGCGCCGAGGATGTGGCTCAGGCCCCGGCTGATCGCGGCGGCCCAGGGCCCGTGCACGGGATCGTCGCCGTGGGCGAGCATCGCGAGCACCGCGAGGCCGACCACCCCGGGACCGCCCTCGCCGGTGCGGTCGTCCCACGTGCCCGCCGCGGCCTGGGTCCGGGCGAGGAACTGCAGGCCGCGCACGTAGACGGCGTCGATCTCCGGCGGGATCGGGTCGCCGTGGATCGCGCCGAAGCCCTGCGCCCCCGCCGCGCCCGGAAGGGCGGCGGCCAGCGCGACGGCGAGCGCGGCGAGACGGCTAGCGCGGATTCTCGATCGCATGGAAGTACCCCTGCATCGCATCGCGGAACTCCTCGGGCAGGCGCGAGGCGTCGGGACCCGCGCCGCGGCCGGTCGTGCGCTCCTCGCCGGCGCCGCCCTGGCCGGGGCCGGTCTGCGACGAATTCGCGCGGGACGTCGTCCCGCCGGCCAGGCTGCCCCCGCCCTGCTGCCCCTGCATCATCTGCATCATCCTCGCGAGAGCCTCCATCGCCTCCGGCGACGACTCGCCGCCGGACTGCCCCTTCGATCCCGCCTCGAGCGCCTCGGCGATCGCCTCGATGATCCCCGTCTGGATCGCCACGGCCTCGGCGTCGGTCTGCGGCCCGCGCAGCGTCGCCTGCGAGACGACCATCTCGTGCTCGATCGCCTCCATGAACCGGCGGACGTTCTCCTGCTTCACGCGCTCGTTGAGCTTGCGAAGGTCGCCCTCGATCTCGTTCTGCCGGTCGGCGAGCCGCCCGGCGTCCTCGCGGTGGCGCTCGTTGCCCTCGCGCACCGCGTCCACCTCGCGCGTGGCCTCGCGCAGGCTCTCCTGGCGGACGCGCGCGCGCATCAGGCCGAACAGGACCTCCGGGTCGACCTGCGGCTGCTGGCCGCCGCCCCCGCCGCCGCCCCCGCCGCCGTCCTCCGGCGGCTTCAGGCGCTCGGCCCACGCCGTGAAGCGCCCCTCGAGGTCCCGGCACGCGGCGATGGACTTGCCTGCGAGGTTCCCGGCGACCAGCCCGCCGACATCGTTCAGCCGCGCGACGACGTCCGGCTCGGCCATCTCCCCGCGGATCTCGTCGTAGACGGCCTTCCGCGTCCGGTTGAAGAACCCCGCGAGGTCGTCGCGGATGGCCGCCGCGTCGCGCGCGTTCTGCCGCTGCACGCTGGTCAGCCGCCCGGCCTCCCGGACGGTCTCCGGCGGGAGGTCGTCCGGCAGCAGGCCCGCGCTCGACGCGAGCCCCGCCTCGATCGCGGCCGCCATCTCGTCCTGCTTCCGCGCCGCCTCGCGCAGGCGGTTGATGAAGTTCCGCGCCGCGAGGTTCTCGGCCGACTCGTTGGCCTCGCGCGCCATCTCGCCGAGCTGCCGGAGGATGTCCTTCTGCCGCGCGACGGCCTCCTGCACCGATTCGCGCCGCTGCGGGGCGGCCCGGCTGCGCTGCGCGGACTGCATCGAGTCCGCCGCCTGCGGCATCGCGCCGGAGGCGAGGCGCTCCATCTTCTCCGCGAGCGAGGCCCAGTCCATCACCTCCGCCTCCTGCAGGTCCCGGTTCCGCAGCGCCTCGCGGGCGAGCGAGGCCATCTCGCGCGACAGCTCCGCGAGGTGCCGGGCATCCGACCGCTCGCCGCGCTCGGTCTCGCCGAGCTCCGCCGCGGACTTCTCCGCCGCGAGCTGCTCGTCGGGGCGCTCGCCGACCTCGGTATTGCGCGCGAGCAGCGCCTCCTCCTCGCGCCGGATCTCCTCCAGCCGCGCCTGCACCGCCTGCGCCCGCTCCTCGAGCAGTTTCGCGTGCTTCGCGCGGCTGAGGACGTAGATGCGGTAGACGGGCGACTGCGACGGCGCGCGCCCGGGCTTGTAGTCCAGCGCGCAGGCCCACAGCTCGACGGTCGTGTCGCCCGGCACGCCGCGCGCGACGGGCGAGAACCGGAAGGCGCCGTCGACCTCCGCGCGGTCCGGCGCGCCCTCGGCGAGCGACTCGCCCCGCTCGAGGGCCAGGCCGCGCGCCCGGCCGTCGTCGACGACGCGCCACGCCGCCCAGAGCCGCTCGAGGCCGAAGTCGTCGAGCGCCTTCACCTTCAGCTCCACCGTCTCGTCCTCGAGCATCGCGACCGACCCGCCCAGCCCCTCGCACTTGAGCGACGGCGCCGCGTCGGGCTCCGCCTCCACCTTCAGCCGGTACGGCGCCGCGGCCTCGAGCCGGTGCACGTCGCGCCACGCCAGCGACAGCGCGCCGGGCGGGTCGTTCGACGCCGCCAGACCGGCCAGCCCGTCGAGCGCCGCCCGCGGCGTGCGGAACACCGCGCCGGTGACGGCCAGCGGCACCGGGCGCTCCCCGCGCATCGTCGCCGCCGCGAGGTCGCGCGTCGCGCGGCCCTCCAGCTCCACCTCGCTGCCCTCCGTCACGCGCAGGAGCCCGGCCTGCACCGGCGTCTCCACCGGCGGGCGCCGCAGGTAGTCCGGCAGGTGGACCCGCGCGCCGAGCGCCAGCAGCCCCGGACGGTGCTCGGGCAGGATCCGCATCGACCGCGACACGTCGCCGATGCGGAGGACGAGGTCGTCGGGCTGCGTCTGGCCCGGTACGCGGAACACCGCGCGGCCGCCGGCCACCTTCGCCTCGATCCGCGGCTGGCGCCCGACGCGGCACGCCGCCCGCTCCGGCCGCCAGCGCGAGCCGCTGCGCACCGCGCAGGCGATCTCGAACGGCTCGCCGTGCGCGACGACCAGCTCGGAGGGCATGTCCTCGATCCGCACGAACGTGAAGCGCTCCACCGGGGCGAGCGGACGGATCCACCGCAGCAGCGCGTTGCGCCCGGCCTGCGGGAAGTGCCAGACCACCGTCGCCACCGCCGCCAGCAGCAGCAGGCCCGCCGTCGCGACCCGGCGGGCGGACCGCGTCGCCACCGCGCGGGTGAAGTCGTAGGCCGTCGCCTCGCGCGCCACCTGCGCCACCGCCGCGCGCCGCAGCGCGGGCGAGCCCAGCCCGGGATGCTCCCCCCCCTCGGCCAGCTCGACCGCGCCGAGGAGGCGGTCGCCGAGCTTCGGGAAGCGACGCTGGATCATCCGCGAGAGCGCCCGGTCGTTCCGCCGCCCCCAGATCCACCGCCGGCCCCAGTACGCCGCCGAGAACGCCAGCCCCGCCAGCCCCGCCAGCGCCAGCCCCAGCCGGACCGGCCCCGGCGTGTCCCCCAGCCGGTCGAACGCGAAGACCAGCCCGAACGCCCCCAGCAGCCCGCACAGCGCCGCGGCGACGGCGATCACCGTCTCCACGCGCCGCAGCCGCGCCTCGAACGCGCCGATGCGCGTCCGGAGCTCGGGCGGGAGCTGAAGGCGGTCCTGGGAGGGAGGGTTCAAGGTTTCAGGTGTTAGGAGAAGATGTCCAAGGTTCCAAGTTTCAAGCTGGGTTCTGGGCTCTGGGTGCTGGGTTCTGGGTGCTGGGCTCTGGGTGCTGGGCTCTGGGCGCTGGGTGCTGGGCTCTGGGGG
>VGWF01000176.1 GCA_016873715.1 Lentisphaerota bacterium | reverse complement strand
TTCGCGGACACCGGATCGCGCCGCGTCGCCGCGACCGCCCCGGTCGGATCGAGCAGCGTCGTCTCCACCTCGACCGCCGCGTCCGCCGCGCCCGCGTTGGCGATCTCGGTGCGCACGCGCGCCGTCGCCGCGCGGTCGCCGACCTTCGGCGTCGTGACCCACAGGCCCCAGACCGGCACGTTGACCGGGTCGACGATGCGCAGCGTGACCTTGCGGTAGATGCCCGCGCCCGGGTACCAGCGCGAACCGTGCTCGCGCGTGTCGGCATGGACGGCAACGACGTTCTCCGCGCCCGGGTTCGCGTGCGCCGTCACGTCGAGCCAGAACGAATTGTAGCCGTAAGTCCAGCCGCCGGCCTCGGCGCCGTTGACGTGGACCTTCGGGCTCGCCATGACGCCGTCGAAGATCAGGATCACGCGCCGGCCCGCGGCGTCCGCCGGCAGCGCGAAGCGCTTGCGGTACCAGCCCTCGCCGCGCCACGGCAGCATCCCGGTGTTGCCGTCGAGGGCGGGATCGAAGGGACCGGCGATCGCCCAGTCGTGCGGGACGCGCACCTCGGTCCATGCGGCATCGTTGAACCCCGGCGCCTCCGCGCCCGCCTGCGCGCCGACGGCGAAGCGCCAGCCGCCGTTGAAGTCCTGCTCGATCCGCTGCGCCGTCGCCACCGTTGCGGCCGCCAGCAGCACCATCCCCGCCATCCGGATCATCGCGCGCATGTGCTCTCCCCGTTCGCCGCGCCAGCCTCCCACAGCCCGCCCCCACCCTCCAGCCCAAACCGGAGCCGGAGAGACGAACACCAAGACGCAAAGATCGCGAAGGTGCGGCCCCGCCGGCTCGTTGCGCCCGGCTGTCCCACCGGGCTCGCCCCGGTCGTTGTGCCCAGCAGTCCCCCCCGGGCTAGCCCAAGTCGACTTGGCGGTCCCATCGGGCCTGCCCAAGTCGTCGCGCTTTGCGGTCCCACCGGGCTCGCCCCGGTCGTTGTGCCCAGCAGTCCCCCCCGGGCTAGCCCAAGTCGACTTGGCGGTCCCATCGGGCCTGCCCAAGTCGTCGCGCTTTGCGGTCCCACCGGGCTCGCCCAAGTCGTCGCGCTTTGCGGTCCCACCGGGCTTGCCCAAGTCTGGCGGTCCCACCGGGCTCGCCCAAGTCTGGCGGTCCCACCGGGCCTGCCTAAGTCGTCGCGCTTTGCGGTCCCACCGGGCTTGCCCCGGTGGGGAGCCAAAACCGGGACACGCTGTCAGAAGACCCACGCCCCGGCACCCGCGCCGCACGCTAACCCAAGACCCCCGCCAGCGCCGACGCACACAAGTTCCAACCCTTGGAAGCCGGCCTTGCCGGCGTTTCCAAGGTTCGGAAGACCGGCACTCCCCGTTCGATGCTCGCAGCCGGACTCTCAGCGCTCCGCTTCGAGCTTCAGCCCGCTGCGGTTGGCGATCTCGACCTTCCAGTCGGCGGGGGCGGCGAGCTTGTAGAGGAGCTTGTCGCCCGCCTTGCGCCACTCGAGGGCGATCGGGCCGCCCGCCGTCGGCACGGAGCCCTTGCAGGACTCGAGCGTCACGTCGGCGAAGCAGACCTCGAGCCGCCGGCCCACCGGGTCGACGCGGCGGAGGCCGAGCACGTCGCGGAGCAGCACGTGCGCGGCGTGGGAGGCGAAGCCGTGGTTGCAGCTCGCCTGCGGCGCGTCGTGCTCCCACAGCGTGCCGGTGCGGTCGGCCATGTAGAGCCAGTAGCCGATCGCCTCGTCGAGGATCTGCCGGCTGCGCCCGTCGCGCGAGAGCAGCTCGAACCGGAGCTGGTTTCCGATGAACGCATTCGCCGGGTGGATCTCGGGGTGCGCCTTCGTCTCCTTGCGCTGCGGGCCGAAGTCGGTCGCGAGCGTCGCCCAGAGCTTCGGATGCGTCTCGGGCGTGGCGACGCCGAAGAAGAACGCGAAATACTGGCAGACCTCGGTCCGGTTGCGCGTGACCTCGAGCTTGCCGTCCTTGCGGACCGCGTTGTCGACGAAGAACTCGCCGTCAAAGGACTGCTTCCGGATCGTCTCGCGGATCCGCACCGCCTTCGCCGTGAGCTCCTGCCGGCCGTAGAGCCGCGCCGCGGCGTCGAGCATGCCGGCGTAGAGCATGCTGGACGGGTAGTTCACGTCCTGCACGAACTTGTTGGCGGCGGACCACTCGACGAAGACCCACTTCTCGAGCTTCTCCAGCAGGCCGTCGGAGTTCTCGAAGCGCTTGAAGTAGTCGAGCAGCTTCATCACGCGCGGCCCCAGGGCCTCGACGAGCTCGTGGTCGCCGCTGCGCGCGGCGTACTCCTCCAGCTCGACGACGAACCACATCGCCCAGTTCGGGATGAAGTTCCCGTTCTGGTGGTCGCTCGGGTAGCACATCGGCAGCATGCCGTCGGGCAGCGGGCCGAAGGACGAGGCGCGCTGGAAGTTCTCGAGGAAGGCCTTCTCGACCGACGTGTCGCCGCACAGGTCGAGCGCGACGCGGGCGGTGAAGAAGCTGTCGCACAGCCAGCCGGCGCGCTCGCGCGAGGGGCAGTCCATGAAGACGTCCGTCGCGTTCTGCTGGAACGTCTGCCGCGCGGCCTCGAAGATGCGGTTGTAGCGGGCGTCGCTCGCGGCGAACGTCGCGCGCGATGCGTGCGGATTCACCAGTTCGCGCAGATACACGTTGGCGACGTCGCACCCGCCCTGGAGGACGATCAGCTTCAGGTAGCGCAGCGTGTAGGGTTCGAACGACTCGACCTCGTACGTGCCGGGCTCAACCTCGTACAGGATGGCGTTCGCGCAGCCGAGGCGCCGGAAGTTCACGTCGCCGTCGTCCGCGAGGATCTCGTCGAACGTGAAGTAGAGCCGCGTCTTCTCCCGCGCGGTGATCCGGGCGCCGACGAAGCCGCTCAGGTTGGTGCCGAAGTCCACCGTCCGGAACGCGTTCCCGCCTAGCGTGAAGGTCTCCGCCGCCGTCGCCGGGCGCGACGATGCGTTCTTCACGGTCTGCAGTTCGAGCGTCGGGATGATCTCCAGCTCCGCCTCCGGGAACCCGCCGAGGTCCGGCCCGACGTTCGTCAGCGAGCGGTCCTTCCACGGCTTCTTCGGCATCTCGCCGACCGCGACCGTCCCCGATGCCGTGTGGGCGAGCGGCCGGACGATCCCATACTCCGGCACCGGGACGCGGCGCGGCGCGAGCGGCACGGCGGGGAAGGCGGCGCACTTCGCCGCTTCGGCGGGCGGGCCGGGGAGGCGCCAGACCTCGGTGAACGGGCGCTGGAAGCTGTAGCGCTGCACCTTCTGCACGCGGTCGCGCCGGATCGACGCGGCGAAGCCCTCCGCGCCCGTCGCCGCGAGAACGCGGCCGCCGGCGACGATCTCGGCCTGGAGGAAGGACGGCTGGTCGAGCAGGTAGTAGCTGCTCGCGTTGTAGCCGGCGACCTCGACGACGACCTCGTTGGCCCCGGCCTTCAGGTGCGGACGCAGGTCCAGCTCGTCGACGCGGTAGAAGCCGTGTCCCGCCCGCGCCGGGCCGTGGCCGGCGAAGGCGCCGTTGACGAGCACGCGGTAGAGCGTCGAGCCCGTCGCGCGCAGAACGACCGGACCTGCGGCCGGCGGCGTGACCGTCGCGCGGAACGCGACGAAGAGGTTCATCTCCTTCTCGCGCCCCTCCGGCCAGACCGGCGTCGCCGCCTGGAAGGCGGGCGTCGGATCGGCCGCCAGCGCGGCGGTGGCGAGGAAGACGGCGGCGAGACCCGGCAGAATCGTTCTCATTGGCGACCTTTCATGTTCCGACGCGGAGGCGGAGTGTGGCGGTCTGGCCGTGTGGACGTGCCGCAGTATGGAAGTGCGGCAGTGTCGATCCACGGCCAATCGCATGCCGGCCACCGCCCCACCGCCACACAGCCCTACTGCCACACTGCCATACCGCCACACATCCACACCGCCCCACCGCCCCACCGCCTCACTCCTTCTTCCCCGCCGGCTTCTTCTGCGGCCTGCCCACGAGCGGCCAGTCGGGATGCTCGGTGCGGCAGGACTTCATCAACTCGGCGGCGCGGGCGGCGATCTCCGGCTTCGCGGCGGCCAGATCCTTCGACTCGGCCGCGTCGGTGGCGAGGTCGTAGAGCTCGATCGCGGCGGACGGACCGTTCTTCACGGCCTTCCAGTCGCCAAAGCGGACCGCCTGCAGCGACATGCCCTCGTGAAGCTCCCAGTAGAAATGATCGCGCTTCGGCGCCGCGGCGCCCTTGAGGAACGGGACGAGCGAGAGCCCGTCCGGCGCGAACCCCTCCGGCAGTTTCGCGCCCGCCAGTTCGGCGGCGGTCGGCAGGAAGTCCCAGAACGCCCAGGGCTCGTCCGCAACGCGACCGGCGGGGACGACGCCGGGCCACCACGCGAAGGAGGCGTTGCGCAGTCCACCCTCGTAGAGGCTCCGTTTGAAGCCGCGCAGCTTGCCGCCCATCGTCTGGTCGAAGAGCCGGCCCATCTCGGAGTTCCCCGAGAAAGACGAGCCGTTGTCGCCGGAGAACATTACGAGCGTGTTCCGGTCGAGGCCGAGGTCCTTGAGAAGGTCGAGCAGCCGCCCGACGTCCGTGTCGAGCCGCGTCACCTGCGCCGCGTAGGCCTTCTGCTGCTCCGTCCACGGCTGGTCCGCATAGATGCCGACATTGTCGATCTCGTGGGTGCCATGCGGGAGCGTGATCGCGTAGAAGAGGAAGAAGGGGCGGTCCTTCACCGACCGCACCCACGCGAGGGTCTCGTCCGCGATCAGGTTCTGCGCGTAGGTCTTCCCCACGCCCTTGCCATCGTTGCCGGGCAGCTCGATGCGCCGGTCGTCGTTGTAGAGGAACGGCGGGAAGTAGCTGTGCGCGTGACGCTGGCAGTTGTAGCCGAAGAAGTGGTCGAACCCGACCTTCAGCGGGCTGCCGGACGTGTCGAACATGCCCATGCCCCACTTGCCGATGCAGGCGGTCGCGTAGCCGGCGCCCTTGAGGATCTGCGCGATGGTGACGGTGCCCGGCGGCAGCGGCTTCTGGCCCTCGGGCTGGATCTCGCGGTTCGCGCGGATCGGGCAATGGCCCGAGTGCAGGCCGGTCATGAGCGAGGACCGCGACGGCGCGCAGACGCTGGTGCCGCAGTAGGCCTGCAGGAAGCGCGTGCCCTCCTTCGCCATCCGGTCGAGTTGCGGCGTGCGGATGAGCTTCTGCCCGTAGCAGCCGACGTCGCCCATCGCGAGGTCGTCGGACAGGATGAAGATCAGGTTCGGCTTCCCCGGATCCGCCGCACTCGCCGCGCCGGCCGCAAGCATCGCCGCACCCGCCATCGCCCGCAGTATCCTCTTCATCCCGCTCCTCCCGGCCGTCCCTTCGCACGATTCCGCGCGTCGAGCAGCAATCCCACCAGCATCCCGACCACCATGCCGATCGAAATCCCCCACGGCCCGATCCCCGTCGGCAGACCGAAGGCCACCCCTGCAAGCATGCCGAAGCAGATCCCCAGCGCCATGCGCGATCCCGGCCGCGCGCGGCGGTCGGGTTCCGGCTCCCGCTGTACGGGGCTCGTCACAACGGCGCATCCTACAACGACCCGCCGGGGGATGAACGAACAAATCGCCGGGGGGATCCACCCCGGCCGGGACCAGCCGTCCCAGGCTGCAGCGGCCTTGGCCCCTGGAGCCGCGACGGGCTTGTCACGCCGGAGCGTCAGCGCAGGCGGATCGGCGCGGCATCACGCGCCCGGGGGCGGCCGGTCACTCCGCCGTCACGCGCACGTTCCGCACGGCGCCGTCGAGCGGGAACGACGGATTGGAGTCGCCGGCGGCGGACTTCGCGTCCTCGGACGCGATCCGCCGCGCCGTGCCGGCGATCTGCGGCTGGGCCGCCGACGCCAACGTGACCGCCCGCGCCTTGGACGCCGCACGCGCCCCGACCCCGCACCGCTTCGCCCACGCCTCCCACGCCGCGGCCATGCGCGCCACGCGGTCCGGCTGCGCGGCGGCGAGGTCGTGCATCTCGACCGGGTCGCGCGCCATGTCGTAGAGCTCCCACGCGCGGCCCTCGACGGCGACGAGCTTCCAGTCGCCCTCGCGGATCGAACGGTGGCCCTCGTGTTCCATGCAGATCGCGCGCCGCGGCGCCGCGCCGCCGCGCAGGACGGGCATCAGGCTGACGCCCTCGGGCGGCAACAGCACGACGCCGTCGCGCTCCTTCGGGAACGGCGCGCCCGCCGCGTCGAGCAGCGTCGGCAGAAGATCGCTGATGTGGCCCGGCGCGGTCACGAGCCGGCCCTTCGCGCCGCCGAGGCCCGCGGGCCAGTGGACGATGCACGGCGTGCGGATTCCGCCCTCGTGGCCGTAGTGCTTGTAGAGCCGCCAGGGCGTGTTGCACGCGTTGGCCCAGCCGCTGCCGTACGAGACGTAGCTCGCGGGACCGCCGACGGTCTTCAGGTCCGCCCCGGTGTGGAGAACGTTGTCGGGGCCGGACCGGCCGTCGAACCCCCACGGATCCCATTCCGCGCAGGCGCCGTTGTCGCTGAGGAAGACGACCAGCGTGTTGTCGAACTGGCCGGACGCCTTCAGATGCGCGACGACGCGCGCAATGCACTGGTCCATGCGGTCGACCATCGCGGCGAAGACCGCCATGCGGCGCGCGAGGTCGGCGCGACGGTCGGCCGGGATCGTGTCCCACGCCGGGTTGTCCCTGTCCGCCCAGCCGGTCTTCGCGTTGGCCCAGTTTGACGGCACGATGCTCCGCGGCGTCAGTTCCAGGTCGCGCGGCACGAGGCCGAGGTCCTTCTGGCGCGCGAGGCGCCGCTCGCGGACGCGGTCCCAGCCGCCGGCGTAGAGCGTCTCGTACTTCGCGATCTCCTCCTCCGGCGCGTGCAGCGGGAAGTGCGGCGCGTTGAAGGCGAGATAGAGGAACCACGGCGCGCCGCGCGCGCGGGCCTGGTCGAGAAAACCGACGGCGTAGTCGCCGAAGACGTCGGTCGCGTAGAACCGCCCGGGCGCGTAGTCCCGCTTCGCGCGGCCGGCCGGCAGACGGCTGTAGTGCGGCTGCTCCTCCCAGCACGTGTTGAAGCCGCCGACCATGCCGTAGAACTCCTCGAAGCCGCAGTCGACCGGCGTCCGCTTCGCGCCGAGGTGCCATTTGCCGACCATGAACCGGCCGTAGCCCGCGGGCCGCAGCGCCTCGGCGATCGTCGCCGTGTGAGGTTGCAGCGTGCCCGACATCAGCGGGAAGCCGGCCTGGTGCGGGTGGAGACCGGTCAGGATCGACGCGCGCGAGGGGCAGCAGCGGGACGAGTTGTAGAACTGCGTGAATCGCACCCCGTCCGCCGCGAGCGCATCGAGCGCCGGCGTGCGGATCTCTCCGCCGTAGCAGCCGAGGTCGCTCCAGCCGAGATCGTCCGCCAGGATCAGCAGCAGGTTCGGCCGCTCCGCGGCGGCGGCGGAGACGGCAAGCAGCGCCGCCGAAGCGCCCGCAAGGGATCGGATCCTTGCAGCGGCGCGCATCCATGGCCGGGTCCCACGCAAGGAGCGGGTCGATTTCACGGCGACTCTATACACCAGGAAGAGGAGGGGATCGAGAGCATCCCCGACGCTTGAACAGCGGGCGCATCGCGGAAGGTGGAATGCCACGGAAACCTGACGACCGGCTGGCCCGGGAGTCCGGCCCTGCCATCCGTTCCATGATGATGGCGAGGTGGGACGGACGGCTCGCCCGGCCGATCGGGAATCCCGTGCGAAGCGTATCCAGCCCCTCACCCGTCGCGCCCCGCAGGTTGCCCCGGCGGCGGGAAGCTGCGGGTGGCGTCGTCGAGGACGAGAACCCAGTCGAGTTGCTCGCCGGGATCGGGCGGCGTGAAGGTGCGTTCGCCCTTGTTCGGGAATTCGCCGGCCTTCTCCGCGACGCCGGTGCGCGGGTTGAACCACCAGGCGCGGACCGTGCCGCCGGAGATCTTGTCCATCCGCACGCCGAACGGCCGGCCGCAGGGGGCGTAGACCATCGCGCAGGCG
>VGWF01000175.1 GCA_016873715.1 Lentisphaerota bacterium | reverse complement strand
TCGCGAAGCCGTCGCTTGGAGTCTGCCTCACCGCCGCCGACGCGGACCAGGCGACGAAGTTCTTCGCCGAGGGCCTCGGGTTGGCCGCGCGCGGCGAGCCCCGCGGCGGCGCCAGCGGCGTGGCGATGCGAATGTTGCTGTTCACGGCGGGCACTTCCACAATCAAGGTGCGCGTGTATCAACAGACGCCCGCGAAACTGCCGGCCGACATCGCGGCCCGCAATGGACTTCGCGTGCTCACGATTCCGGTGGAGAAGCTCAACGACGTCGTGGCGCGCCTGAAGCGGTTCGGCTTCGAGGTCACGGACGTGAAGCAGACCGGCACGACGCGTTGGGCGCTCACCCGCAACTCCGACGGCACCGCATTTGAACTCGTCGAAACGCAACCCGGCGCGGTGCGGGAACTGGAGATCGGCCTCGCGGTGCCCGACCTCGCCAAGGCGCGCGAGTTCTTCACCGGCGTCTATGGCGCGCAGGAATTGCCGGAAGCGACGAGCCGCGTCTTGCCGGGCGAGAAGGAGTTGCGGTTCACCACCGGCGGGACGGTCTTCAAGTGTTGGGCGCCGAAAGGCCAACGCGAATCGGACGCCGGCAAGATTCCCGACGTGCTGGGCTTCCGCTACGTGACCCACAACGTCCGCGACACGCAGACGCTGCATGACGCGCTCACCGCGAACGGCGTCGAAGTGGCCTCGCCGCTGGCGAGTCATCAGGGCGTCGCGAGCTTGTTCATGGTGCGCGGACCGGGCGGGGCGCTGTTGGAATTCGTCGGCCCGGCGGCGGCGGTCGCCAGTGGTGGGCGGGCGGCCGGCCGCGCGGCGGCAGGGCCATCGCGCCCCGTGACCGGCAAGGAACCGGAAGCCCGTCCGCCGGCGGACCGCGCGTTCCTCGCTTTCAAGTTCACGACCGATTACTTCGCGGCTCGTCAGCCGGCGGAGAGCGCGCTCGCGAAGGCCACGGAAGCCAACGCACTCGTACTGCACAACGGCATGCTCTACTGCGCGACCAGTTACATGCCGCCGTCCGATGGTCCGTCGCGCGGCCTGGAGAACGTGAACCCGAAAGTGCTCGTCAAGAAGTCGGCCACCGCGCCCTGGGAAGTCGATCTGGAGGCGGGCCGCGAGTTCATGCGGCTGAGCATCATCCAATCGGTCGCCTTCACCACGGATGGAACAGGCAACAAGCTGCCGAAACCCGTCTCCGTCCTGGTCTGCGGCACGGGCGCGTGGCGCTCGCAGCCGACCGGCGTGTATGTCTTCTCTCGCAACGACGCCACCGGCCAGTGGACCAAGACGCTTCTCACCGCCAATCGTTGGAACCGGGAGAAGACCAACCACACGACCGATGTCCGCACCATCTGGGATCATGTGGACCGCGTGACCGGCGTGCATTACGTCTTCGCCGGCTCGGCGAGCGGACGCATTTTCCGCGGTGTCTATGATCCCGCGCAGCCGGGCCTCATCGCGTGGGATCTCAAGCCGGAACTCGACGACATGGTGGGCCACTTCCTCTGCGCTGCCGAGGCGAACGGCGTCCAATACGTGGGCGTGGCCTACGGGCCGACCAAGGAGGACGTGCGCCAGTTGAAGGAACGCCCCGTCAAAGACCACGGTCTCTTCCGCCGCGTGGACGGCGCGAACGCGCGCTGGGAGTGGATCCCGATCAAGGAATGGGAAGACCCGGCGATCCCCGGTCGCTCACTCCGCACCGCCCAACTGCGCGGCATGACCGCCGTGCCCGCGCCCGACGGCAAGGGCGAGGTGCTGCTCATCGCGTGGGACTCGCGCGACGCCGTCATCGAGCGGATTGACCCGCGCAACGGTTTCAAGACAACCGTCGAACTGGACGTGCGCGACTACTTCGCGAAGCAGTGGGGCCGTCCCGTGGGCATCAGCACCTTCGCCTACAACGACATGCTGCCCGTCGCGCATCCCGTGACCGGCGAAAAGGCGCATCTCATCGGCCTCTGGCTCGTGGACCCCAACGGCGAAGGGAGCGAGATTGGCAAGAGTTCGTGGTATCTCATCCGCTACGCCGACGGCACGTATCGTTACCAACGCATCTGGGACGAGGACAATCCGTTGACCGGCTCGCCATACGGCCTGCGCGGCTGCCGCAGCATCCGTCCCTCGCCGTTTCCCGAAGAGGCCGGTCGCGTCTGGTATTTCTGCGGCTTCGATCAAACCGGCCAGCGCGGCGCCGGCGCCACCGGGCCGGCGGCGTGGATTTTCAAGGGGACTCTAGAGGATCATAAGGAATGAACTCATGGATTCGCAGCGCACCGCCGCGATCGGGAGGCGTGATCAGCCCATGAACCGAGCGAACCGAATCCTCCTCAGCCTCTGGGTATCCGCATTCTGTTTCCCCTGCGCGGCGATGACCGGCAGCCCCGCCGCGCCCGAGCCGTTGGAGCGGCCGTACGCCCCGCTCATGACGCTGATGGGCGGACCGCTTCAAGGCCCGCTTGGCGACGAGGAGATCGCGCGCATCGCCACGACGTTCCAGTTCGTCAACGGGCACGGCGGCATGGGCGAACTCGGGAACCCGCAGCGCACGACGGCCTACTGGGCGGGCCCCAGCGCCGGGCGCGACACCCGCGGCCGGACGATCGGCGAGCGGATCAAGGCGGTGAACCCGGAGTTCATCCTGAGCAACTACCGCAACGGCTCCTACATCTCGCAGAACTGTCCCCGCGAAGCCGCAGAGGCGGAAGCGGCGTTCCCGCTCGGCATCGCGGTCTGGGAGACCGGTTTCCGGTTGGCGGGACCGGTCGGGGCGGACGACACGCGGCTGCGGCTTGCCCCGCCCGCCGGCCGCTCGCGCGGCGAGCCGGCCGTCCGGCCCTTCAAGGCCGGCACGACGGCCGCGGAGCACAGCCAGTCCGTGAAGGACTACGTGGCGTGGCTGCGCCTGGGCGACGAACTGCTGCGCATCGACGCGGTCCGGGCCGCGCCGGAGGGCGGGGTCGAACTGGAGGTTCGACGCGGCCTCTGGGGCACACGCTCGGCGGCCCACGGTCCGGAGACCCCCGTGCTGCAGCCGGTCTACATCGGTTCGGTGCGCGCCGGCGCGGACGTCTCCCTCTCGGGCATTCCCGACAGCACCGCACCGCAGCGGGGTCTCCGCTATGCCCTTCAGCAACAGGATCCGAAGTTTCACGATTGGCTCGGTGACACGTGCGCCGCCACGTTCCACGAGGGCTACGACGTCGTGTGGCTGGATGTGACTTCGTCGGCCTTCTACAACAACGCCGACGCCTACGGGCAACCGGTCGTGCCGTGGGACGTCGCCGCGGGCAGACCGCTCGACGTCTCGACCTACCGCGAGCAGCAGCAGCTCAAGATCGACGCGCTCTTCAAACGCTTTCCGCAGGGAAAGTTCTTCATCAACAACGTCAAGGACCGCGCCTATTTCGACAATGGCGAGGAACGCCGGTTCTTCTCGGGCGAAGGCGGCCACCACCCCGTGAGCGGCGGCTCGATGGAACTCTACGCCGGCACGCGGAGCGAGCGGGAGTGGCGACCCCTGGTAACAATGACCCTCGACATGGTGCGGAACGACTTCCGGGCGGTGGCGTGGGCCAAGGGCGAACGGCAGTCCGGCACGAACTACCTGCGATTCGCCTACGGCACCTACCTGATGGCCTACGAACCCGGCGCGCGGCTGCTCTTCGGTTTCGGGAACGGCGTCCGGGCGAAGCCGCCCGCGTTCCTCTACTGGGACCTCGGCAAACCGCTTTCGACGGTCGACGACGCCAGGCACCCGGCCCAGCCCGGTCTCTACCAGCGGGAGTTCAGCAAGGCGCGGGTGCTGGTGAATCCGGAGCCGCGGCCCTGCGGCCCGATCGCGCTCGATCGGGAGTTCTACGATCCCGACACCGCCGGGCTCGTGCGCGAGGTCCGGCTCGCGCCACTGTCCGCCAGAATCCTGCTCCTGCCCGCGACCGAACGGAAGGCGCCCTCCGGGCCTTGAGGCACCGTCGTGCACGTCATCCCGGATTCACCATAGTGATCGATCAACGGATGGAGCATCGAACGACCATGATCCCGCACTCCGCCCGTCCTCTCCTCGCCATCGCGGCGTTGGCCTGCGGCCCGGCCGCCGCCCAATCCGGCCTCGCCGACCGCTTCCGCCAGCTCGACCGCAACGCCGACGGCAGGCTCTCGAGGGAAGAAGCCGGTACGGCGCCCTTCTTCGTGCCGGCGGACAGGGATGGCGACGGATTCCTCACTCCCGCCGAGGCCGAGGCGCACGCGAGGCAGAGCGCCGCGACGGCCCGCAACCGCACCGCGGGCATGGAAGGCGACGGCGCGGGGCCGATGACCTTGCGGGTGAAGCCGGTCGAGATTCCGGAGACGGAGAGCCCCATCCAGACGCTCGATGCGAAGGCCGCCGACGGCCGGGCCGCGCGGGCGTTCTGGCGCAAGCCGAAGGGCGACGGGCCGTTTCCCGCCGTCGTATTCGTCCACGGCGGTCTGACGCAGTTCCCCGAGGAGAATCTGCGGCGGCAGGTGCAGGTCAATCCGGTCATCACGAGAATGCTGGCTGCCGGTTACGCGGTCGCGCAGGCCACCTTCCGCACCTACGAGCAGGACGTGCAGTCGCGCGGACCGATCGAGGATGTGCGCGCGGTGGCGCATGCCTTGGCGAAGGCCCCCGGCGTGGACGCCCGGCGCATCGCGCTCTTCGGGGGCAGCGGCGGCGGGAGCATCGCGCTGGAACTCGGCGCCGACCCGGCGGTGCGCGCCATCGTCGCCGGCGAGCCCGCCACCGTCCTCTACACCGGCATGCTCACCACCGGCGAGTACGGACCGCGTCTCGCGATCATGGCGGATCCGGAGAGGTATCTCACACCGGATCTGCGGGCGCGCACGCTGGAGAAGCTGAAGACCCTGCGGGCCCCCGTGATGATCCTTCACAGTGACCAACACGATTTGCACAAACTCAACGCCCCACTGTTCGTGCCGCTGATGAAGGAGGCCGGGGTGAAGGTGGAGTACCGCGAATACCCCGGCTACGGCCACGGATTCTACTTCGGCGGCGGCGACGACCGCTGGGGCAAGGGCGCCGACGAGGCGGTCGTTGAAAAGGTGGTGAGCGACGTGTCGGCCTTTCTGGGCCGCGCGACGGCCGGCCCGCCCGACACGCAACCCGGCCCGGGCCGGCTTTCGGGTCTGCAGCGCTACCGTCTTTGGGCGGCCGGGGAGACTGCGGTGAGGCGGCAGGACCTGCGAGCGATCGAGAAGCTGGCGGAGATCTCGCGCCGAGTCGCCACCAGCGGCGATCGGAGCCCCGACCCCAGCGCCGAACTGCGCGAGCTGCTGGGGCAGATCGAGACGCGTCTCGGCCTACCCCCGCCAAGGGAGATCCCGTCCCACCTGAAACCGGAGGACTACCCGTTTGCGGTGGCGCGCCGCGAGAGGCTCGACGTGCGTTTCGCGAACACCGACGGCGTGGAGGCCGGCCCGCAGAGCCTGAATGTCCATGCCCCCGCCGGCGGGATGGATCATCCCATCCTTGTCTTCATCCACGGCGGCGGCATGAAGGGCGGAGACAAGGCCCACCCCGGCATCACGGTGCTGAAACCCGATTTCTTCATCGCCCGCGGCTACGTTTTCGCCAGCATCAACTACCGGCTCGCGCCCGCGCATAAGCACCCGGCCCAGGCCGAGGACACGGCGGCGGCGATCGCCTGGTTGCATGACCACGCGGCGGAGTTCGGCGGCGATCCCGAACGCCTCTTCCTCCTCGGCATCTCGGCGGGCGCGCAGCTCGCGGCCGTCGTCAGCACGAACGAACGCTTCCTCGCGAAACACCGCAAGGGACTGGACGTCATCCAAGGCGCGGTCATCCTCGACATAGGCTCCTTCGACATCCCCACCCTGATGGAGCAGGCCGGGGAACGCGCGCCGGAGATGTACCGCACCACCTTTCGTGATGGCGGCACGCGGGAGGACTGGATCGACCTTTCACCCTTCTACCACGTCCGCCGCGGCAAGAGCATCCCCCCGATGCTGCTCTGTTTCGTGGCCGGCCGCGACCACCACGCCGCCGAGAACCGGCGGTTTTCCGAGCGCCTGACCGCGGAGGGATACGAAGCAACCGTCCTCGCCGCTGAAGGGAAGACCCACCTGAGCCTTGAGCTTGATATCGGTCTCTCCGGCGACGTGCCGACCGCGAAGATCCTCGAGTTCTTCGACCGGCGGACTCGCCGTTCCGAACGAGGCTCGATCAAGGCAGCGGCACCGTCCGGCGGGGAGTCCATAGGCGACGGCACTCCGCAGGGAAGACCATGAAAGCCCACCACGCCATCCTCGTCCTCGCGTGTCTGTTCGGCCCGATTGCCCTGCCTCAACCCCCCTCTCCGGTTCCCGATCGCTCCGGGCAACCCGACCCGGCCGGCGACGCGACGCTGCGTCGGAAGGAAGCGGCGGACGCGGCTGCCTTCGCCGCCGACCATGCGGACAAGAGCGGCGCGGCGACGGCCGAGGAGGGTACGGCTCTCGACGCGAAGCCTCCCGCTCGCGATGGCGCATCCGGGCCGGAGTCGAAGCCCGCGCCGGCCATTCCCGGAGCGATGTTCCGCCGCGTGGGGATTCCCGGCTTCACCGACATCGCGGAGGGCAACAACGGCATCGCGCTCGCCGACCTCAACCACGACGGCCTCGTGGACATCGTCGCCACGTACACCGAACCCAAACGGGGTCTGTCCGCCAGCGGTCACCATCTGCGGGTGTTCGTCAACCAGGGTGAACTTCGATTCCGACCGCACGCGATCAGGATCTGGGATTCACCTCTCACCGCCGCGGAGTTCGGACGGAATCCGGAGATCCCAAACGTCGCCGACTTCAACGGCGACGGGTTGCTCGACATCTTCATCACACGCACGTCGCCGATGCTGGCCGGCAGGAAGCTGCCCTTTGTTGAGGCCACCGGGAATACCCTGCTGCTGAGCGACGGCGTGTGGGACACGTTCCGCGACGTGTCCGCCAAGCTCGGCGCGCGAAACGAAGAGGGCTACAACCGCCAGACCTCCATTGCCGACGTGAACCGCGACGGCTGGCTCGATGTCGCGGTCGGCTGCGACAACATCGGCAACGCGATCGGCGGCCTGCCCCACAGCCGGCTCTACGTCTTCAAACCGAACGGCACCAGGTTCGAAGACGGCAGATTTCAAGACATCGGCGGCACGCCGCTGGTCCCGGACTTCGGCGGGTTCCACCGCGACTCGGCCAAGGACAAGGCCGGCCCCGGCATCACGCTGCGCGACCTCGACAACGACGGCGACCTCGACCTGGTGCAATCGTTTCACTGCGACGTGCGGCAACCGCTCCTGCCCTACTCGCCGGGCGAATACCGGCAGGGCGTCTTCTGCTGGAAGAACCTGCTCGCGGAAACCGGCACGCTGCGCTTCGAGAAGGTCACCGGCAACGGCCTCGCCTGCGAAGCGCGCCTGAAATACGACCGCGACGAAGAACTTCACGAGCCGGTCGGCCAGGCGCCCGGCCTGCCGTATCTCTTCTTCGCCGACGTGGACAACGACGGTTTGCAGGACGTGCTGGCCATCGGCCCCAGCGATCCCGGCTGGGCGCCACGGGCGGAAGACGTCGGGGGCCGTTTCTGGCGCAATCTGGGCCATTTCCAGTTCAAGGAAGCCACCAGCGCCGCCGGCCTCGACGCGTTGAATTGGACCTACCGGCAATGGTATCGCTTCTTCGACGTGGCCATCCCGCCTGCCGCCGAGACCTGGAAGCCGCGCAGCCCGACCTACCCCAGCCAGCCCGGCCGCAAACAACGACATCCGCTCGATGACCGGTTCTATTTCGCCAACGCCATGTTCGGCGACTTCGACAACGACGGCTGGCTCGACCTGGTCGTGCTCGACCGTCACGAACAGCCGACGCGCCCGGACTATCGCGCCGCGCTTTTCTTGAATCGCGGCGACGGCACGTTCGAGGTGAAGCCGACGACGTTCAGTGGTCTCGACAGCACCGGCATCAGCGGCGAGGCCGCCGACCTCAACAACGACGGCCGGCTGGACATCGTCATCTCCTGCGACCCGGACAACAGCGGCG
>VGWF01000174.1 GCA_016873715.1 Lentisphaerota bacterium | reverse complement strand
GGATGTGCTTCGCCGGGATCGGATGGAAGCCGCCGACGATCTCGCCGCCGAGTTCCGGCGTGATGTTGCTGCGCGCCGCACCCGCCTTGAGCCCCTGCGGTTCCGCAGCACCGGCCGTCGCGGCGGCCACCGCGAGCGCCACGCCGAGCACCAACGACTTCAGCCCGCGGTCCGGGCCGGCGTCCCCGCCCGTCATGCAGTATCCGGCTGTCATTCCTTCCTCCTCTCGTCAATTCGATGGAATCGTGACCGGCACGTGCCAGAACGACCGCCAGTAGGCCTGGTCGAGGGCGTAAGGGTCGAGGGGGCCGGAGGCCGCGGCATCGGCGAGGATTCCAAAGCGTCGCATCGCGCGGATGTAGGCGTCGTGGGGCCGGAAGCCGGGCATGTCGAAGCGCTTCGTGCCGGCCAGTTCGGCGCCGGCGGCCGCGATGGCGGCGACGATCGCGCGGTGGTCCGGATCGGACGCATCGCGGAAGACCACGCCGCGACACAGGCCGAGGCCGCCCGCCTCCTTCGCCAGCGGCGCGCGCGCGAGCAGCGACATCGCCGGCCGGTCGAGGTTGCACAGCGACTGGTGCGGCCCGGCCTCGCCGTACCGGTAGTAGGCCAGACGCCGGACGAAGGTGATCTCGGAGACGTCGTCCGCCAGCGGCTGGGCCGGCCCCGCCCCGAAGCGGAAGTGCGGCTTCTTCAGCATGCTCGGGTAGGCCTTCACCACCTCGACGTGGCAGCCGGCACAGCGGCGCTCGATCGCCTCCTCCGGGAAGCGCACCGCCGCCATGCCGCAGCCGAGGCCGGCGTAGGTGCCGGGATAGGTCGCGCCGCTCTCGATCCAGAGCCGCGCGATGTCGCGCTCGCGCGGCGTCGGCTTGGCACCCTCGTGGCTGCCGTCCATCAGGTCGAGCAGCCGGCTCGCCGAGCTTCCGACCGACCGCGGAGGACGATTGCCGTAGGTGTTGCGGCCATCGGAGACGAGTCCGCGCTTCACGAGCGTCCAGTAGGACACGGAGAACAGCGCCGTGCGGTCGCCGGTCAGCTCGACGCCGCCGTCGCGCCGCTCCGGCCGGTGGCACTCGACGCAATGGCGGTCGAGGATCGGCTGCACGTCGCGCGGGTAGTCGAGGACGTCCGGAATGCCCGCCATCGGCTCGACGCGGCTCGGCGCACGGCGCAGGGCCATGACGTTGGCCGCGGCGGGCGGCGTCTGCGTGCGCCGCTCGTGGCAGCCGACGCAGCCCGCGGTCTCGCCCGGCTGCAGCGTGACGAAGCTCTGCATGCGCTTCACGGCGCGGTCGTTCGCGTCGAGCGCGACGAAGAAGAACGACCGCAGCGCGGGCAGGTCGAAGCACGCGGAGCCGTCGGGCTCGACCGGCACCGTACCGAGGATGCGCTCGAGCGTGAACGTCCCGCCGATCGTCAGCGGTTCCTGTCCGCCGGAGAAGTTCACCGGCTTCGGGAGCTGCTCGAGGACCAGGAGCTTCCGGATCTCGCCGATCGCGACGCCCTCCATGGTCCGGCCGGCGTGGACGGCCTGCAGCACGACCCGCCCCGTGGCCTGTGCAAGGTCGACGCGGGACGGGAGCAGCGCCTCCCGCGGCCGCGCGCGGAGCGGCTGCGGCTCGTGGAGCTGCGTCGGGGCGCCGGACGGGAGCGCGTGAATCCGCTCGGTGCGGCCGGTCGCGTCCATCAGGTGAATCCCCTCCGTGCCGGCGACGAGAAACCAGTCGGCCGAAACCGCGTACGGGTCGCGCCACAGCCGCGAACCCTGGCTGACCGGCGTCACCGAGGCCGGCTCGTCCGGACCGGAGCCGGGATCGATCGTCACGATGCGGCCCTGATGCTCGGACGCGCCGTGGCCGGGCGAAAGCGACGCGACGACGCGGCGTGAACCGGCCTGCCCGGAGCCCGGCCGGGGGGGGATCGGTTTCGCATCGATGTAGACGCCGCCGGGGAGCTCGTTGCCGAAGTAGACCATCACGCCGGTGCCGTCGGGATTGACGGTCCAGAGGTGGTGGAACGCAAGCTGGTTGCGGTCGACGTATTCCCATCGCATGTAGAGGACCCGCCCGTCCGGCAGGACCCAGGGCGTGTTCTCCTGCTCGGCGTTGCTGGAGAGCGCGCGGACGCCGCTGCCGTCGCCTTCGCAGCGGTACAGGATGGCGACGCGCGTGCGCCAGCAGGGCACGTAGCGCCGGCAGCGGGCGGAGCAGAACATGATCCCGCCGTCGGGCAGATAGGTCGGCTCGATGTCGTCGTCGGGCCCGTCGGTGAGCTGCCGCAGGCCCTTGCCGTCGATGCCGATCTCGCAGAGGTGATGCGCGTGCTCGCCGCCGCGGCGGTAGGCGAAGAGGATCTTCCGTCCGTCGTAATGGACCTGCGGATCGCGGATGCCGCCGCGCGGGTCGTCGAGGAGCACGGTGACCCGCCCGGTGCGGAGGTTCAGCCGGCAGAGCCGCGCGCCCTCGCCGTAGGCCCACCAGCGGCCGTCCTCGAACTTCCAGCCCAGGCGCCGGGCGGTGGCGTCGTCGTCGCAGTAATCGCCGAAGTTGCCGTACCAGTGGTCGCGGCCCGCGATGCGCTCGGCGAAGACGATCTCGTCGAAATCCGCCGCCGGATCCGCCAGGAACGCCTGCCGCACGGGGTCCATCACTCGTGCCGAGACCGCCCGCGGCACAGCGCCCGTCCACCCCGCCTCCATCCCTTCCGTTCTCCGTCTTCCGCTTTCCGTGCGGTCGACGCCCGCCTCCGGTCCTTCCGTTTTCCGTTTTCCGTCTTCCGTGCGGGCGACGCCCGCTATCGCCGGCCGCGCGTCGGGGGCATCGACGGCGAGGTCGAGGTTCCGAAGCGTCAGCCCCGCGACGTGGCGGCAGAAGAAGCCCCACGCCGGGAGCGTCCCGAACATGTCACCCCTCGGATAGGCCGCCTCCTTCTCCGGCGGGACGCGCGCCGCGTCCTCCGCGGTCCCCCCGCCGGCAAAGCGGATGCGGATGTTCTCCACGGTGACGTTCTCCACCGGGTGGCCGGGGATGCCCGTGATGGAACAGCCCGTCCTCCCCGCGCCGACCGCCTCGACATCGCGGATCACGACGTCGCGCATCCGCCCCACCCCGGGCACCGGCCGGCCCGGGATCGGGGTGGCGCGGTTGCCGAGGCGGACGAAGATCGGCACGGCGACGTTCCGCATGACGATGTTCGAGACCGTCACGCGCTCGCAGACGCCACCGTCGACCTCCTCGATCGCGATGCCGTCCCGGGTGTCGTAGACCGTGCAGTCGCGGAAGAGCACGTCCGCAAAACCGCCCTGCGACTCGGTGCCGAGCTTGAGCGCCGAGGCGCTGCTGGAGAGGCGGCAGTCGCTGACGGTCACATTCCGGCACGGGATGCCGGCGGTCGACTTCAGCACGATCGAGTCGTCACCGCTCAAGATGCTGCACTTCGAGATCCGCACGCCGTCGCAGCTGTCGATGTCCATGCCGTCGCGGTTCTCGCGGATCCGGCTGTGGATCGTCACGCCCTCGATGTCGACATTCGTGCAGACGAGATAGTGCGACAGCCACCGCGCCGAATCGCGGAAGGTCAGGCCGGAGACCTTCACGTTGCGGCACTCGCTGAACCGGACGATGTAGGGCCGCCCGAGGTCGTCGCCCTTCTTCGCCGGGAACATGCGGCCCTGCCCGTCGACCGTCCCCTCGCCGCGCAGCGCAACGTCCGACTCGCGCTCGGCGTAGATCAGGCTCTTCTTGAACCGGTCGCGGTAGAGGTAGTCGACCGCGGGCGTGATCGCCGGGTAGTCGTCGGCGTTTTCGCTGCCGAGGAGCGTCGCGCCCTTCGCGATCTCGAGCGTCACGCGGCTGCGCAGGCGGATCGTCGCGGACTTGAACGTGCCGCCGCGGAGGACAACGGTCCCGCCGCCGGCCTTCGCGCAGGCGTCGACCGCCGCCTGGATCGCCGCGGTGTCGAGCGTCCGTCCGTCCGCCACCGCGCCGTGGGCGCGCGGATCCCCGGCCTTCGACGCGCCGGACGCCGTCCCCAGGGCACCGAGGAGAACCGCCGACGTCGCCGCAAGCCGTCGAACCACGCGGCAATGCGCCGAGTCCGGCTGTCTCCGTCCGCTCATCGTGCCACGGGCTCCTCCGTCTCCGCCAGTTCCTGCATGGCCCGAATGGCGCTCAATTCGCAGTTGAACCACATCGGCCCGGGATTCGCCATGAGCCAGGTCTGGTAGCGTCCGGGGGCCTTGGGATTCGACTGCGTCCGCGTCAGCGTGCCGGCGAGCGCGCGGGCCTTCTCGAGATGCAACCGGTCGCCCGTGGCCCGGAACGCCGCGAGGTACATGCGGATGAGCTTTGCCGAACTGGCGCAGACCGGGGCGTAGCAGCGGTACTGCTCGAGAACGCAGGGGAGCATCCACCGCCGGCTGCGGGCGCCGGCCGCGCCGTCGGCGTTCTGTTTCCGCGGCGTCACGGCGGGGGGCCGGTCCCAGACGACGAACTGGTCTTCCGCAAACCGGAGCAGGTCGAGCGCCAGCGCCTGCTTCGCGGCGTCCGCGCGCGCCGTGTCGAACAGGTGGATGGCCAGGTCGCCCGCCTCGTGCTTCGTCAGGTTCTCGTACGGCGGCATCGGTCTCACGTCCTCGAACTGTCCCTGCCAGTTCCAGGTGCGCACCGGGTGATCGAGCACCCAGGCCAGCGCGCGCGTGCGGACGGCGTCGAATCGCCCGTCGCCCGTCACGCGGCCCAGTCGTTCGAGAAACGCGATGACCGTGGTCGGCACGAGCACGTTGTCGGCCGCGGGTCTGCCGTCGCCGGGCGTGACGAACTGAAGCCAGCTTCCCTCCGGCGTCTGTCGCTTCGCGTAGGTCTCCGCGATGCGGACCGCCGCGTCGAGGTAGGCGCGGTCCTTCGTCGCCGCGTGGACGTCGAGGTAGAACTGTCCCGTCTCGGCGCCGCAGGAGGTCAGGTAGCGCCCCGGATCCATGTGGCCCTTCATCCATTCGCTGTAGAGCGTGGGGTGATAGGTCGGCGGATGGTGCGCCCACGCGGCATCCGCCGGCTGGCTGAGCCCGATCACGTAGTCCGCCGCCCGGCGCGCGGCGCGAAGCGCATCCCCCGCATCGTCCGGCGCGGGCTTCTGCGCGGCGTACACCGCCAGCACCGCCGCCGCGGCGCCGACGATCTTCGAGGGATACCGATACAGGTGGACCTTGGGATCGGGCCCGCCCGTCCCGAACCAGCACGCAAGCTCGTCCGAATGCACCAGCGCGGCCAGCGCCGTACCCGCGCTCGCCGACCACGGCATCGCGGGCGGCGGATACGTCCCGCCGAATGGGGCGGCGCGGTGGAACGTCTGCGTCGCAGCCCCGCCCACCGCAGCGCCACCCGCATCGAGCGGCTGCACCGCCAGGGTCGCAGCCCCCGGCGGGACCGCGGTCCAGACGGCCGACAGCGGCGTCCACGGCCTCTCCGCGACGAACGTCCGCGCCTCGCCGGTCGCGGGGCTGACCGTGAAGCGATACGACGACGCCCCGGCCGTCTCGGGAAGGTCGAACGCCGGAGCGCACAGGAACTGCACCGCGGCCGCGTTCCAGAACGGCCGCGCCCCCGGCTGGCCCGGGCGGATGGGAGCGGACGTCTCCGCGAGGGCCCGCGTCGGAAGGCCCGGATCCGCGGCCACCGCCCCCGTCACGGATGCTGCCCACGCCCCCGTGCACACGAAGGCGGCCGAGACACACCGGTCCAGAACGTGCTTCATGGTTCTCCCCTCTTCTGCACGGCCGCATAGGGGCGGCCCGCCATCAGTTTCGCGCCGTCGGAGAAACCCTCGGGACGGCCGGCGAGACGCTCCACGAGGCGCGCGCGCCACGGCCCCACGGCCGGCGTCTTTGAGAGATCGTGCTCCTCGCGCGGGTCCCGATCGAGATCGAACAACTGCTCCGATCCGTCCGCCGGCCGCCAGATGTACTTGAACCGCCCGTCGATGAGCGCGTGGAAGGCCTGCGCGGGGCCGTAGCAGGGCGCGTGCTCGACGTGGAGCCGCTCGCGCCCGATCCGCCCGGTTCCGCGAAGGACCGGCGCGAGGTCAAGCCCGTCCGCCGCCTCCGGCTTCGGGATGCCCGCCAGCGCGACGAGCGTGGGCAGCAGGTCCTCCAGGCAGACCGGTTGCTCGCACCTTGCGCCGGACTTGAACCCGAGCGACGGAGATCCTGCGACGATGAACGGGATGTTCGCCGAACCCTCGTAGGGCTCGCATTTGCGGAAGTAGCCGTGGTCGCCGAGCATCTCGCCGTGGTCGGACGTAACGACGACCACCCATGGCCGGCCGGCCTTCCCGCTACGCGACTTGAACTCCGCCACCAACGGGCCGATCTCCGCATCGAGGTGCTCGATGAGGCCGAAGTAGCCGGCCTGCGCGCGCCGGAGCGTATCGCCTTCGAGACGGACGCGGTGTCCGTTCCGGTCGCCCTCCGGCGAGAGCGAGGCCCAGTCAACCCAGTCGCCGCGCGCGGGATCCGGCGGCGCACCGGCCGGCACGGAGGCCGGCCCTCCACCGGCGGGAGACGCGCCGTCCGGAGAGTTGCGCACGGTCGCGGCCGGAAGGTGGGCATCGAAGTACCTCTTCGGCGGAAACAGCGGCGGGTGCGGTGCGTAGAAGGACGCCGTCAGGAAGAGCGGACGCTCCGCCGGAGCCTCCTGCATCACCTTCCGGCCCCGGGCGACGATCCACGAGGTCGGGTGCAGATTGTCGGCCAGCGGCCACGGCGCCGCGGGCCAGAGGTTGCAGTTCAGACCGAGCCGGCCGATGAGCCGGCGGATGCCGCCGCAGTCCGGCGCCGCCTTCTTCAGCGCAACGTCGTATTCATCGTCCGACACGTAGGTCGAGCCGAGGATCTGGCGCCCGTAGCCGAGATCGCCGCTCTTCGGCAACTGGTGCATGTTCCGGCCAACCAGCACCGTCGCGTAGCCCGCACCCGCGAGAAGGCCGGGCAGCGTCGGTCCCGTGATCGGCCGGGCGCCGTAGCCGACCACGCCGCTCCCCTGCGGCGACGTGCCCGTCAGCAGCGCATGGCGCGCCGGGATGCAGGACGGCACCGTGGAGTACGCCTTGCGGAAGAGCACGCCCTCGCGCGCGAGGGCGTCCATCTGCGGGGTCCGCACGGCCGGGTGGCCCAGGACCGACAGGCAGTCCCCGCGCATCTGGTCCGGCATGATCAGAAGGATGTCCGGAGCGATGCGTCCGGCCGCTGGAGCTTCCAAGGCCTGGACCGAGGCCACCCACGGGCTTCCAAGGACTGAAAGCCCGGACGGACAGCCCGCGTACACCTTCGCGAAGTCCGGGCTGCGGTCGACGATCACGCCCGGCGGATCGTCGGCGCGGGCCTGCATCGCCATGGCCACCGCGGCCACGACGGCGGGCGTGAACCGGATCCTCATGGCTTCCCTCCCGGCGGCGAGCGCTTGGCGGTGATCTCGGCGATCGCGATCCGCCACGTCCGCACGCGCGCGACGGCGGCCGGCTCGAAGGACCAGTCGCGGCCGGAGTACTGCCGCATGATCGCGTTGAGTGCGCGCTCCTTCCCCGCGGGGTCCGTCACCTCGGTGATCGTCCCCCGTCCGATCACGCTCTCGTAGCGCATCGTCCACTTGCAGGCGAGCGCCGGATCCGTGCGGATCTCGACGTTGCGCTCGAACTCGAAGCAGACGCGCGGGTTGGCGAGGAAGAAGTCGATCTTGCGGCCGGTGACCGCCGTGTGCAGGAAGATCGCCGTGCCGTCGTAGCCGAAGGAGACCGGCACGAGGTAGGGTTCGTTGTCCCTGGCCAGCGCCAGGCGGCAGACCTGGCTTCCGCGGATGATCGCGTCGATCGCCTCGCGCCCGACGATCTCCTTGTCCGTCCGTCGCATGAACCCTCCGCATCGGCCGGCGGGACCGCCGGCTCTCCCGCTCCCGCAATCCCGTTTTGGGCCCCACCGGGGCAAGCCCGGTGGGAGCCCCACCAGCCCGGCGGGACGCCCGGTTCGAACGCCGCCGCACCAGCCCGGTGGGACGCCCGTTTCAACCGTCGCCCCACCAGCCCGGTGGGACGCCCGGTTCAGCCGCCGCACCACCAGCCCGGTGGGAGCCCCACCAGCCCGGGGCGACGCCCGTTTCAACCGTCGCCCCGCAAGACCGGTGGGAAGCGAGCCTCATCGACTCCGTCTTCCGTGTCCCGTCTTCCG
>VGWF01000173.1 GCA_016873715.1 Lentisphaerota bacterium | reverse complement strand
CCCCTCCATGTCCGTTCCATGGAGGAGCCTGGAGGGCGCCGCTCCGTCGGCACCGTGATCCGGGTCCGTTCCATGGAGACGCGAGAGGACGGGCCTGGCGATACGGCCGCGACAGAGCGCGGCCCTCCAGGTCCGTTCCTGGAGGAGCCTGGAGGGCGCCGCTCCGTCAACGCCGTGATCCGGGTCCGTTCCATGGAGATACGGGAGGACGGGTCTGGCGATACGGCCGCGACAGAGCGCGGCCCTCCAGATCCGTTTCATGGAGGAGCCTGGAGGGCGCCGCTCCGTCGACGCCGTGGTCCAGGTCCGTTCCAAGGAGAGGCGAGAGGACGGGCCTGGCGATACGGCCGCGACAGAGCGCGGCCCTCCATGTCCATTCCTTGAGGAGCCTGGAGGGCGCCGCTCCGTCGGCGCCGTGATCCGGGTCCATTCCATGGAGATGCGGGAGGACGGGCCTGGCGATACGGCCGCGACAGAGCGCGGCCCTCCAGGTCCGTTCCTGGAGGAGCCTGGAGGGCGCCGCTCCGTCGGCACCGTGATCCGGGTCCGTTCCATGGAGACGCGAGAGGACGGGCTTGGCGATACGGCCGCGACAGAGCGCGGCCCTCCAAGTTCGTTCCTGGAGGAGCCTGGAGGGCGCCGCTCCGTCGACGCCGTGGTCCAGGTCCGTTCCAAGGAGAGGCGAGAGGACGGGCCTGGCGATACGGCCGCGACAGAGCGCGGCCCTCCAGGTCCATTCCTGGAGGAGCTTGGAGGGCGCCGCTCCGTCGGCGCCGTGATCCGGGTTCGTTCCAAGGAGACGCGAGAGGACGGGCTTGGCGATGCGGCCGCGACCACGCGCCGCTTCGCGTCGAGTGGCAGGCAAGGCGCGGCCCTCCAGGTCCGTTCCTGGAGGAGCCTGGAGGGCGCCGCTCCGTCGGCGCCGTTCGGGAGGCCCGCGCGGCAGCGTTCGTTCCGGGTCGACCCGCTTTGGCCGGTGCCTTGGGGACGTCACGCGAAACGGCCGATTCGCCTCACCTCGGGAACGAGCGACAGGTCGAACATCGCGCGCACCGCTTCCGCCATGCGGCGGGTGAGGCGGTCGACGTCCGCCGCCGTGCAGTCCGGGCCGTCGGCGACGACGATGTTCGCGTGCCGGTCGAAGACGCTCGCGCCGCCCTCGCGCATGTGCAGCGCGCCGGCCTGCTCGAGGAACCATCCGGCGGCCTGCCGGCGTCCGGCGGCGGAGGTCGGCTCGATGTTCCGGAAGAAACTCCCGGCGGTCGGCCGGCGGCGCCAGTCGGGGTGCTTGGAGGCGCGCATCTCCAGGATGCGGTCGCGTTCGGCGTGTAACGCGGCGGGGTCCCCGCGCGCCAGGCGGAACCGGGTTTCGAGCACGATCGCCCGCTGCTCCGGGATCTCCGAATGGCGGTAGGCGAAGCGGAAGCGGGACGGATCCTCCTCGCGCACGCGGCCGTCGACATCGAGGACGGTGACGGAGACCATGCGTCCCGCGACGTCCTCGCCGAACGCGCCCGCGTTGCCGGCGACGGCCCCTCCGACCGTCCCCGGGATGCCCGAGGCGAAGAGGAGGCCGTCGAGCCCCTCGCTCACGGCGTAGTCCGCCAGGGTGTCGAGGGCGGCGGCGGCGGGGGCGACGATCTCCTCGCCGTCGCGGCGGAAGGCCGGGGCGTCGGTGACATGACGCACGACGACCGTGTCGACGCCCTCGTCCGAGACCAGCAGGTTCGATCCGCCGCCGACCAGAAGGATCGGGATCCGGGCGGAGCGCAGCGCGTCCACGGCGCGGGTCAGGGAGGCCGCGTCGGGGCAGTCGACGAGTGCGCGGCAGGGTCCGCCGAGCCGGAAGGTCGTGACCTCCGCCATGCGGGCGCCGCGGACGGTCCGGACGCCGTCCCCCAGCGCGGGGAGCGGCGCCGCTGCGTCACCGGCATGCGCATTCGGGTTCACGGGGCTCGCGGATCGGGCTTCGACGTTCGACGTTGGATATTCGATGTTCGGCGTTCGCGCTCAGTCCAGCAGGTCCGGCCGCTCCTCCTCGGACCGTGCGAGAAGCCAGAGGAAGTCGGACAGGCGGTTCAGCCAGACGACCAGGGTGCGGTTGGCGACGAGGCCCTCGTCGACCAGGCGCGCGACCCTCCGCTCGAGGCGTCGTGCGACGGACCGGGCGTGGTCGAGATGGGCCGAGGCCGGGTTCGCGCCCGGAACGATGAAGCCCTGCGGCCACGGCGTCGCGGCCTCCAGCGCATCCCGCCGGGCGTCGAGGGCGGCCAGCATCGCGTCGTCGACGCGGCGGGAGAGGAGATCGAGCGCTTCGAGCGACGTGGCGATCTCCGACCCGACCGCGAAGAGGTCCTTCTGAACCTGCCGGATCGCGTCGCGCGTCTCGATCCGCTGCGCGGCGGCGCGGGCGACGCCGAGGATGCTGACGGTCTCGTCGACCGCCCCGAGGGCCTCGACGCGCGAGGCATGCTTCGGCACCTCCTCGCCCGAGAAGAGGCGGGTCGTGCCGCGGTCTCCGGCCTTCGTCGTGATGCTGGGTTTCTTCCGGGTCACGTGGATGTCTCCTGTGGACGGCGTGAACCATAGCCCCCCGGCGGCCGGATGCAAACCCCCGACTGGACGGCGGCGCGGGTCGGTGATAGGTATGCAGCCTTCACGGCAAAGCCCGGAGGCGGTTCATGGGTCTGCTCAAGCGGTGGGTCGAGGCGGCGAAGGAGGAGGAGTTTGCGGACAGCGACCGCAAGCAGGTGTTCCTCGACGGCAAGGACGTGCTGGTGCTGAAGATCGAGGGCCGCTACCACGCCATTCACAACGTCTGCAGCCACGCCTTCGCGCTGATGGTCGGCGGGCTGGTCGAGGGCCACGAGATCGAGTGCCCGCTGCACGGCGCCCGTTTCGATGTGCGGACGGGGGTGAACCTGACGCCGCCGGCGGTCCGCGCGCTGGCGGTGTTCGACACCAAGGTCGAGGCCGGGGCGGTCTTCGTCAGGATCTGAATCATGCGCAAGCCGGTCATCTGGGTGGAGCGCGGCGAGGACCGGGTCAAGACCGAGTTCCGCGTCACCTTCCCCGGCGGCCAGTCGATGCGCTGGCAGTCCAAGCGCGCCGACGCGGACGCCTGGGTCTACGATTTCACGCCGTCGGTCGGGCAGTGGGAGTTCCTGGCCGACAAGGTGGAGGATCGCTATCGCCGGCGCGCCGCCACGTGGGAGGATGTGCTCCGCATCCGCCAGTGGCGCGACGAGGCCCGCAGGCGGGATCCCGAGGCCGGGAAGGACTCCGGAGCGGAAGACCCCGGGCTCCCGGGAGGTTGAAGGGTCCGGCGGACCCGGCCGGAGGGCCGTGATCGGGACCCGCCTCGGCTTCCTTCCCGCTCCCGTGGGGTTCCCTACTTTTTCTCCGTGCACCGCTTCAGCGCCGCGCCGACGAGCCCCGCGAACAGCGGGTGCGGTGCGAGCGGTTGCGACTTGAACTCGGGGTGGGCCTGGGTCGCGATGAAGTAGGGGTGGCCCGGCAGTTCCACCATCTCCACGAGCGCGCCGTCGGGGGACGTTCCGGAAAGCGAGAGCCCCGCGGCCTCCAGTTGCGGCCGGTGCTTGTTGCTCACCTCGTAGCGGTGGCGGTGGCGCTCGGAGATCGAGGTCGACCCGTAGAGCTTCGCGGCGAGCGAGCCGGCCTTGAGCGCGCAGGCCCACGCGCCGAGGCGCATCGTGCCGCCGAGGTCGATGACCTTCTCCTGCTCGGACATCAGGCACACGACGGGGTGGGGCGTCGCCTTGTCGATCTCGGTCGAGTTGGCGCCGGCCAGCCCGCAGACGTTCCGGGCGTACTCGATGACCGCGCACTGGAGGCCGAGGCAGATGCCGAGGAACGGGACGCCGTTCTCCCGCGCGTACCGGACCGACTGGATCTTGCCCTCGATCCCGCGGGAGCCGAAGCCGCCGGGCACGAGGATGCCGTGAACGCGCGCCAGGTCCGCGGCCGCCTCGCCGCTTTCGATCGCCTCGGCGCCGATCTTGATGATCTCCACGCCCGTCTGGTGGGCCATGCCGCCGTGGGTGAGGGCCTCGTAGATCGACTTGTAGGCGTCCTGGAGGTCGGAGTACTTGCCGACGACGCCGATCCGGACCTTGTGCTTCGGGTGGATCACCGCGTCGACCATCGCGCGCCAGTCCGCCAGCCGCGAGGGCGGCCGGGCGAGCCGGAAGTGGACCATGATCAGTTCGTCGAGGCCCTGCTCGAACAGGACGAGCGGGATCTCGTAGATCGAATGGGCGACGTCGCGCTCCTCGATGACCGCGTGGACCGGCACGTTGCAGAAAAGCGAGAGCTTGCGGCGGGCGTCCTCGGAGATCGCGACCTCCGAGCGGCAGATGAGCACGTCCGGCGTGATGCCGATCTCGCGCAGCTTCGCGACGCTCTGCTGCGAGGGCTTCGTCTTGATCTCGCCCGCGGCCCGGATGAAGGGCACGTAGGTGAGGTGGATGTACATGACGTTGTCGCGGCCCTCCTCGAGGCCCATCTGGCGGATGGCCTCCAGGAAGGTCAGGCCCTCGATGTCGCCGACCGTGCCGCCGATCTCGACGAGGACGACGTCGACGTCCTTGTCGTCGGCCGCGCGGATGCACGCCTTGATCTCGTCGGTGATGTGCGGGATCATCTGAATCGTCCCGCCGAGGTAGTCCCCGCGCCGCTCCTTGTTCAGCACGTCCCAGTAGATCCGGCCGGAGGTGTAGTTGCTCCTCTTCGAGGTCGGCTGGCCGGTGAAGCGCTCGTAGTGGCCGAGGTCGAGGTCCGTCTCGGCCCCGTCGTCCGTCACGTAGACCTCCCCGTGCTGGAAGGGATTCATCGTGCCCGGGTCGACGTTGAGGTAGGGATCCATCTTGACCATGCGGATCCGCAGGCGCCGGTTGATCAGCAGCCGTCCGATGGAGGCCGCGGTGACGCCCTTGCCGAGGGAAGAAACAACACCCCCCGTGATGAAGATGTACTTAGCCATGGTGTCCGCCAGAACGTGACGGGGGATTCCGGCCACCGTCGGGCGAAGCCTACAGAAGTCGTCCGGCCGATTCCAGCCCGGAGTGGCCCCCTGCGCGTCAGAGCAGGAACGGGTTGGTCCGGATCTCGTGGCCGATCGTCGTGGAGGGGCCGTGGCCGGCGAAGACGCGGGTTTCCGGGGGAAGCGCGCGGAGACGCCGCAGCGAGGCGGCCAGCACGCGGCCGTCGCCGCCGGGCAGGTCGGTGCGGCCGACGCTGCCGTGGAAGAGCGTGTCGCCGGCGAACAGCGCGCCGGTCGCCTCCTCGCGGAAACAGACGCTGCCCGGGGAGTGCCCCGGTGTCGCGAGGACGTCGAAGACCAGGCCCGCCGCCCCGATCCGGTCGCCGTCGCGTACCGGCCGCAGGTCCGGCGGCGGCGGACCGGGCGGTCCGTAGAACGGCGGCAACTGGTTCCGCGGACTGAAGGACCACGCCGCGTCGTCGGGATGCATGTGGACCGGCACCGGGTGGGCCGCGAGGATCGCGTGCACCGCGCCGACGTGGTCGCAGTGCCCGTGCGTCAGCAGGATGGCTTCGGGCCGGAGTCCGTGCGCGGCCAGGGCCTCCAGGACGCTCTCCGCGTCCGCGCCCGGATCGATCACCACCGCCGCCCCCGGCGCGCCGGGGACGACATAGCAGTTCACCTCGAAGGGGCCGACGACGACGGGGATGGGGGTTCCGGACAGGGTCGTCATGATCACCTCAGAGCAGTTCGGTCTGCTTCGGACCGGTCACGGGGGTGGGCTTCCGGCCGAGCATGGCGAGGAACTCGGCCTCGGGGATCACGCGCACGCCCATGGCTTCGGCGGCGCGGCTCTTCGTGCCGCCGGCGTCGCCGCCGACGATCAGGCCGGCCGTCTGCCGGCTCACGGAGCCCGCGACATCGCCGCCCCGCCTGCGGATCTCCGCCTTGGCCTCGTCGCGGCCCATCGACTCGAGGGTGCCGGTCAGCACGAAGGTCTTCGCGGCGAACGGTCCGGCCGCGAGCCCGCCGTCCGCCGTCTCGGACGAGGGTCGGATGCCGCGGGCCTTCATGGTCTTCACCACGGCGCGGCCGCGCGAAGACTCGAAGAACGACACCACCGCCGCCGCGCCGACCGGGCCGATCTCGACAACGCGCACGGCCTTGAGGGCGGACTCCAGGTTCGACAGTTCCGCGTCGATCTCCGTCACGCGCGCCTCGCGGGCCGCCTTCTCGGCCTCGTCCTTCGGCTTGCGCAGCCGCGACCGCGGGTTGACCTGCTCGCGCTCGTCGCGCAGGGCGTAGAGACGGACGATACCCCGAAGCGCCGCCGACGCCGCGACGGCCTCGACGGAATCGTGGAGCCGCGCGAGTTCGAAGGCCGTGATCTCGCCGATGTCCGGGATGCCCAGCGCGAAAAGCCATCGCGACAGCGGCGCCGTGCGGCTCCGTTCGAGCGCCGCGACGACCTTGGCCGCGTTTTTCTCGCCGAAGACGCGCGGCTCCTCCGCCGTGCCGAGGTTGAGCGTCGCAAGCTGGACGGGCTTCAGCCGGTAGAGGTCGAAGGGGTCGTCGACCAGGCCGCTCTCGGTCAGCTTGTCCGCGACGATCCCGCCGACGCCCTCGATGTCGAGCGCCGCGCGCTGGCAGAAGTACTCGAGCCGCCGCGCCTTCTGGGCCGGGCACTGGAGGTTCTCGCAACGGACGGCGACCTCCTCGCCGGCGCCGGAGGCGAGCTGTCCGCGCGAGACCGGTCCGCCGCACGCCGGGCAGCGGTCGGGCATCCCGAAGGTCTTCTCCGCGCCGGAGCGCTTCTCCGGGATGGGGCGGACCACCGCGGGAATCACCATGCCGGCCTTCTCGACGACGACCGCGTCGCCGATCCGGATGTCCTTGCGGCGGATTTCGTCCGCGTTGTGCAGCGTCGCGCGGCTGACGGTCGAGCCGTCGAGGAAGACCGGCTCCAACTCCGCCACGGGCGTCAGCGTTCCGCCGCGCCCGACCTGCACCGTGATGTCGCGGATGCGCGTCTCGGCCTGCTCGAGCCATTCCTTCGGCTTGTAGGCGATCGCGTAGGCGGGGTGCTTCGACTTCAGGCCGAGCCGCTCCCACTGGTCGAGGCGGTTGACCTTCACGACGGCGCCGTCGATCGGGTAGGGCAGTTCGCCCTCGCGCGCCTTCATCTCGTGGCAGCGCTCCAGCGCCTCCCGGAAGGCGCCGCACACGAAGGTGAGCGAGGGCGTGGGAAGGCCTGCCTCGCGGAAGCAGGCCAGCGCCTCGGCGTGCGTCGCGAACCGGATTCCCTCCGTGCGTCCGGCGGCGTAGAAGACGGCGCTCAGCGGCCGCGTGGCGACGACGCGCGGGTCGAGCTGCTTCAGCGATCCCGCCGTCGCGTTGCGCGGGTTGGGGAAGGGTTCCTCGCCGGCGGCGACGAGCCGCTCGTTGGCGCGGGCGAAGCCGGCGTGGTCCATGTAGGCCTCGCCGCGGACCTCCAGGAAGGCCGGCGGCTTCGCCATGCGCAGGCGCAGGGGCACGCTGCGGATCGTGCGGACGTTGGCGGTGATGTCGTCCCCGACCTCGCCGTCGCCCCGCGTCGCGGCGAGAACCAGTTCGCCGTCGCGGTAGTGGAGGCACAGCGAGACGCCGTCGACCTTCGGCTCGATGTGGTACTCGAACGGCTCGCCGTCCAGCGCCTTGCGGACGCGCGCGTCGAAGAGTTCGAACTCGCGGTCCGTCCGCGCCTTCTCCAGCGACAGCATCGGGAGGGTGTGCCGGACGTGCCCGAACCCCGCGATCGGCGCGCCGCCGACCCGCTGCGACGGCGAGTCGGGCGTGACCAGGTCGGGGAAGTCGGCCTCCAGCCTGAGCAGTTCGTCGTAGAGCCGGTCGTAGGCGGCATCGCTGATCGCCGGCTTCGTCAGCACGTAGTACCGATGATCGTGCCCCGCGATCTCCTCGCGGAGCTCCCGGAGCCTGCGCTGCGCCCTGGTGCGATCCATGCAGCGCATTCTACCCGCCCTTGCGGTTGCGTCCAACACGCAACCGGAAAGGGGCGAGGGTCGGGGGGCGAGGGAGAGCGGTGTCGAGTGGCAGGTGTCGAGTGTCGGCCTCTTCCTCGCGGCCTTCCTCGTCTTCCGCCGTTGGATGTTGATCCCCGTCCCTCGTCCCTCTTCGTGTGATGGAGGGCCGAGCTACTGCGAGGCCGGGGGGAGGGTAACGGGATCCTGCGTTCGGGCTCGCGGTAGCTCGCCCCCGGAAAGGGGCGAGGGTCGGGGGGCGCGGGGGGGCGGGGACGAGTGGG
>VGWF01000172.1 GCA_016873715.1 Lentisphaerota bacterium | reverse complement strand
TTTTCCGCGCGCGGTTTCTTCACAATTCCGGGAACCCCGGTTCCTTTTTTCACGACTGAAATCCGGGATCCCATGAATTGCGAAACCGCGAAGATAATTTGTCATATACATAACTAGTCGCAGGGCAATTACATAGGACTTGAAGATCCGTAATGAAAGATGGAATGTGAGAAGAATCGTCGGGCGATGACACGGGTCGGCATGCCACTTGCTGGTAAGTGGGGCAGCATGAGGGAGACCCTATGAACGAGACGAGCTACAGCGTTCAGGAGCAGGTGAGCGTGCCGGTGATGGCGATGCACGTCGGCCCGGCTGCGCACAGGCATCACTGGTCGATCTACCTCGTTTTCGCGTCGATGTGTCTTCTCGTCGCCGGCCTGGCGTCCGACCCCCGGACGGTCGAGACCGTGCGAAGCCTCCTTGCGTTGCGCTGACGGACGACCCCCTCCCCGGCGCGCGACGGCCCTCCCCGGAAAGTTCCGGGGAGGGTTTTTCGCATCCGGGCTTCAACTGGAGGGTTGATCCTGCGGCCAGGAACGGTAAGCTTCCGTCGAACGGGAGATTCGCATGATCTTGCACCGAACGAGGATTGCCCTGGCGTGCCTGGTGGGCCTGACCGTCGGGATCCGCGCGGAGGCCGCGCCGCGGATCGAGCACACGCCGGTCACGGTCGGCGTGAGGGGGCAGCCCTTGATGGTCCGGGCGCGCGTTGCCGGCGCCGAGAAGTCCGTCAAGTCGGTGACGCTCTACTACAGCACGTCGAAGGATGCGGCCCCGTTCGCCGTCCCGATGCAGTCCACGGGGGCGGGCGGCTACGTGGGCTCCGTCCCGGGCGGGATTCTCGCGACCTTGGAGCGGGTGAGCTACTACCTGGCGGCCGAGGATGCGGCGGGGGCGACGGCGGAGACGCCGTGGTACGCCGTCCGGATCCAGGCGGGCGCGGGTGTCGCGACCGTTCCGGAGGCGCAGCAGCGTCCGGCGTGGGTGAAGCCCGCCTTGATCGGGGGCGGCGTGGCCCTGGCGGCCGGAGCCGTGGCGTTGGCGGTCAACGCCTCGGATGACGACGGCGGCGGGGGGGGGAGCTGACCGGGACGCCGCCGGTGTGCGAACAGCACGGGATCACGATCACGATCACGTCGGCCGGCCGCGTGCAGACCAGCGACCTCCGGGACGGAACGACGATGGAGACCACGCTGTCCGGGTCTTCGTTCGTCCTCGTGGCGCCCGTCCTGGTCGAGGGTCCCGACGGGGAGATCCGCTACATCGGCAGCGTGATCGACAACCGCATCGTCGGCCAGATCGAGGGCTCGGCGGGAAGCGGCACCAACACGACGCTGTTCAGCGGCAGCTTCTCGGCCGTCAAGCCGTAGGCGGGCCGCCGGAAACGACAACGCGCCCGCATCGGGGTTCCCGGTGCGGGCGCGCTGTGTTCGGACGGAGGCCTACTCCTTCTTCTCGCCTTCCGCCTTCTTCTCGCCGGCCTTGGCCTTGGGCGGGTGGTTCTTCGCCCACTCGCGCATCTCCTCGGCCGTCAGGGCGCCGTCGCTGTTGGCGTCCATCTTCTTGTACATGGCCTCGGCCTTCTGCTTGGCCGCGTCGTCGGCGCAGTTCTTCGCCTTGACGAACTCCTCGCAGGAGACCTTGCCGTCGCCGTCGCCGTCCATCTTCTTGAACGCGCCGGCCTGGCCGCCCGCGCCACCCTTCTTCGCGCCTTCCTTCTTCTCCTCGGCCTGCGCGAACACCGTGAAGGACGCTACGATCGCAACCACCACCGTCCAGACGAACCAACGCTTCATCCTGGCTTCTCCCATGTCTCCGCCGGGCCCGTCCAGGCAACCCGCGGGCGGACATCGCCCGCGCCGGTCACCGCACGACTCCGGGGCGCGGCCGATGGTTCGGCCGCAATGCACACCAAACGGGGAGGGGGGCCGATTATTGTGCCTCGATGACGGCGCCGACGCGGAGCCCGTCGACGATTTCGCCGATCCGGGCGTTCTTCCGCTCGGTCCACAGGGCGTCCTCGATCTCGCGCCGGACTTCCGTGAAGGGGCGGATCCCCTCGGGGCGGCGGTCGAGGACCTTCACGACGTGGTACCCGAACTCCGTGGGGAACACGTCGCTGACGGCCCCGGAGGCGAGGGTGAAGACGACGCGGTCGAAGGCTTCGACCATCTGGCCGCGCGGGAAGTAGCCGAGATCGCCGTCGTCGTGGCAGTCGGAATGCTGGCGCGCGAGGAGGGCGATGTCCTCCCCGCGAACGATGCGCTCGCGGAGGTTGAGGAGCGTTGCCGCGACCTGCGTCGCCGGCTCCTCGGGCGAGGGACGGCGGACGACGTGCTTCGCCCAGATCATCTCCGGGGTGCGGAAGTCGTCGCGGCGGGCCTCGTAGTCGGCGCGGCACTCCTCGATGCTGGGGCGCGGCACTTCGCGGCAGAGTTCCTCGAAGTAGCGGTCGAGGCGGAGGTCGTCCTCGATGCCCTCGCGGATGCGGGCCTCGTCCGCCGCCGTGACGCCCATCGCCTCGGGAAACGCATCGGTCCCGCCGTACTGGCGCTTCAACTGCGTGAGCCGGGACTCGACGAGGGCGGGGGCGACGGGACCGACGACCGAGCGGGCGGTCTGGAGCAGGAGGATCCGTTCGATGGCGTTCTGGCGGGCATCCTCCGCGATGCGGGGACGAGGGCGGGGGCGACGGGACCGACGACCGAGCGGGCGGTCTGGAGCAGGAGGATCCGTTCGATGGCGTTCTGGCGGGCATCCTCCGCGATGCGATCCGTCATCGAGGCGAGTTCCGCCTCCGGCACGTTCTCGGCGTAGCGGCGGCGGAGGAGGTCCTCCTCCCGGCGGACGAGTTCGGCGGGAACGGTCTCGCCGTTGACGCGAAGCACGGGGGCGGGCTCGGCCGGGGATGGCTGCGGGGTCTCGCTCATGGGGGGCTTCCTTTGACAGCGCCGCAGCGCGGGTTCATTCGGGGGGCGCGAGGTAGACGCCGGTGATGGCCATGTCGTCGAGGTACTTCCGCCGCCGCGCGGTGTGCCGGAGCGTTTCCTCGACGAGGATCGTGCCCATCTCGGGCCAGTAGTCGCCGCCAGCGGCGCGGATCCGCCGGTCGGCGGCGGAGAAGAGGTTCTGGAGCCAGGACTCGAGGTAGTAGGTGGCGGTGGAGAGGTGGAAGTTCGCCGCGTCCATCTGCGCGCGGAGGTGCGGCATGTAGATGCCGTCGGTGATCAGGAAGAGGCAGTCGTCCGGCGTGAGGGTGACCGGGGTGACGGCCTCGCCGAGGAGGCGGGCGACGAGGTCGTCGTCCTCCAGGCCCAGGAAGGCGCCCAGCCGCTTGGTCTGCTCGATCATCTCGTTCTGGAACAGCGTGAAGCCGCTGTCCCGGCCGACGGCTTCGCCGAGGGCGTTGTGATCGCGGGTCAGGCAGTTGACCTCGAACCGGCGGTCTCCGGTGGCGGGGTCGACGTCGCCGCGCCGGACGCGGTAGGCCCGGCAGTCGCCCAGCGAGAGCACGCGGCAGTCGGTGCCGTGCAGCGTGGCCATCGCGAGGCAGAAACCGAACGCGGCCTGGTCGTGCGCGACGCGGAAGTTGTGGATCTGGCGGCTGTGCCACATGAGCTGCTCGCGGAGGGCGTCCGTCAGCGCCGCCACGTCGACGGGCGGCGAGGTCCGGATCGCGTGCCCCAGGTGGCGGTTCATCACGTGCATGTAGTTCCGCCAGCGGAGGCCGCGCGGGTGCCCGATCATGTCGGCGACGCCGAACACGGCGGCCGGCGGGCGGACCGCGCGCAGGCAGAAGTCCGATGACCGCCGCGGGTACGTGAACGTGAAGTAGTCTGGAGCCAGGTCCGCCATGGGCCGTCAGCGCATCTCCTGGCCGCCGGTCACGTTGATCGCCTGGCCGGTCATGTAGGACGCCTGCGGGGAGGCGAGGAAGACCACCGCGTTGCAGACGTCCTCGTAGGCGCAGCCGCGGCGCATCGGGACCTGGGCGACGTAGGCGGCCCGGACGTCGTCGATCGACGCCGCCCCGGGGACCTTGCCCGCGCGGAGATACTGGACGAAGAGGCCGCGATCGGGATCGGTCCACAGGGGCGAATCCAGCAGGTTGCCCGGGCAGATCGCGTTGCAGCGGACGCCGAACGGGGCCATCTCGAGCGCGACGCTCTGCACGAGGCCGATCCCCCCGAACTTGCTGGCCGCGTAGGCCGAATTCGCCGCGCTGCCCTTCTTGCCGGACTTCGAGTTGATCTGGATGATGGCGCCGCTCTTCCTCGGCTTCATGACGCGGCACGCGTGTTTGAACGTCAGGAAGTTCCCGAACAGGTTCACATCCATCACCGCGCGCCACTTCTTCGCGTCGGCCTCGGCGATCGGCTCGGCGATCAGGATCGCGGCGTTCGCCACGGCGACGTCGACCCGGCCGAACGACTCGACGGCCCGGTCGAAGAGCGCCCGGACGTGGTCCTCGTTCGTGACGTCGACCGCCATCGCCGTCACCCGGCGCCCGGTCGCGGCCGCGATCCGCCCGGCCGCCGCCTCGGCCGCCGGCGCCTGGATGTCGGCGAGGATCAGGTCGCAGCCCTCGCGCGCCAGCCGCTCGCAGATCGCCTCGCCCAGCCCCTGCGCGCCGCCGGTCACGACGGCCGCCCTGTCCTGAAGAAGCCCGCTCATCGTCTCCCCCCTCACGCCTTGGCGCCGAATCCGGCGAGCAGCGCGTCCTCGGCCGCCTTGGTCCACACGCCGTCCGCCAGCCTGGAGGCCACCGCCGGCAGCGTCCGCGGCAGGTCCTCCAGGCGCGTCAGGGGAAGCCCCTTGCAGCCGGGGTAGACCATGATCTTGCCCGCGACCGACTGCGCCTCGACCGCCCGGATGCCGTCGACGGCGCCGTCCAGCCCGCTGATCGCGGCGACGGAGACGTTCGTGTCGAGCGATCCGGCCTCGACCTTCGAGAGGACCGCGCGCATGTCGTCCATCACCGACCCGCTGGTCCCGATGAAGTAGAGCTGCCGCTCGACGTACGCATCCAGGTCCACCGGTCCCGACTTGTCCACCGGGATGCCCGCGAAGATGTTGATGATGCCGCGCGGGGCCGAGGCCGCCACGGCGCCCGCGACCAGCGCGGGCACCGGCGCCATGACCACGGTGTAGTCGTACGGCCCGGGGCGCGGGCCCTTCGTCGAATTGTACGACTCGTACTTCACGCCGTGATGCCGCGCCTTCGGCTTCGCGACGAGATCCAGCGCCGCCAGCCGCGCGTTGCTCAGGTCCGCCGCGACCATGGTCAGGCCCACGACGCCCTGGCAGATGCCGCGGACCACGTGCATGACGCCCATCGGTCCGCCGGCGCCGATGACGTGCACCCGGTCGTTCGGGCGAAGCTCGCCGGTCTCGGGGACCGACTTCAGGGCCTCGGCCGGATCGTGCGTCCGCGTGCCCGCGATGCGGACGCCGCGGTAGTGCACCGCGCCCAGCGCGGTGTTCACCGGACGGCCGAAGCGCGAGCCGCCGAGGATCAGCATCAGCAGGCCGTGGTTCGCGGTCCGCGCGAAGAGCTTCTCCACCATGTCGGCCTCGTGGCCGTAGTAGATGACGTCGTCGTACGGGTCGCCCTGCGTCTCGGCCAGCGTGTTCGCCCGCTCCGCGGGAACCGGCCAGTGCGCCGGCACCGAGAGGCGCGACGAGACCCACGTCATGCGCGCCGGACGCGGCCCCGAATCCAGCAGCCGGCGGAGCTTCTCGATGTCCGGCGTCGAATCCGCGACGACCAGCAGCCGGCCGCCGGGCGTGAGCTGCCGCCGCTCGGCGACGCGGTAGGAGTTCTCCACGCAGGCCCACGGCTCCACCAGCCCGTAGGCCGCCGCCGAACGATCGCCCGCCGGGGCCGGGAGCAGCATCGTCTCGCCGTCGGGGGACACGACGATCCGCTCGTCGAGCAGGACGTACTCCTGGAGGGCGCCCTCGACGTTGTAGCCGAACGCGCCGTTCGAGGCGGCCGTCCGCAGCCAGCGCCAGTCGGCCTGGATGAAGTAGCGCTCGCCGGGCTTGAAGCGGCGGACCCCCGCGCCGACGGCGACGATCCGCACGACCGGCTCGTGCCCCGGCACCGCGGGCTTCTCGCCGGGGACGTAGCCGGGGAACCCCTCGAGCACCGACGGCTCGATGCCGCCGACGATCTCGGACTTCCGCACGTGCGACGAGAACTGCTTGAGCAGCTTCAGGTCCGAGAAGCAGAGCCCGACCACCACCACCTCGCACAGGAACTGGTGGGGCCCGGGCTTGAAGACGGGTTTCTCGGCGTTGAGCACCAGTTCGTCGGGTGCGACGAGCTGGACGGCTCGCTGGATGGAGGGCAGGGACGGCATGTCAGTCGCTTCCTTTCTTGATGGGGGAACGGGACGCCGGCGCCAGCCGGACGGCCGTGTCGAGAATCCGTCGCGCGCAGGCCGCCTTGTCGAGGCGGCCCCAGGCCTGCCATCGCGCCCCCCGTGCGCGGTCCAGCCACGCAAAGGAGGCGCCGTCGGCGCCCGGGCTCGCGGTGTCGTTGAGAACGATGGCATCGAGCTTCTTCGCCGCGAGCTTCCGCGCCGCGCGCGACCGCCCGCCCGCGCTCTCGAGCGCGAAGCCCACGAAGACCTGGCCGGGCCGGCGCGCCGCCGACAGCGTCGCGGCGATGTCCGGCGTCGGCGCCAGGGCCAGGGAACGGCCGAGCGAGGACTTCGACGCCTTGGCCGCGCGGGGCCGAGCCGGGGCGACGTCCGCGACCGCCGCGGCCAGGATCACGATGTCCGCCCGGCGCGCCAGCGGCGCGGCGACGGCGAGCATCTCCCGCGCGGTCGTGACGCGGCGCACCGTCAGGCCGGATGCCCCGGGCAGCTGCGCCTCGGCGACCGGCCCGCTGACGAAGTCCACCGCCGCGCCGCGGCCGGCGGCCTCGAGGGCCAGCGCCCGGCCCATGCGCCCGGAGCTGGCGTTGCTGATGAAGCGGACCGGGTCGATCGGCTCGCGCGTGGGGCCCGAGAGGATCAGCACGCGACGCCCGGCGAGCGGCCCGGCGGGCTCGAGCGCCGACGCCACCCGGTCGAGGATCTCCGCGGGTTCCGCCATGCGTCCATCGCCGGAAACGCCGCACGCGAGGGCGCCCGTGCCGGGGCCGATCCGGATCCAGCCGGCGGCCTCCAGCCGGCGCACGTTCGCCTGCACCGCGGGGTTGGCCCACATCGCGGAGTTCATCGCCGGCGCGAAAAGCCGCCGGCAACCCCCGGGCAGGGCGAGCACCGAGGCCGCGACGACGTCGTCCGCCATGCCCGCGGCGATGCGCGCCATCGCGTCGGCCGTCGCCGGGCACAGGACGAACGCGTCGGCGCGGGACGCGGGGTAGAGGTGAGGGAAGAGATCCTCGCCCGCCGTGGCGTCCGGCGCCGGGAACATGCGCGTCAGCACGCGACGGCGCGAGAGCGACGCGAAGGTGGTCGGGGTCACGAACTCCCCCGCCGCGCGGGTCATCGCGACGTGGACCTCGTGACCGGCGCGCGCGAGCGCGCTGACGACCTCGGCCGCCTTGTAGGCCGAGATGCCGCCGCTGACGCCGACCAGGATGACCGACGGGTTGCCCATGGTGCACCAAAGGGTCAGGATATCGGATGCCCCGCGGCGGTTCAACCCGCCCGCGACAGGAACCGGGGCGCGATCGCGTAGATCAGCGCCGCGGTGACGAAGACCACGGAAAAGCCGGCGGCCGCCGCGAGGAGCACCGTCAGCGCCGTCCCGATGACCGTGAAGTAGCCGTTGATCGCCCAGGCCCACGGGATGAGCGGCAGCCCGCGCTCCTTCAGGAACCGGATGCCCATCGGCATCGGCATCCCGAGCACGAAACCGGCCAGCCCGGTGAAGCCGAAGGCGACCGCGAACCGCACGGGCAGCGTGTGGCCGAGGAAGGCGTGGGTCAGCGGCGGCAGCGCCACGTGCAGGAGCAGGATCGCCGCGCCCGCCGCCGGCAGCAGCCGCTGGAGCACGGCCTGCGTCGGGGCGAGGCGTCCCGAGACGAGCGCGCCGACTCCCGCGAAGACCAGCAGGCTGCCGAGCACGGCGGCGATGCTGTAGACCGGGCTGCCGAGGAAGAGCACCAGCCGCTGGATCAGGCAGATCTCGACGAAGATGAAGCCGAGCCCGAGGCACGCGAAGTAGCCCAGCACCCGGCGCGACCCTCGAAGCGATTCGCGCAGATCGCGCCGCGACGCGAGCGGCAGGCCGAAGAACACGCCGGCCAGGAGCAGCCCCTCGGCCAGCACGATCAGCGGAGGCAGGTCGCCCTGCGGCACGCGCTTGTCGAGACGGCCGGGG
>VGWF01000171.1 GCA_016873715.1 Lentisphaerota bacterium | reverse complement strand
TCCGTGACGGTGGTCAGGAAGATGCTCGAGGCGAGAGCCGGATCGATCTTCGCCATCCGCAGGGCCGCGGGGATCACGACGCCCGACACCGCCGCCGCGAGCATGTTGAACAGCATCGCGACGGCCACGACGGCGCCGAGGATGAAGCTGCCCTTCCACCACCAGCCCGCCAGGCCCACCACGAGGCCGATCGCCAGCCCGTTGAGCAGCCCGAGGACCGTCTCCTTGCCCAGCGCCGACCATGCGGCGCGTCCCTGCAGTTCGCCGAGCGCCATGCCGCGGATGATCACCGTCAGCGTCTGCAGGCCCGCGTTGCCGCCCTGGCCCGCGACGACCGGAAGGAAGACGGCCAGCACCGTCCACTTCGCAATGGTCTCCTCGAAGAGCCCGACGACCGCGGCCGCGAGGAAGGTCGTCGCAAGGTTGACCAGCAGCCACGACAGGCGGGGCACGAGCGACCGGCGCCACGGCGTGAACGTGCGCTCCTCGCCGGACAGGCCGACCATCAGCTGCATGTCCTCGGTGGCCTCGTCCTGCACGATGCCGATCACCTGCCGCGCCTCGACGATGCCCGCCAGCCGCTTCTCGCGGTCGAGGACCGGCAGCGCGAGGTAGTGGTACTGCGCGAACAGACGGGCGACGGTCTCGCGGTCGTCGTCCACCGTGACGGACCGGACCGTGGGGTTCATGACCTCGCGGACGAGGCGGTCGGGCTTGCGAAAGACGAGGTCGCGGATCGGGACGACGCCCAGCAGCCGGCGGTCGGCGTCGACGACGTAGAGGTAGGACGCCGAGGGCAGGTCCTCCTCGGACCACTGCCGCAGCCGTTCCTGGCAGTTGCCGAGGGTGGCGTCGGCCGGCAGCGCGATGAAGCGGTCCTGCATGATGCCGCCCGCCGAGTCCCCGGGATAGCGCATCAGGTCCGCGACCCGCGCGGCGTCGGACGTGCCGAAATGGGCGAGAACCTGCGTCCTCAGGTCGGGCGCCAGGCGAGCCGCGATGTCCGCCGCCTCGTCATGCGGCATGTCGGTGAGCAACGCGGCGGCATCGACCGCGGGCAGGGTGCCTGCGGCGGCCGCCGCGGCGTCCCGGTCCATCTCGGCCAGCGTGCGGGCGGCGGCCTCGCGGGGGAGGTCGCGGAGTGCGACGGCGGCGTCGGGCGCCGGCATCGACTGCAGGCGGTCGGCGATGTCGGCCGGGTGCTCGCCGGCATCCCGCGCATCCGCGGGTGGAATGGAGTCGTCCATGGGCTTCCTCAGGCGGCCGGTGCGGCGTGGGACGGCCGGCCGTGGACGCGCGCGTAGGCGCGGCAGAACGGGCAGACGCGCCCCTCGATGCGCCGTACGAAGGCGTTGGCGCCGCCCCGCGGGTGGCGGCGGGCGGTGCGGCAGACCGGGCAGAGTTCGCAGACCCTCGCCAGGGCGCGGTCCAGCGCGGTGATGGTCGTCCTCATGGGCACCTCGACGTTCGCGTCCGATCCTACGCCAGGCCGCAGTCCCGAAGGAAGACCGCAGGCAGATGCGCGAGGTCGGGGGCGATCCAGTCCGGGCGGAGCGGCTCGATGCGTTCCCGCGCGAAGGTCGTGTGCAGCGCGAGGCACCGGCCGCCGGAGCCGAGCGCCGCCGTGATGCCCGGGATCGTGTCCTCGACGACGACGCAGTCCGCCGGCGGCAGGCCGATCCGGGCCATGGCGTGGACGAAGATCTCGGGGTCGGGCTTGTTGCGCGTGACGTCCTCGGCCGTGACGAGCGCGTCGAACGTCGCGTGGGGGAGGCCGATCTCGACGAGGATCGCGTCGAGCTTGATCGGATCGGCGCTGGTGGCCACCGCGAGCCGGATCCCGGCCGCGCGCGCGGCGGAGGTGAATTCGATCACCCCGGGCAGCGGACGGAGGCGCCCGCGGATGACCTCGCGGAAGATCTCGTAGGTGCGGTCGCGGTCGCGCGGCAGCACCGCGGTCACGCCGTGCTTGCGCGCGACTCCGCCGAAGTACGACTCCGACCCGCGTCCCATGAACTCGTGGAAATCGGAGGTCGAGGGGCTGACGCCGTGCGTCTCGCGGAACATCGCGCAGGAGGCCTCGGCCATCAGCTCCTCGGAGTCGCAGAGCACCCCGTCCATGTCGAAGACGATGCCGCGAATGCGGCGGCCCCCCCCGGCGGGATCCCGCGCGCGGTCGCCGGTTTGAGGAGGGGTCCGATGCATGTTACGGTGTCTCCATGAGCGCTTCGTTCCTCGTGCTGCTCGCGGTCGTGATCGGGGCCTTCGGCCTCTGTTTCGTCGGCATCGGTGTCGGCATCTTCTTCGCTCGCAAGAAGCGTCTCGGCGCCTGCTCGTGCGACTTCGATCCGGCACGCGAACGTGCCAAGGCCGCGGCCCGCGCTTCCGGCGGCGGGGGCTGTTGCGGCGGTGAGGGCGGCTGCGGGTGCCGGGACGAGCCCTGACGGCGAACATCGAACACCGAACATCCAACATCGAACGCCGAAGGACGGGGCAACACCCGGAAGCCGACGTCCAACGGGGGACGTGGCTGTGTGGCGCGGACACGCCGGCCCGCGCGGGGACCGCGATGGGCAGGCGGGAGCGCCCGTTCCGCGGCGGTGACGCCGGGGGCGCCCGGGCCGGACCGGTCGATCACGGGCTCGACTCCCGCTTCACCATCACCGTCCGCATCCGCGGGTGCTTGAGGTCGCGGTCGAGTTCGAGAAGGGCCGGGTAGTTCGTCGCCGGGAACAGCACGGGCTCCAGGCCGATCGTCTGCGTGATGCGCAGCGAGCCGTCCGCGCCGCGCTTCGTCTCCATCGCGATCCGTCCCGCGCCGCCGCGCGTCCAGGCGAGATCCGGCGGCGCGATCTCGACCCGGCCGAAGCCCCCGGGCAGGCGCACGTCGATCTCGACGCGGTCGCGCGAGGATCCGCCCCAGTAGAGGGGATTGGCCCGCGCATCCGAGGTCAGGCCGGGCAGCGACACCGGCGACACCGGCAGGATGAAGTACAGCCGGTCCCCGTCGCGCACCGCGTAGCGGTCGATCCGCACGGCGAATTCCTCGACGCCCGGATGCCCTTCGAAACGCGTCACGAGCGGCCCCTCGGCGACGGCGTTCTGCGAGATGCCGGCGATCTGCTCCTGGTGGTAGCGCCGGCGCTCCTCGGGCGGCAGTTCGGTGAAGTGCTTCCGCCACGCGGCGTTGTTCAGGCCGTAGTGCGTGCGCCTCAGTCGAAGCAACGCGGATCCGTCGGGCGCGACCTCGAGGGCGAGGACCGTCTCGGTGCGCGACTCGAACTCGTCGGGCGACGGCAGGGGGGCGACCTTCCCGGCGGCGAGATCGAGGGCGTCGTGCCGGAGGTGCGGCGAGGCGCCCGGATCGGTGTAGTGATCCGTGTCGTTCAGCAGCACCGTCCGCCCGGCCCCGTCGTCGACGCGCACGAGCACGGACCCGAACAGCCGGCGCTGGGGCGCGTCGATCAGCGGCTCGTGGATCCGCAGCCGCGCGTCGTGGCCGCTGGCGACGACGAACGAAGGCTGGAAACCGGCCGCGGCGAGCATCGCGTGGAGCAGCACGGCCTGGTCGGCGGCGTTCCCGTAGCCGTCCTTGAGCGTGACGTCGGCTGGGGCGATCGCGGAGAGCGGGAGGTCGGCCAGCCCCGGACCGGCGCCGCGGATCTGCTGGTCGACGAAGTCGCGGATCGCGCGGACCGCCTGGGCCTTGTTCGTGCAGGCCTGCGCCAGTTCCCGGGCCTTGGCGGCGGCGGCAGGCTGGCCCGTTGCGGCGGTGTCGAGCGCCGAGCGGAGCGAGCGCGCGTAGGCGGCCCAGTCGCCCGCGCTGACGAAGACAGTCGGCAGCTGCGCCCAGTCCGGCGGCATGGCGGACTCGCGGGACAGCGCGGGTAGGTTGGTCGCCGTCCAGGTGCGGAGGATCGCATCCCCCTCGCGCGTCTCCGAGAACCCGACGGCGCCGGCGGTGCGGTCGAGGACCCTGAGGGCTAGCGAGGCCGGCGCGCGGAGGCGGACGACACGGCGCTGGACCGGGTTGAAGCCGCCGAAGCTCCAGGCGGTGCTGAAGAAGGGCCGGTCCTTCGAGGTCTGGACCACGGCCGTCTCGACGACCGCGCCCTGCACGACGCCCGGAAGGCTGGCGACGAGCGTCCGGCCCGGCGGGTACCGCGGCGCGGAGCCGGTCCACGGCTGGTCCATCAGGTTCGTCTCCTCGGCGGACAGGGTCTTCACCGTTCCGTCGGGCGCCGTCACGCGGCCGACCGGGATGGCGACCCCGTCCCACGCCGGGAGGAAGTCGACCTTGACCTCGGCGTTGGCCTTCACGCCCGCATAGGTCAGGATCCGCTTGCGCACGGTGTTGGTGGTCGTGGCGTTGCCGGACGCGTCGAGGGTGCAGTCGGTGACGGCCTCGAGGATCTCGGAATCCGCCTCCGGTGCGGCGGGTTTCGCGGCGGCGGCGGCCGGGCCGGCGCCGGCGGCGGGGCGGTCCTCCATCACGGCGCGCTTGCGGCGGTCGACCTCGATGGACCGCAGCGCGCCCTTGAGCGCGGCGTACTGGTCCGGCGAGAACTCGACGACCTTCAGCAGCATCTCGCTCCGTCCCTCCAGCACGCCGTTGCGGAAGGTCCACTGCGGCGCCCACCGGAGCGTCTCCGTGTCCAGCGGCGCGAATTCGGGCGCCGACTTCGCGGCGCCGAGCGAGTCGCCGGTGCGCAGCGAGAGGGTCTCGAGGACGCCGCACGCGTAGGTGGTCACGAGCGGGTATTTCCGCTTCTCGAGGCCGGTCGAATCGAGGACCGACCCCACGACGCCCAGCGCGCCGCCGAAGCCGGGCGGGGTCACCAGCGCGGACGACCCGCCGCGCACGACCGGGTCCGGCGCCTCGAAGCCGAACCGGGCCACGAGGGGCTTGTCGCGGTCCTGCATGTCGGCCGGCTCGATCTCGAGCGAGGTGAGCCGGGCGCCCGCGACGGCGCGCTTCGCGACGGACTCGAAGAACCGGCCACGCTCGTCGGGCTTCAGCCGCGCGAAGTAGCCGCGGTAGGCGTTGTCGTTGATGCCGTCGAAGTGCGCCGAGACGCGGCCGCGCAGCACGCGGTCGGCGCCGAGTTCGGCCTGCGTCTCGATGCGGACGAGGTTGTCCCCGGCGGGGGACACGGGCGACGTGCGGAGCGGGTCGCCCGCGGGCGTCGCGACGAGGAAGCTGCGGTTGCCGAGGTAGGCGGGAAGAAGCTCGCGCGTGGCCTCGTCGGTCGGGTCCATCAGGATCAGCGTGCCGTCCTTGAGCCGCGCCGCGGTGATGGCGTGGTTGAAGTAGGGCAGGGGCACCTCCTCGTCGCGCTTGGAGCCGACGTGGATGATCACCGGGAAACCGTCGATGCCGGCCAGGCGGAACATCGCGGCGAGCAGCGCGGCCTTGTCGCGGCAGACGCCGTGGTGGTTCTCGAAGGTGATGTTCACGTCGTGCGGCTCGTAGCCCGGCGCCTCGGTCTCGGTCGTGATGCCCATGTACCGGATCTTCTGCGACACGAAGGCGAAGAGGGCCTCGATGCGGGCGCGGTCGTCCTTGCAGTCCTTCGTGAGCTCGGCGACCGCGGCCTTCATCGCCGGGGTGGTCTTCTGCATGTGCGGCAGGCAGATCTCCCAGTACCACTTCGAGATCGAGGCCCAGTCCTCGCTCGTGCTGAGCAGCAGCCGCTGCGCGACGGTGCCCGGGTCGGGCATGTCCGGCTCGGGGAACATCTGCGGCACGTTGCGGGCGGTCCAGCGGTGCAGCGTGACGCCGTCGCGGACCTCGTTCGTGTAGGTCATCGTGCCGGGCACCTCGGACTTCAGCACGCGGTGGCGCAGCGGCCGCGCGGCCGGGGCGTGCACCTCGTAGACGGCGCGCAGGATCGGCGAGCGGTTCTCGAAGGTCGTGTAATCCGCCCACTGGTCCGGGATGCGGACGCGGAACTGGGTGTTGAGGATCACCACGCGCAGCACGTCGCCGGTCTCGAGGTTCGGGATGCCGACGGAGAGCATCTTGTACTTCGGGTCGTAGATGTTCGACGCCATCTGGTCCGAGGCGACCGTGACGCGGCTCAGCGCCGCGACGTCGACCGGCACCGTGCGGCCGTCCGGCTTGTGGATCTCGACCCGCTTGACCTCGACCGTGCCGTAAAACTCGTGGAAGCCCATCCGCAGGCTGGCGGCCTCGCGGCGGCCCTTCTCGGTCAGGATCTTCGAGCAGCCGTCGTACCACATCACCGACGTGCCGTCGGGCGCGTACCACGTGCGCTGGACCGAATCGACGTCGACCGTGTCGGCGTCGGGATGGGCGGCCGCCGTCGCCTTCGCCGCGGCGGCCAGCGCCTCCTTCATGTCCAGCAGGCCGTCGGGAAGGTCCGGGACCGTCGGCACCGCCCGGGCCAGCACGGCCGCCAGGGCGACCGCACCCGCCATCAGGATCGTCTTGTTCATTGCAGCTCCAAGGTTCGGACGCGGCACTATACCCCACGAGCCCGCCCGCGGAAACAGCGGGCGGGGGTTCCGCGTTTCAGCGTTTGGACGACGCGGTGGCCGCCGCGTTCAAGGGGCGTCGGGGGATCCCTCGCGGACGCGGCGTTCCCGCCGCCCTTCCGGGTGACCCCCGTCCGCGGCCGGGCCCGCGCGGCTTGTTCGGGGCGGGGGGGGTGGCGCATGATGCGGCCCATGCGTGGGTCGAGGGCGGGCGGATCATGACGCGGGGTACGATGCGGTCGATGGCGTGCATCCTGGCGGCGGCGGGGGCGATGGCGTCCGCGGCGGAGATCCCGCAGGTGGAGCGGTTGTTCGACGAGGCGTCGGCGTGGGACACGGCGCCCGGGGCGGCGGCCAAGCGGTGGATGCCGCTCGGCTTCCGCTGGATGGATGCGGCCCGGACCGACCTGCGCTGGTTCGAGCCGCGGCAGGCGTTCCTCCAGCACGGGCACCTGGCGACGAATCTCGAGGGGCGGCTGCCGGACATCCAGGTGCTGGGCGAGAGGCCGATCGAGGTGGTCCTCCGATTCCGCGACGACCGGCTGGCCGGCCTGTCGACGGTCTTCTACTCCCGCGGGGACTCCGGCGACACGCATGTGACGAACCTCCTGGCGCTGGCGCGGACGGTGGCCGGCCGGCTGGATGCGTGGACCGGGGCCAAGGGCTTCGTGCAGCGGGGGGACCGGCGGGGCGAGGGGGCGGCGGTCGACCGGATGATCTGGGTGCGGGGCGGCGTGCGTCTCGATCTCGAATGGAGTTCGACCCGTCTCTCGGCGACGGAGACGAGGCCCGAGTTCGTCCGGTTGCAGGCTTCGAAGTACGACCCGTCCGATCAGGCCCGGCTCATGGGCGGGCGGGCGGCCGAGGAGGCGGTCGGCGGAGCGTCCGGGTCGCCGGCGTCCGCGCAGCAGATGAAGCAGCGCGTCGAGGTGCGCGCGAACGGCGACCGGGTCGTTCCCGTGCCGATGGTCGACCAGGGGCCGAAGGGCTACTGCGTGGCGGCGGTTCTCGAGCGGGTCGCGCGTTTCTACGGGCGCGAGTTCGACCAGCACGACGCGGCGCAGCTGGCCGGCACCAGCGCGGAGGGCGGCACCACGTCCGGGAGGCTCGTCGAGGCGCTCCGGACGATGGCCGGGCTCATGAAGATGCGGTGCACGGGCCGGACCGACATGGACGAGACGACGAGCTTCCTCCACAAGGATCGGCACGCCGGCCTGCAGGTCCCGAAGGACCTGGCGGACACGCTCAAGGACTACAACAAGGAGGCGAAGCGGGCCGGGAAGCCCGAGGTCGACATCTGGCAGGCCTTCGACTCGGGGGATGTCGGGGACGTCTACCGGAGGTTCGACAAGGACATCTTCCGGAAGGTCCGGCTCGCGCGGCGGGTGGACGCGGAGAAGTTCCATCGCGACGTCGCCCGGACGGTCGACGCGGGCGTCCCGGTGGTGTGGAGCGTGCTGGTCGGGATCGTCGCGGAGCCGAAGCTGCCCGGGGACGGGGAGGTGTCGGGGCACATGCGCATGATCGTCGGCTACAACGCGACGACGCGCGAGATCCTCTACTCCGACACCTGGGGCGCGGGCCACGAGGAGAAGCGGATGGCGATGGACGACGCCTGGGTGATCACCAAGGGGACCTTCGTCGTCACGCCGCCGAACGTGAGGCTCTGACCGTCCTTCCCAGGGCAGACGCATCTTCCTCGAGGTCGTGACGCCTTTCGGTCGGCGGGGCGCGGAGTGGCTGGTGGACGCAGGAGCCCTTGCGGTTGCGGGGGTGCGACGCGCACCAGGCCGGCCGGATCGCGCGGGATCCCGCCCCGCCTGCGGCGTTGCCGAAGGGGGCGCGGACACGAGTCCAGCGCCCCCTTCG
>VGWF01000170.1 GCA_016873715.1 Lentisphaerota bacterium | reverse complement strand
CGATCGACCCGATCTGGTTCGACGAGGCGGGGATCCTGCGGACGCGCCTTTCGCGCGGCACGGCCCAACCCGCGCCGTGACGCCATCCCTGATGCTGGAGGGGCGAGCTACCGCGAGCCCGGACGGTGGGTTCGGGATCCCCGCCAGCGGCCTCGCGTAGCTCGGCCCTCCATCAGCGTGGGATGCGGGATGCGCGCTTCTGGAGGGGCGAGCTACCGCGAGCCCGGACGGTGGATTCGGGATCCCCGCTGGCGGCCTCGCATAGCTCGGCCCTCCATGAGCGGGGACTGCTGCGCCACCGAGGCCCCGCCGGCGGCCTCGCATAGCTCGGCCCTCCATCAGCGCGGGATGCGGGATGCGCGCTTCTGGAGGGGCGAGCTACGCGAGCCCGGACGGCGGATTCGGGATCCTCGCCAGCGGCCTCGCGTAGCTCGGCCCTCCATCTGCGCGGGATGGGGGCTGCACGATTCTGGAGGGGCGAGCTACCGCGAGCCCGGACGGTGGATTCGGGATCCCCGCCGGCGGCCTCGCGTAGCTCGGCCCTCCATGAGCGGGGACTGCTGCGCCACCGAGGCCCCGCCGGCGGCCTCGCGTAGCTCGGCCCTCCATCAGCGTGGGATGCGGGATGCGCGCTTCTGGAGGGGCGAGCTACCGCGAGCCCGAATTCGGCCCTCCATAATCGAAGACGGGTGTTGACCGATGATGGGCCGCACCTACCATCAGCGCATGGCCCTGCCGGAACGAACAAGGCCCGCGCACCCGACGCCTGTCGAACGGGCGGATCGCCCGACGCTGGTCTTCCTGACTGTCTGTGCTCGCGACCGGCGACCTCTCCTTGCATCGCCCTCTGCCCACGAGCTTCTGCGTACCGCCTGGCGGGCGGCGGATCGATGGGTCGTTGGCAACTACATCGTCATGCCGGACCACATCCATCTCTTCTGCAGTCCCGCCGATCCCGCGACCCGCCTGCGGGTGTGGATCGAATACTGGCAATGGCTCGTCACGCGGCAATGGCCGGTCGCATCGGAGAAACCGCTTTGGCAGAAGGACTACTGGGACACCCAACTGCGAACCGGACAGAGCTACTCGGCCAAGTGGGATTACGTGCGTCGAAATCCGGTGCGTGCGGGCTTGGTCAGCGATCCGGATGAGTGGCCCCATCAAGGACAGATATCACTGCTGCCGTGGACGGAACGCTGATCCGCGCGCCACCCCATGTCCGCTCGCGGCCTCGCATAGCTCGGCCCTCCATCTGCGCAGGATCCGGGATGCACGCTTCTGGAGGGGCGAGCTACCGCGAGCCCGGACGGTGGATTCGGGATCCCCCCTGCGGCCTCGCGTAGCTCGGCCCTCCATCAGCGGGGACTGCTGCGCCACCGTGGCCCCGCCAGCGCCCTCGCGTAGCTCGGCCCTCCATGAGCGGGGACTGCTGCGTCACCGTGGCCCCGCCGCCGGCCTCGCGTAGCTCGGCCCTCCATCATCGATCGACGAATCACCGTGCGCTCATGGATGCCGGACCGGTGACAACACCCCGTGCCGCTCGAACCACCGCCGAATGGCCGCGTAGATCTCGGCCTGTTTCCCTCCGATGGGGTGCCCTTCGCCGGCGTAGACGATCCGTTCGGTCGCGACGCCGTTGCGGTCGAGGATCGCCTTCAGGGACTCGGACTGCCCGGGCCGCACGGTCGTGTCATCCGCGCCGTGGATCATCAGGAACGGCGTCCGGATGCGTCCCGCCGCGGCCTCGGACGGTGCCGCATAACCCTCCTGCGGCGCGATCCCGCTACCGGTGATCGCGGCGGCCGCAAGCAGGTTGGTGGTCGTGGCGGCGAGGCCGATGGTGACGAAGCCGCCCATGCTGTGCCCGAAGGCGGCGATGCGCTTCGGGTCGACGTCGGGCATCGCGCGCAGGATCTCGATGCAGGTTCGCGCGCGCCGGAGGTTCTCCTCGCTCGCGCCGAAGTTCGGTCGCCCGCCGCTCCGCCCGCCCGCCGCGGCGCGCATGTCTCCGGCCGCCTTCGCGTTGTGGGTGTAGTCCGGCGCGATGCAGACGAGGCCCCACCTCGCAAAATCGCGCGCCCGCGCCAGACCGAAGGCCTCCGCGCTGCCGCCGAGTCCGTGGCTGATCAGGACGGCGGGGAAGGGGCCCTGGCCCGCGGGCTTCACCAGGATGCCCGACACCTCCCCGGCGCCGCTGCCGCAGATCCACCGCTCGCCGTCGAGCCGGAAGCCCGGGACGGTGGCGGCAGAGGGCAAGGGTGCGGGCTGGGGTCCTGGCGCTCTGGCCGTCGGAAGGCCTCCGCCGATCGCCCGGGCGCCGTACGCCAGCGCGGCCTCGGTTTCGGCGTCGAATCCGTCCTGCCCGCGGGTGCCGCGCAGCACGTCGACGGCGTAGACGCCGAGGTAGTCGCAGCCGATGCGCTCGGCGGCCTTCATGACGTCCATCAGCGAGCCGGTGCCGCCGCCGGAGGCGTCGAGCATTTCGAAGTAGAGCTTCGTTTTCCCGCCCCAGTCCTCGAACGGCGAGTCGCGGCTGCCGGTTTCGGCGTAGCTGCGGCCGGTGAGACCGTTCTGGCCCACGGCGCAGCCGCGCGCGACGCAGTGGTCGCCGATGACCCGCATCTGCACGGGGCCGTCGAGGCTTCCGACGTTCAGCGTCACGAGCAGCGGCGTCTTCCGGAACGTGGCGGCCGCGTCGTCGACCGCCTTCTTCACGGTCTCGAGCCAGAGCTCGTGGGAGTAGGTTCGTCCGTCGCTCGCCGCCTTCTGCACGAAGATCCGCTTGAACTCCGGCTCCGCGGCGTTGATGCGGCGGAAACGGTAGGGGTTGGTCTCGGCGCCCGGCGTCACGTCGACGAAGAGCACGTTCGGATCGCCGTCGTACTTGCGCGCCACCTCGCGAAGGAAGCGGTTCGCGTGACGGACGTAGACCGGGTCCCAGGCCAGCGGGATGTCGGTGCGCGACGACTCGGAACGAACCGTGACCGCGCCGGCGTCGAGCACGAACCGCGGGGTGGGGTGGGCGGCGGCCGGATCGGGCCAGGTGCCGCTGGAGGACCACATGATCCGCAGCGCCACCTTCTTCCCCGCCGCGATCCACGGCGCGATGCGGCGGTCGATCGCGCTCCAGTCGAATGAGCCCTCGCGCGTTTCGACGTCGCTCCAGTAGACCGTGAACAGCGCGCCGGCGATGTGCGGGTTCGCGGCCGCCGCGGGATCGTCCTGGTGGCGGTAGGATGCAAAGAACAGCAGCCCGCCGCCGGACACGGACGTCGGGGCAGGCGGGACGGCGGGAGAGGGCGCCCCTCCCTCCGGGGCGTCGGCGCCGACGGAGCGGCGCCCTCCAGGGACGTCCGGGCGCGACGGGAACGCGCCCTCGTGCTCCTCCCGGGTCACAACGCCGTCGCGGTTCCGGTCGAGACGGTCGAACAGCGCGGGCGGACCGCGGAACTCCCCGCGCGACAGCCGTCCGTCCCGGTTCTCATCGCCGCGCTGCAGGATGAAATCGAACGACGGAACGCGACCGCGCTCCTGCGCCGCCTCGCCGGGTTGCCGTCGCGCGGCCTGCGGGCGGTCGGCGGGGGACGTGGAGGCCTCGCTCTCCGATGTCGTCGTCTTCCCAGGATCGGCCGGTCCGGCGACAACGGAGCCCCGCGTGGTCGCCTGCGCCGGGGCGGACAGGACGAGGGACGCGACGAGAAGGGCGGCCAGGGTTCCTGCGGATGCCGGGTTCATGGATGAACAACGGTCCACCCGGGACCGTTATTGCCGTCGTTACGGGGCGGGCTTGGGCGCGCCGATGTCGTAGACGAACAACCGGCCGTCGCCGCGGAGATAGAGGCGGCCGCCGCAGACGACGGGATGGGCGAGGTAGGTGTTCGCCGGGCGCCGGGGCAGGTCGAAGCGGCTGACGATCTCGAAGCCGCGGGGCTTGACCTCGAGCAGGTACATCGCGCCCTGGTAGCCCAACGCGTAGATCATCCCGTCCGCCCAGGTCAGCCCCACCTTGCCCATCGTGCGGTCCTCCTGGAGCGATTCGCCGGTGGCGAAGTCGACGCAGTAGAACCGCTTGCCGCCCTGCCGGCACGAGGCGCCGAAGAGCCGGTCGCCGATCAGGATCGAGCCCGAGTGACAGTTGTCGAGCTCCTCGCGGTGCCACGCGACGGAGGCGGAGCGGGAATCGTCGGCGATCCGGATCAGCGTGCCGCCGGAGGAATGCCCGCAGGCGACGAAGATGCAGCCGTCGCGGTAGACGGGCGTCAGCGAGTTCTGCGGCGAGCGCGGCACGAGGGGCACCGTCCACAGGAGGCGTCCGGTGGCGGGGTCGAGCGACACGACGGACTTCTGCGTCATGCTGATCCACTGGCGGACGCCGCGGTGGGTGATGAGGGAGGGCGAGCAGTACGCCGCGGAGTGCTGGATCTCCGTGTTGGCCCAGAGGGTCGCCCCGGTCTTCGCGTCGAGGGCGACGACCCGCCCCCTGGGTCCGCCCGGCATGCAGTAGAGCCTGCCGCCGTCGACCAGGAGGTTCTCCGCCAGGCCCCAGATGCCCCACGTCGCGTCGAAGCGCTCCACCGTGTCGACGGTCCAGAGCACGCGGCCGGTCGCCGCCTCGCAGGCCGTCAGGGGGCCCTCGGGATTGAGGAGATACACGACACCGTCGCTCCACGTCGGCGTCGAGCGCGAGCCGGGGCTCGCCTTCGTCCAGGCGGGGCCGCTGGGCGTCTTCCACAGGAGCCGGCCGTCGAGGTCGAGCGCGACGATCATCTCGGTCTCGCCGAAGTTGCCCGCCGTGAAGACCCTCCCGTCCGCGATCACGACGCCGGAGTAGCCCTTCCCGCAGTCCGCATGCTCCCAGAGCAGCTTCGGCCCGCCCTCGGGCCAGCGCTTCAGCAGGCCGGTCTCCGTCGACAGGTTGGTGCGCCCCGGCCCGTGATGCTCCGGCCACGCGGCGGCCGGTGCGCCGCCGGGGGCGAGGCCCGTGGAGAGCAGAGAGGCGGCGAGGATGACCGGGCGGAATGCGTTCATGGGCGCGATCAGACCAAGGTTCGCGTCCGAACTCAAGCCGGCGGAATCCGCATTCGGCGGAGGGGCAGACAAGTGTGTCTGCCCCACGGGGGATGTGGCGTGGGGCAGACACTCCCGCCTGTCTGGCGAGGATCCGGGAGCAGGGGGCGCTTCACCCCGCGGCGAAAGTCGCCGCCAGCGCGGCGAAGCACTTGCGCGCCGCGTCGACGGGATCGTAGCCCAGCTGCTTCGAGATCATCGCGCTGACCTCGACAACCACGGGGCCGCTCCACGCATGCTTCCGCAGCAGCGCCGCGTACTGCGCGTAATCGATGCGGCCCTCGCCGGGCAGGAGGAACTTCACCTTCTCCGGCGTGCCCTCGACGTCCTTGACGTGGATGAACCGCGTCTCCGGCAGCAGGGCCTCCAGCGTCGCCGCGAGGTCCATGCCCTGCACGGCGAAGTGGCTGAAGTCGTAGCAGAGCTTCACCGCCGGGCTCGCGGCCTGCCTGTGCAGCCAGAGCAGGCGCTCGGGTGAGTTCACCGCGCTGCCGACGTGGGGTTTCAGGCACACGGTGATTGCGCTGTCGGCCGCCGCCTTCGCCCAGTCGCGGACGCGTGCCGCCATGCGGTCGCGGAGTGCGTCCCACTCGGCCGGCTTGCCGCCCAGCACCGTCTCGAGGACGGGCGGCGACTCCGGCGCGAGGTCGCGGGCCAGTCCGGCCGCGGCGCGGATGCGATCGAGGTTCGCTGTGTGCGCGGCGTCGTCCGCGGCAAGGCTGAGGTTGTCCATGAGCGCGGAGACGGCGAGACGGTTCTCCGCCAGCGACGCGCGCAGCGCCTTCCGGTCGCCCGCGGACAGCGCCTTCGGCTCGGCCGGAAACCCGGGCATGAGCGCCAGTTCGACGTTGCGGTAGCCGATCCCTGCGCAGGTCTTCAGCGCCTCGGCGAGCGGCATCGATTTCATCCCGTACAGGCTGAAACCGAGGCTGACGGCCGGCGCCGCGGCAACGGCCGGGCGCGGATTCAGCGCCACGGCGGTCCCCGCTGCGCCGAGCGCGCGGACGAAGGCTCTTCGATTCATGGCGGCCGTTCCTCCCGGATGCCGTCCACTATGTCACGCGATCGTCGCCGGGTTCAATCGCGGCGCTTCGCTTCAGCGGGCGCATCCCGGCTCATGGCGCGGACCGCCGGGTGAGTGGCCCAACGGAGTCCTCACGCTCCGCGTGAGGACTGCCCCCGGAAGCCGGCTCATCACGCGGAGCGTGATGACCACTTTGCGGTGGCGTCGTGGTCGGACGTTGCGCCATCAGCCTCGGAGGCGCGCCCGTCAGGATCACCCTTCGCCGACGCGCATGAACTCGATGCGATGCCGGGCGGCGGGGTGGCGCTCGGACGGGCCTGCCACAAGCATGGCCATGGCGCCGGGCTGCGGGTGCGCGCGGAGCCAGGCGCCGGCGAAGTCGCGCCAGTCCTCCGGGTCGGCGTCGACCACGACGGGGTGGACGCCGTAGGAGAACGCCAGCCCGCGGCAGACCGCCTCGTCACGGCTTGCGGCGACGACCCACACCGGCGGGTTGAACCGCGAGATCATCCGTGCCGTGGCCCCGCTCCGCGTGGGGACGAACACCGCCGCACAGGGCACGGTGGCCAGCGCGTTCTCCACGAGCGCCGCGATCGCCTCGGTGGTGGCGGCCGGCGGCCGGCGGCCGAGCGCGGCCTTCCAGTCGTCGGGCCGCAGCGCCGGGCGGTGGGCCTCGGTATGCGCCGCGATCTTCGCCAGCATCGCGACGGATTCCTCCGGATACCGGCCCATGGCCGACTCGCCCGAAAGCATGATGCAGTCCGTGCCGTCCAGGATCGCGTTGGCCACGTCGGTCGCCTCCGCGCGCGTCGGCAGGCGGCTGGCGGTCATCGACTCGAGCATCTGTGTCGCCGTGATGACCGGCTTGCCCGCCAGGCTGGCCCGCGCAATGAGCTGCTTCTGCAGGATCGCCATCTCCTCGATCGGGACCTCGACGCCGAGATCGCCTCGCGCCACCATGATGCCGTCCGCCGCCCCCAGGATCGCGTCGAAGTGCTTCAAGGCGCCCGCCCGCTCGATCTTCGCGATGAGGAACGGCTGCCGGCCGAGGGACTGCGAGGCGGACCGCACGGCCTCGATGTCGGCGGCGGTTTCGACGAAGGACTGGCTCACCGCGTCCACGCCGTTCGCCAGCGCGAACTCAAGGCACGCCCGGTCGTGGTCCGTGAAGGCCCCGATGCCCAGGTCGATGCCGGGGAGGTTGAGCCCTTTGCGGGACCGCAGTTCGCCGCCGACGACGACCGTGCAATGGACGTCGCGGTCCTCCGCCGAGCGGACGACGAGTTGAATGAGGCCGTCGTTCAGGTAGAGGCGGTCCCCTGGCTTCACGACCCGCGGCAGCCGCGCGAAGCTCATCGAGACCCGCCGCCCGTCGCCGACGATCTCCTCCGCGGCGAGGGTGAAGTCCTCGCCCGCGCGGAGTTCGACCGGCTCGGGCGCGATCGTCCCGACGCGCATCTTCGGCCCGGGCAGGTCGGCCATGATCGTGACGCGGCAGCCCGTCGCCCGCTCCGCCCCGCGGATGCGCGCGATGCGCGTCCCGTGTTCGGCGAAGCTGCCGTGCGAGAAGTTGAGCCGTGCGACGCGGACGCCCGCGCGGAGGAGCCGCGCGAGCATGTCCGGCGATTCCGACGCCGGCCCGATGGTGGCGACGATCTTTGTCTTGTGAAGGGGCAGATGCATGACGTCGGTGTGCCGGGATCCGGATTCGAAGGGAATCCGTTTTCCCTTCGTCCGGGCCGCGGATACCGCCGTGCGAGGGATCTCCTCGGCGATTCAGATTCCGCGCGATCCGGGGGGCGGGCGGGGCGGACAGGAGTGCCTGCCCCGCGTGGGAGGTGGCGCGGGTTCGGACCCAGGCCCGGGATGCCAGCCCCGCCCGGGAGGAAGACAACCGGGCGGAGCGCAGGCTTCCAAGGATTGGACGGCGCCCGCCCCGGGGTTCCAAGGTTTGGAAGGGTCGCGTTCCATCTGCCCGAGCCTCTCTTCCTGTCCGCCGCCGACCGGCGTGCATTCGACGAACCACCCGCGCTCGCCGAGTCAACGCTGCCCAAGGGCGAGGGTATGGACCTGGTCGGCGGCGGTGGCGGGGAAGGTCCTCGTCGTCCCGTTGAGCAATGTCACTTTCACCTCGGCGCTCGTGGCTTGGCCGAGGCCGAAGTGGGCGTCGAGCGCGCCGCCGCTCTTGTAGCTGTGGTTGCTGTGAATCCAGCGGGATTGCTTCCGGCCGGCCGCGGTGACTTCGACCCGTGCGCCGATGAGTTCGGCGTCCTTGAGGCCGCTGAATCGCAGTCGCAGCCAGTGGTTCGCCTGCGCGCCGGGAGCGCCGGTGTTCACGTACACCTTGTCGTGGTAGCGTTCGGGGCCGACGCCGGCGAGGCCGCCGCCGCTGTTGTCCGGGTCGCAGGCGATGACGATGTCCAGCCGGCCGTCGTTGTTGAGGTCGGCGGACTCGCCGCTGATGCCGGTGCTGTCGAGACCGCTGAACGTCGTCGGCTTCACCTCGAACGTGCCGTCGCCGCGATTCAAGAAAA
>VGWF01000169.1 GCA_016873715.1 Lentisphaerota bacterium | reverse complement strand
GCCGCCGTTCGTCACGCCCAGCCCGAGTTCGCCGCCGTTGACCGCGACGACGCCCATCGAACCGATGCCCGAATCACCACGGGAGATTCCGAACCAGTTGTTGCTGGTGTTGACCTTGCCGCCGAGGATGTCGAGGACGCCCGCGACGCGCCACGCGACGTTCATCTCCTGATTGGTCACCGTCGTGTACTCGCCGCCCTTGATCGTGTAGCCGGCCCAGTTCTGACCGCCGTCGCCGATGACCGCGTTGGCCTGATTCATGAACGTGCCGCCGTTCTGGATGACCGCGCCGTTGGCGCCGGTGCCCACGGCAAGTTGCAGGCGGCCGCCGGTGGGCAGCCAGAGGTTCGTGTTGATCACAAGCAGCGAGCGAGAGTTGGCCGCCGCGCCGATCTGCACGCCGTTGTTGTTGCCCGTGATCGTCAGCGGCCGGTCGACCACCACGACCGAGTCGTAGTCGACGACGAGATTCCCGGTCAGCGTGGAGGCCGCGCCGACCGTCGTCGTCCCCCCGTACGTCGTCAGGCCGCCAAATGTGCTGGCGCCGTTCACCCGCACGTCGCCGGCGTGGACGTACATGCGGCCGCCGATCAAGTTCGTGCCGTTGAGGATCGTCTGCCCCGTGCCGATGCCGGCGATCGTCAGCGGCTGCGCGCCCGTGCCGTTGTTGACGATCGGGGAGTTGATGACGAGGTTGTTGGCGGAGTTGTTGATGAGGATCAGGTCCGTCGCGCTGTTGTCCGCCCAGTAGGTCGTCAGCACGCCCTCGTTGGCCGCGGAGCCGATCGTCAGACCGCCGGCGCCCGGGGCGAGCAGGATGGCGCCCGAGCCTCCCGAGGCGCCGCTCAGGGCCAGGCGGCCCGCGCCGCTCATCGTGATCGTCCGCGCCGCCGCGTCATTCACCAGCAGGCTTTGGATGCGGCTGGTCGCCGTGCCGATCGTGATGTTGCCCGAGGACCCGTTGTTCACGCGCACCACCGCGTTCGTGAAGTTGGGCATCGCCGGCGTCGCGCCGGTCAGGTTCGTATAGAACGCGAACGGGATGATCTTGTTCCCCGCGCCCATGCTGGCGAAGTCGCTGTTGTTGACGGTGACGTAGGCTGCCTTCGCCCCCGACAGGTTCGTCCCGCCGAGGCCGAAGACGACCGTGCCGTCGCCGGACACGTCGATGATGCCCGCCCCCGTCCCGCGGTTGAGATCGTTGCTGCCAAGGAATACGTACATCGCGCCGCCCGGCGTGTTGCTGGCGACGATCGCGTTGTTGCCGACGACCACGTTCACGGTGTTGAAGACCTGCGTGCTGGTGCCGGAGGCGGCGCTGATCGCCCGCAGGGTGCCCTTCGCGTAGTTCAGGACCGAGTTGGACTGGATCACGTCCTTCAGCGTGACGCCCGACCGGAAGTCGAGGTTGAGCGCGCCGCCATCATAGAGGTACGTGCCGCCCGTGTAGTTGTTCGAGGAGGCCAGGGTCAGCGTGCCGGTGCCGTACTTGGCGAACGCCCCGGCGCCGGTGACGCCGTTGCTGAGAACCATGTCGCCCGCGCCGCCGAAGTAGGCGATCTGCCCGCCGGCGAGGTTTGTGATCGGGCCGAGCAGGGTGAAGAGGCCGGCATCGGAGGCGATGCGGCTGGAGACGTAGCCGTTGCCGAGGATCGTGATCGGCCCGGCGTAGGTGTTGCCGGCGTCGAGGCTGCGCAGGGCGCCGTCCTCGTTGACGCCGCGGCCCATCAGCGTGAGCGGGTTGGTGACCGTGATGCCGCCGGAGAGCCACAGCGCCGCGCTGCGGTTGGAGTTGACCGCGCCCATCGTGATGCTGCTGACCCGGACGGTCGACGCGCCGGAGATCGCGTCGCTGTCCGTCAGGCGCAGGACCCCGTCGCCGATGGTGAGGGCGCCGTTGATCCGGTTGCTTCCGCCGAGCACCATCGTCCCCTGCCCCCACTTGTCCAGGGTGCCGTTGACGGTGATGTCGCGGTTCTCGGTGAACGTGTTGCCGGCGTTGGCGATGTCGTAGACCATGAAGCCGGTCATGTTGGTCTGGCTGCCCGTGAACGCCGAGAAGTTCTGCAGCGCGCCGCCGCGGATCTGCACGCCGCCGGAGTTGATGTCGAGGCGGGACGACGTGCCGAGGTTGTTGGTCGCGGCGAAGCTGAGGATGGAGCCGTCCACGGTGGTCCCGCCGGAGTAGGTGTTCGATCCGCCCACCCAGACGACGGTGTTCGACCCGGTGTGATTGCCGGCCCGGAGTTCGCCCGTCCCGGTCAGCGCGAGGTCGTTGTTGAGGATGAGCACGCCGCCGCCGCCGCCGAGCCGGTAGTCGTTCTGAGCCGGCGTGATGTTTCCTCTATATAGAAGCGTCGTTCCCTGCGCCGCGCCGATGTACAGGCCGGTGTAGGCCCCGCCGGCGATCGCCGACAGGTCGATGTTCTCCACCGTGCTGGTCGGGGTCAGGGCAAGGGTTCCGGCCGAGTTCGACGCGACGCGACCGCTCGTAAGCCACGCATTGGCATTGGCATACACGCCGCTGGCGACCAGGCCGCCGCCGGAGTTGATGGTGATGGCGCCCGTGTCCGGGAGCGAGGGGCGCCCGGGGGTCGCGAACACGCCGTTGGTCAGTCCGGTCGTGATCGGACCGGGCTCGCCGAAGGCCAGCAGGCCGCCGTTGATGACGGTCCCGCCGGAATAGGTGTTCGTGCCCACCAGCGAGAGCATGCCGCCGCCCGCCTTGACGAAGGCGCCGCTGGCGGGACTCGCGCCGATGGTCACCGTGCCGGCGAAGGCCGCGCTGGCCGCCCCGCCGCCGTAGATCGCAACCGTCGGGGGCGTGACGTAGCCGTGACCGGGATTCGTGATCCGGAAGTTCGTGATGGTGCCCGTGGCGAAGTCGACCTCGGCCACCGCCGTGGCGCCGGTGCCGCCGCCGCCGGCGATCCGGACGAACGGCGTGCCGACGTAGCCGGAGCCGGCGTTCGTGATCGCGATGGAGGTGACGCCGTTGCCGAGCGGGGCATCGATGTTCTGGCGGACCGATGCGACGATCCCGTTCGTGACCTCGAGCACGCCGCCCTCCTGCCACACCGTGACCCGGTTGAGGCCCTGCATGGCCGTCGCCGAGTTGGCCGTCAGCCGCAGCGCGCCGCCGTGGAAGTTCAGGAAGCCCTCGCCGCCGGTCTTCTCAACCCATGGCGTCGCCATGACGCCGCCGGAGGCCAGGTTGACGACGCCCGTGCCGGTTCCGCCGCCGCCGACCCGGAGGCGGCCGTCGATGATGACGTTGGCGTTCTGGATGTTCATGTCCGACGTGCCGGTCTCGCCGACGATGATGCCGGTGCCGGTATTGTGAACGTAGGCCGTGCCGCCCATCACGTTGAAGAGACCGTAACCGCCCGGCCAGCGGCCGGGGGTGATCCACGAGGCGTTGCTGAAGATGCCGCCGGTCATGTCCATGGCTCCGATGCCGTAGGCGCCCAACTGGAAGTTGTTCGCCGTGAACAGCTGCCCGCCGGACAGGCCGATGTAGCCGTACGCCCTGGCATCGGCCGCGCCGCCGCCGCCGCCGATGCGCAGCTCGCCGCCGCCGGCGATGCGGACCTGCCCGTTGCTGATCACGAGCACGCCGACCGCGTCGCCGGACCTGCCCACGTAGAGATTGCGGCCGGTCACGATCGCGGAATCCTGGACGAGGACGAGTCCGCGCGACCCGGCCAGGTCGCCGATGTTGATGTCGCCCGCCGACCGGAGGATGCCGGTGCCGTTGACCACGAGCCGTCCGTTGTCGCCCGCCAGCTGGCCGACGCTGGTGTACGAATTGGCCTGCACCACGCCGCCGTTGGTGATGACCACCGTGCCCCGCTGCGGGAAGAAGGTCGCGGCCGTGAGGGCGTTGGTGATGATGATCGTGCCGGAGCCCGACTGGCGAACGGCGCCGCCGCCGAGAATCGTATTGGGTACGACGACCGTGTCCGACCGCAGGAAGTTCAGCGTTCCGTTGTTCGTGATCGCGCCGCCGATCCAGCCGGCCGTGCCGCCCGCGCCCATCTGCAGCGTCGCGGCGCCCGCCCCGATCATCGTGCCGCCGGTCGTTGCCTGGTCGGCCGCCAGGACGAGCGTGCCGTTGCTGATGACCGTGTTGCCCGCGTAGGTGTGGGCGACGTTCATGACCAGCGTGCCGGCGCCGCCCTTGGTGAACGAGCCGGATCCGCCGATGATGTTGTTGAGCGTGAAGGTGTAGTTGGACGAGACGATGTCGAGGCCGCCGTTGAAGGTGCCCCAGTTGACCCCGCGTCCGTTGAAGTTGCTGATCGCCGAGCCGACGATCGCCAGCCGGCCGCCTTGGAAGTTGAGGTCGCCGCCGGCCCCGAGGTTCGCGTCGCGAACCACCTGCAGGATGCCGCCGTTCATCGTGACGTCGCCCGTGAAGGTGTTCTCGCCGGACAGCGTCGCCGTCCCGTCGGTCGTCTTCGTGATGCCGACGTTGCCCTCGAGGTTGACCCCGATCATCCCGGCCCTGACGTCGAACCCGAACAGGCCGGTGTTGTTGATCGTCCCGTTGACGGCCGCGCCGCCGTAGAGGCTGACGCCGCCCTGGACTTCCTGCGAGCGGCCGCCGAGGTCGAGCGTGCCGCGGACGACGCGGACCTCGCCCTCGACCGCCAGCGGATCGTTGCCGCCGACCAGCCGGAGCGTGCCGTTGCTGATGATCGTGCCGCCCTGGTAGGCGTGGTCCACGCCGGTCAGCACCAGCGTGCCGGCCCCGGCCTTCGTGAACGACCCGGTGCCGTCGATGTTCGTCGCCAGCACGACCGTGTTGTACGGGCTGGCGACGTCGATGCCGCCGTTGAACGACGACCAGTTCACCGCGTGGGTCTCGACCTGGTGAACCGTGGTCCCGTCGATCTGGAGGATGCCGCCGGCCACGTTGATCGGCGAGGAGGGCCCGCCCGCGCTGGCTTCAACCGCGTAGCCGAGCGTGCCGTTGCTGACCACAAGGCCGCCGACCGCGTTCTCGCCCGCGAGCAGCGTCATGCCGCTGCCGACGTGGCGGATCTCCGTCCCGGCGAGCAGGGACAGGTCGCCGGCGAGCGCCTTGCGTCCGCCGACGTTCGCCAGCACGAGCGTCCCGTTGGTGACGATGACATCCGCGTTGCCGTAGGCATTGCTCAGCGTGACGAAGCCGCTGGCGGGGACGGAGATCTTCGTCGCGCCGGTGATGTTCGTGAAGTTGAGCGGGACGTTGATCGCGAGGTTGTTCGACGCGATGATCGACCCGCCACCCGCGTCGAACCGGGTGCTCTGGTTGCCCTGGATCCCCCACAGGCCGATGAAGAGGTTGCCGCCCGCCAGCGTGTACAGGTCCACGTCGGGCACCGTGTTCCCGCGGTTGTCGAGGACGACCGCCGCCGTGATCACGTCGCCGCCGTTCTGGCGGAAGGAGCCGGACCCGTCGATGCCGAGGTAGATGACGCCGTTCTGCTCGCCGCCGCCGAACGGGTTCACCCCGACGTTCGCCGTGGTCCGGAGCGTGCCGCCGTTCATGACATAGGAACTGAGGTTGTTCGCCCAGTGGCCGATCTGGAGACGGCCGCCGATGCTGACGTCGCCCCCGGCCTGAAGAACCTCGCCGGTGCGGGTGTTCTGGTCGCCGAGGAAGAAACTCCCGTTCACGCGCAGCGTCGTGTTCTCCGCGATGACCAGCCGGCCCATGGTTCCGTCGCCGGGGGCGTTGTAGCCCACCTGGATGTTGCCGGTGACCAGGTTGGTCGAACCCCGGCCGAACACGACGGGCGCCTCGGCGCGGCCGCTGGACACGATGAGCGTGCCGATCGTGTTGCTGCCGAGCAGCACCACCGTGCCCGAGCCGTCCAACTGGCGCATGAAGCCGGTGCCCTGGACGTTGTTCGAAACCGTGAGGTCCGCCGTGCGCAGGAACTGCAGCACCGCGTTGGTGTTGAGCGTGACGGCGCCGTAGCCCAGCGTTCCGGTCGACGTCGCGCGCCCGACCTGCACCGTGCCCGCCGAGATCAGCGTGCCGCCGTAGCTGTTGTCGGCGGTCAGGAAGAGCGTGCCGGGGCCGGTCTTCTCCAGCGTGAACGCTCCGCCGATCGCGCCCGAGACCTCGCCGAAATCCCCACCGTTCCACACCGTCAGGCGGCTGTCGCCGACCATCGTGACGGGGCCCGCGACGCGCGACCCGTTGTCCATCCGGAACGCGCCGAGGTTGCCCGCGGCCTCCCTCCAGCCGGGGCCGGACATGGTCACCGCGTTCGTCAGCACGACGTTGCCCGCCAGCCAGACCTGGCCGGTCGGCTCGATCACGACGGCGCCGGTGCCGAGACCGCCCGCCGTATGCAGCCGCACGCGGCTCCAGCGGACGGTCGACCCGCCGCTGTAGGTGTTGTTGCTCAGCATCGAGAACTGGCCGACGTTCTGCGCGCCGTTGCCCGTGAAGGTGATCGACCGGCCCGATCCGCCGACCGGCGTCTGGAACACGAGCCAGCCGCCGGCAACGCTGTTCGTGACCATGAGATCGTCGTTGAGCGTGAGGCTCGCGACGCTGATCCGGTTCGACGCCCCGCTGTAGTGATTGCCGATCAGCGCCTGCCCGGAGGCAACGTCCATCGTCAGCGCCGAGCCGAGGATCGTGAACGCGCTGCCGCCGGTCGTGTCGCCGAAGAGGATCGCGCCGACGCTGCGCGTCGCCTCGTTCGACACGGTGCGGTCCGCCGTGATGTTGTTCGTGAAGGCGGCGACGTCGCCGATGCCCATCGGCACCGCGCCGATCCACGGGCCCAGGCCCCAGTTGGTGCTGACGTCCGCGGTCCACGTGCCGTCCGCGGCCGGCGACGGTGTCGCGCCGAACGACAATGCGAGAACGACGATGGTGGTGATGGTGAGGAAATGCTTCATGACCGGACCCTCCGTACGCACGCCGACGGCAGACAACACAGAACTCGCGGATCTCATCTCTTGTACGCCCAAAATTTTTTTCTCTTCCAACCTGCCATCCAAGGTGCCAGACACCCTGTTGGGAGTCAACACATTAGTGGCCATCAAATGGTCCGTGGCGGAAGGCCGCCGGCGCGGGTTGCAATGCTATGATGGAGAATATGTTGCGAACTGATCGGCCGCCGGAGAACCTGCGACGGAAAACGAGATGCCGCGCGAACGCGCGTGCGGAAGGCCGAAGTGGCGCGCGGAACGTGCGCGGAGGGACGCGGCGTCGCTCGAAGGATCACGCCGCGGGCGGCGGACGGAATCCGAGGTCCGCGCCGAAGGCGAGGCACTCCGCGGCCGGACGCATCCCGCCCGTGCAGGTCGGGTGCGTCAGGCTCGTCGCGGCGGCGCACGCGCCCATCTTCAGGCACTCGGGCATCGGCCACCCTTCGTGAAGGCCGAGCAGCACTCCGGCCGCGAACGCATCGCCCGCGCCGGCCGTTCCGGCGACCCGCCCCGGCGGCATGGCCACGCTGCCGTGGACATGGATCGTGCCGTCGCGGTGCCGCGCGAGCGCGCCCTCCGGCGCGTGGACGACCACCCACTCGTTCACGCCGAGTTCGAGCAGGCGCGCGGCCGCCCGGACGACGAGCGCGAAATCCAGGGCGCCGTCCCGCTGCACCGCGATGCCGGTCGACTTCGACGCCTCCAGTTCGTTGACGATGAGGTAATCCGTGTGCGGCAGCGCCGGCGTCACGACCGCGGGGAACCGGTCGCCGTGCTCGCTGACGACGTCGACCGAGGTCTTGAGGCCGAGCGCCCGGGCGCGCCGCAGCATCCGCGAGGCGCCCGTGGTTCCGCCGGCCCCGATCGTATCCATCCGGTCGAGCAGCAGCAGGTAGCCGAGGTGGAGGATCCGCGCGGTGCACGCCTCGAGCTTGAAGTCGGACTCGTCGAGCAGGCTGTTGGCCCCGCGCGAGTGGAAGAAGGTGCGGCGCCCGTTCTCCCGCACCGTCATGACATCCGTGTACGACGTTCCCGCGGCCGTCGTCGGGCGCACTTGCGACATGTCGATCCCGAGGTCCGCGCAGTCGGCGACGATCCACCGCCCGTCCTCGTCGTCGCCGACCAGCCCGACGCCGGCCAGCGGGAACGGCGCCTTCATCTTCGCGAGGTCGACGAGCACGTTGTAGGGCGAGCCGCCCGTGCCGCGCGATTGCCCCAGGATGCTCGCCAGCGTGTCCTGGTCGGGGTACTTGTCGATCATCTTCACGTGGTCGATGATCCAGTTCCCGCCCGCCACGATTCCCCGGCGCTGATCGGTTTTCATGCGTTCACTCCCCTTCCGGACACCACGGATTACACGGATTCCACGGATAAGGGAAGCCCCGGATGGACCGTTTTCGTCCGGGGGTTCCGAGGTCCGCGTTCGTCCGCGCGGAGCGCGGCCCTCCCGGCCGCCCCCATTCGGTTGTCATCCTCCCAGGGCAGACGCATCTTCCTCGAGGTGGTGGCGCCTTTCGGTCGGCGGAGCGCGGAGTGGCGGGTGGACGCGGGAGCCCTTGCGGTTGCGGGGGTGCGGCGCGCACCAGGCCGGCCGGATCGCGCGGGATCCCGCCCCGCCTGCGGCGTTGCCGAAGGGGGCGCGGACACGAGTCCTGCGCCCCCTTCGTCGCCTTGCATCCGGGGCGGTCTGCCGCGTTCCCGGCCGGGCCCCTCGCGGGCTCGGGGCCACCTGGTGCGCGCCGCGGC
>VGWF01000168.1 GCA_016873715.1 Lentisphaerota bacterium | reverse complement strand
CGACGCGGGCCGACACGTCGCCCAGATTCCCGATCGGCGTGCCGACGATGTAGAGCGCGGGCTCCATGCGGTCATGCTCGCCGAGAGGCGGCGGATTGGCAAGCGTGGGAAGGGGACGGGGGGGGGAGTGTGGCAGTATGGCGGTATGGCGGTATGGCGGTATGGCAGTGGGGCGGTGGGGCGGTGGGGCGGTATGGCAGTGGGGAAGTGTGGCCGTAGGGCAGTGGGGAAGTGGGGCGGGGCGTGGGAGCGGTTTCACCGCCCCACGCCCCACTTCGCCAGCATTCCGTGCCGGTGCTAGGCCCCCAGGCGGGACTTCAGCGCGGCGAGTTCGTCGCGCAGGCCCTGGGGAAGCCGGGTGCCGAAGGTGGCGAAGTGCTCCTCGATTCCGGGGATCTCGCCCTTCCAGCCGTCCGTGTCCACGCGGAGAAGTTCCGCGAGGTCGTCGGCGTCGAGGTCGAGCCCGGCCGTGTCGAGGGCGTCCGGCGCCGGCACGCGGCCGATGGCGGTGTCCCTCGCGGCGGCCTTCCCGTCGATGCGGTCGACCATCCACTTGAGCACGCGGCCGTTCTCGCCGAAGCCGGGCCACAGCCAGCGGTCGTCGGCCGACTTGCGGAACCAGTTCACGTAGAAGATCCGCGGCAGCTTGTCCGCCGTCGTGCGGCCCGCCATGCGGAGCCAGTGGGCGAAGTAGTCGCCCATGTGGTAGCCGCAGAAGGGCAGCATCGCCATCGGGTCGCGCCGCAGGACGCCGACCTTGCCGAAGGCGGCGGCGGTCATCTCGCTGCCCATGATCGAGCCGAGGAAGGTGCCGTGCCGCCACGAGAAGGCCTCGGTGACGAGCGGGACCACGGATGCGCGCCGGCCGCCGAACATGATGGCCGAGATCGGCACGCCGGCGGGATCCTGCCATTCGGGCGCGACGACGGGGCACTGGCGGGCGGGGGTCGTGAAGCGGGCGTTCGGATGCGCGCCCTTGCGGCCGCAGTCCGGCGTCCACTCCTTGCCCTGCCAGTCGATGCCGCGCGCGGGCGGGGCGGACATGTCCTCCCACCAGACGTCGCCCTCGGGCGTCAGGACGCAGTTCGTGAAGAGGGTGTTCTCGCGGAGCGTCCGCATCGCATTCGGATTGCTCTTCATGCTGGTGCCGGGCGCGACGCCGAAGAAACCGGCCTCGGGGTTGATCGCGCGCAGGCGGCCGTCCGCCCCGAACTTCATCCAGCAGATGTCATCGCCGATCGTCTCGACCTTCCATCCCGGGAGGGTCGGCTCCATCATCGCGAGGTTGGTCTTGCCGCAGGCCGACGGGAACGCCGCGGCCACGTACTTCACCGATCCGGAGGGGCTGGTGATCTTGAGGATCAGCATGTGCTCGGCCAGCCATCCGTCGTCGCGGGCCTGGACCGAGGCGATCCGGAGCGCATGGCACTTCTTCCCGAGCAGGGCGTTTCCGCCGTAGCCGGAGCCGTACGACCAGATCTCGCGGGTCTCGGGGAAGTGCGTGATGTACTTCTTCTGGATGTCCGGCGTGCAGGGCCACGTGACGTCCTTCTGCCCCGGCTCCAGCGGCGCGCCGACGGAGTGGAGGGCGCGAACGAAGTCGCCGTCCGGGCCGAGCGCCTCGATCACCTTCGTCCCGACGCGCGTCATGATGTGCATGTTGACGACGACGTAGGGGGAGTCGGTCAGTTCGATGCCGATGTTGGAGATCGGGCTGCCGATGGGCCCCATGCTGTACGGAATGACGAACATCGTCCGCCCGCGCATGCAGCCGCGGTAGATGCGCTTCATGTCGGCCCGCATCGTCTCCGGGTCGGCCCAGTAGTTGGTCGGGCCGGCGTCGTCGCGGTTCTTCGAGCAGATGAAGGTGCGGTCCTCGACGCGCGCGACATCGCTGGGGTCGGAACGGAAGAGGAACGAGTTCGGGCGGAGCCGGTCGTTGAGGCGGACGGCCGTCCCGGACTCGACCATGGCCGCGAGGTTCCGGTCGTACTCCTCCTTCGACCCGTCGCACCAGTGCACGCGGTCGGGGGTGCACATCGCCGCAATCTCGTCCACCCAGGCCTTCAACTTGAGGTTCGTCGTCATCGGCTGATCTCCCGTGCCGGTCACCCGGCGACTCCAATCTCCATCTCTCCCCTCAAGGGGGCGGGCACACTACCGTCGCCGGGCGCGGAGCGCAAGTAGGAATCTCGCGGTCGGGATCCTGCGGGCGCATCTCCGGCCCTGCGCGGGGTGACGGCGCCAACGTAGTCCTCACGCTCCGCGTGAGGACATCTGCGCAATCCGGATGGTCATCACGCGGAGCGTGATGACTACGATGCGGGGCCACCGCCGATCGTGCGCAGAGTGACGGCCGGGGGCGGGCGCAAAGTAGTCCTCACGCTCCGCGTGAGGACATCTGCGCAATCCGGATGGTCATCACGCGGAGCGTGATGACTACGATGCGGAGCCACCGCCGATCGTGCGCAGAGTGACGGCCGGGGGCGGGCGCAAAGTAGTCCTCACGCTCCGCGTGAGGACATCTCCGCAATCCGGATGGTCATCACGCGGAGCGTGATGACTACGATGCGGGGCCGCCGCCGATCGTGCGCGGGGCGGGGCCCGGGTCCGGCGGCCGGGGCCTTGCGGGACGGTCCGGATCGCGGTAGAGAGGGCCGGGCACAGGCCCGGAAGGCGGCAACGATGAGCATTCGACTCGCGGCGATGGTGGCGGCGCTCGGAGCGGCGGCGTCGGTGGCGGGCGCGGACGATGGGGGCGTGCCTGTCCTGCGCGACGTGGACGTGGTCGTCGCCGGCGGCGGATGCGGCGCGGTCGCCGCCGCCGAGGCCGCGGCGAAGGCCGGCGCGAGCGTCTTTCTCTTCGCGCCGCGCACCTACCTCGGCGACGACATCGCCGGCTCGCTCCGGCTCTGGCTGGAACCGGACGAATCGCCCGCCGCCGGACTCGCCGCGGAGGTCTTCGCGGACCCGGTCGCCGCGCGGCGTCCGGCCGTGACGTACACCTACCGGGCGGACAAGAAGACGAACGAGAAGCACAAGGACACCTGGCCGCCCTCCCTGCTCAGCCGGCAGCGGCCGGCGGAGGACCCCCAGCACGACAGCGTGCAGTACGACGAGGACGTCGTCCTCACCCTGACCCTCGGCGCGGAGCAGGCCGTGAAGGCCGTCGAACTCGTCGCCTTCCGGCGCGCCGGCGACTTCGAGGTCGGCGGGGCCTCGCTCCGCGTGAGTTCCGACACGAAGACCTGGCACGACGTGAAGGAGGCTGCGCCGGCCACGCAGGGCGGGCTCACGCGGATCGCGATTCCCGTCGACCGCGCCTTCCGGTACGCGATGCTGTCCGTCCGCCGCGCCGGGAACGCGAAGCGCATCCTGCTCGGCAGCGTCGCCGTCCTCCCGGCGGACCCCGGCACGCCCGCCGCGCCCGGCGTGCCGCGCCCGATGCACGTCAAGGCGAGCCTCGAGAAGGCCCTCGCCGCCGCGGGCGTGCCGTTCCTGTTCGGCTGCTACCCCTCCGACCTGCTGGTCGAGGCCTCCGGGAAGCCGGCGGGCGTCGTCCTCGCCACCCGCATGGGCCGGCAGGCCGTCCGCGCGAAGGTCGTGATCGATGCGACGGAGGACGCCACCTTCGCCCGCCTCGCCGGCGCGGAATTCCGGCCGGCCGCCGCGCCCGCGCGGACCGCCCGGTGGGTCGCCGTCTCCGCCGAGCCGCGGGAGTCGGCCGACTTCGAGGTCCGCCGCCTGCCCGGCACGCTGCCGGTCTACGACCTGAAGGGACAGTCGCTCCGCACCGAGCCGGTGTCGTGGTTCGAGTACACCGTGCCGGTTCCGGCGGACGACGGATCCTGGCCCGCCCGGGCGCGCTTCGAGCAGGCCCTGCGCGATGCGACCGTCCTGACGACGCAGCTCTACACAGCCGACGCGCCCCTGATCCCGCCCGCCCGGGGCATCCGCGGGGCCGGGGCGGCCGCGCCGGCCTGCTTCCGTCCCGCCGGCGTCGAGCGGCTGTGGGTGCTCGGCGGCTGCGCCGACATTCCGCGCGACCGCGTCGCGGCCGCGATGCGCCCCGTCGCCCTGATGGCCTCCGGCGCGGCGGTCGGGACGGCCGCCGCCGCGGAAGCCGCGGCCCTGCAGGCGCCCGCCGCGGTCCGCGTCGCCCCGCGCGGCGAGGGCGAGGCGCTTCCGGCCGGCGCGATCCGCGAGGAACGGGGCGGCTTGCGGCCGATCCCCGTCCCGGCGACGGTGGCCGACGCCCCGGCGCGCCTCCCGCTGCTCGGCCGCTACGACGTGGTCGTGGTCGGCGGCGGCACCGCGGGCGCGGCGGCCGGCATCGGCGCGGCGCGGCGCGGCGCGAAGACCCTCGTCGTCGAGTACCTCCACGGCCTCGGCGGCGTCGGCACCCTCGGCATGATCGGGAAGTACTGGTACGGCAACCGCGTCGGCTTCGCGGCGGACGTCCCGGAAAACCCGATCGAGGCCCGGATGGAGTTCTACCGCTCGGAACTGCGGAAGGCCGGCGCGGAGATCTGGTTCGGCACGATCGGCTGCGGGGCGCTCGTCGAAACCGGCCGCGTCAACGGCGTCGTCGTCGCCACCCCCTTCGGCCGCGGACTCGTCCGCGCGGGCGCCGTCATCGACGGCACCGGCAACGCGGACCTCGCCGCGGCCGCCGGCGCCCCGACGCGGTTCGTCGAGGACTTCTTCGCGCTGCAGGCCTCGCACATCCCGCCGCGCGAGGTCGGCGCCAGCTACATCAACGGCAACCGCACGCCGATCGACGCGGCGGACCCGGTCGATGTCACCGCGTCGATGCTCTCGACGGCCGGCCGGGCGTTCGACCGCGGCCAGTGCGTCGCCTCGCGCGAGCGGCGGCGCATCGTCGGCGACGTCACGCTCGACTGGATCGACCAGATCGCGCGGCGCGTCTTCCCCGACACCATCGCGACCGCCGTCAGCGACTACGACAGCCACGGCTACCAGACGCACCCGTTCTTCATGCTCCGGCCGGCGCGCCCGCCGGGGGACCACAGGCGCCAGTTCTGGAGCGAGGTCCCGTACCGGTGCCTCCTGCCGCAGGGGCTCGACGGCCTCCTCGTCGTCGGCCTCGGCCTGAGCGCCCACCGCGACGCCATGCCGATCGTCCGCATGCAGCCCGACCTCCAGAACATCGGCTACGCCGCCGGCATGGCCGCCGCGACCTGCGCGAAGACCGGCCGGCCGACCCGCGCCGTCGATGTGACCGCCCTGCAGAAGGACCTCGTCCGGGAACGCATCCTCGCCCCCGCGTCCGTCGGCGCGCGCGACTCGTTCCCGCTTCCGGACGCGGCGATCGACAAGGCCGTGGCCGCGATCCCCAACGCCTACGAGGGTCTCGAGGTCCTGATGACCAGCCCCGAACGCGCGATCCCGCGGCTACGCGCCGCCCACGACGCCGCGCCCGCGGACCGCAGGCTGCCGTTCGCTCAGGCCCTCGGCGTGATGGGCGACGCCCACGGCGCGCCGACGCTCGTCGCGGAGGCCGGGCGCCGGCTCGAGACCGGCGACCTCCCGACGCAGCGCGGCGAGGACAACATGAACCCGGTCGAGCAGCTCGTGTGGGCGCTGGGACGTAGCGGCGCCCCCGCCGCCGTCGGGTGTCTCTCCCGCATCGCGGGACAGACACCGCCCGGCTCTTCGCCGCGCCTGCGTGCGCTTGCGGCCTCCCTGGGCGCCTCCGCCAGCCCGGCGGCCGTCCCGGCGCTGACCGCCATGCTCCAGTCGCTCGCCGGTTCCGGCGACGTGCCCGAACTGATGGCCGCCTGCGCCCTCCGCCGCTGCGGCGACCCGGACGGGCTCGCGAAGAAGACCCTCGAGCGGTTCGCCGCCGGCTCCAACGGCCCGTTCTCGCGTCTCGCGTGGCAGGTGCTCTCGGCCCCGCCGGCGGCCGGGCCCAAGCGCCCCTGACCGCGCGGGAGGAGTCTCAAGTTCCAGGTTTCAATCCCGGCCTTCGGACGTCGGAGGGGCGAGGGACGAGGGTCGGGGGGCGAGGGACGAGGGGCGAGGGGCGGGGGTCGAGGGGCGAGGGTCGAGGCTGACCTCCGACTTCCGACCTCCGCCCTCTGCCCTCCGACCTCCGACCTCCGCCCTCTGCCCTCCGACCTCCGCCCCCGGGAACCGCCATTCCTCCTCTCGCTGCTCTCCGCTCCTCGCTCCTCCCCGTTCTTGATCTCGCCGCGCGGAAAGGCGATGCTGCGGACTTGGCGCGCGGGCCGTCGCCGGACGGGCCGGGTGACGGGGCCGCGGCGCCACGCATCGAAGGAGCACGTATGAGCGAGCAGGGTCTGTCGCGCCGGTCGTTTCTCCGCACCTCCGCCCTCGCGGGCGCCACGCTGGCCGCCTCCGCGCCGCGGGTCCACGCCGCCGGGTCGGACACCGTCCGCGTCGCGACCGTCGGCGCCGGCGACCGCGGCGTCTTCGACGTCGAGAGCTGCCTGAAGTCCGCGCCGGGCGTCGAACTCGTCGCGATGGCCGACCTCTTCCAGGACAAGGTGGACGCTTCCCTCGAGCGGCTGAAGAAGAACGTGCCCGAGAAGGTCAAGGTGGCGTCCAAGGACGTGGTCCTCGGCTTCGACGCCTACAAGAAGATCCTCGCGCGCGACGACGTCGACCTGGTCATGCTGCTGACGCCTCCCGGCTTCCGCCCCGAGATGGCCGCCGCCGCGATCGAGGCGGGCAAGCATCTCTTCATGGAGAAGCCCGGCGCCGTCGACCCGGTCGGCATCCGGTCGCTGCTCGACACCTCCGCGAAGGCGGACGCGAAGAAGCGCTCGATCGTCGTCGGCACCCAGCAGCGCTACGCCCCGCAGTACCTCGAGCTGATCCAGCGCCTGCGCGACGGCCAGATCGGCGACCTGACGCTGATCGAGGCGCTGTGGATCGGCGACATGGAGCTGTGGCACTACGCCGACCGGAAGAGCGAGTGGAGCGACATGGAGTGGCAGGTCCGCTGCTGGCCGTTCTTCACGTGGCTCTCCGGCGACCACTACGTCGAGCAGCTCGTCCACAACCTCGACGTCGCCAACTGGGTCGCCGGCGGCACGCCCGTCGTCTGCCAGGGCATCGGCGGCCGCCAGGTGCGCGTCGGCCCGCAGTTCGGCAACATCTTCGACCACTTCGCCGTGCGCTACGAGTACGCGAACGGCCTGCCGATGTTCGGCATGGCGACGCAGATCCGCGGCGTCAGCACGCGCGTGTGCAACGTCATCCACGGCACCAAGGGCACGGCCGAGGTCAACCGCGGCATGGCGAAGATCGAGGGCGAGAAGCCGTGGAAGTTCGAGGGCAACTCGTCCAGCGGCGACACCGAGATGCACGCCGCGCTGATCCGCTCGATCCGCGAGGGCAAGCCGATCAACGAGTGCGTCCGCCTCGCCGAGGCGACCATGACCGGCATCGCCGGCCGCATCAGCACCTACACCGGCCGCGCCCTCAAGTGGGACTGGGCCATGCAGGCCTCGAAGCTCGACCTCCGCCCCGCGAAGTACGAGATGGGCCCGCTGCCCGTCGGGCCCGTCGCGATCCCCGGCAAGACGCAGCTGGTCTGACGCCGGGCCGGAAGAGACAACACAAAGACGCAAAGGTCGCAGGGGGCGAGGCGGATTCGAGGGCTTTGCGATGGAAGCCGAACATCGAACACCGAACATCGAACGCCCAACATCGAAGTTCGGACAGGCGGACTCAACATCCAATACCCAACACCCAACGTCTGATGTTGGGCTGCCTCCTCGTCGAATCCGCGCGAACCGTGGTCCGCCGTTCGGCCCGCCCGGACTTCGGCGAGCTCAGTCGAGCCGCGGCCGGGCCCTACCACGGATCCCACGGAAGCGGCTGGGTAGGGCCGGGCCGCTGGCCCGGCCGAACGGGGAGCCCGCGCGAACCTCTCCGTCATCGTGGCGCAGGATCGGAGAGCCGCGGCGCGGAACGTCCAAGGGTTGGAAGACGGGAGCGGGGAGCTTCCAGGGATTGGAAAGAACATCGAACACCGAACATCGAACGCCCAACATCGAAGTTCGGACAGGCGGATTCAACAGCCAACATCCAACGTGAGCCCTCGACTTTTCGTCTGGACCCGCTCCGGCGGCCAACTTGGAACGTGGAACTGATGCCTGTCGGCACTTGCTTTCCGGCCCGCCGGGAGCACACTTGGGGCGTGAGGCTGGCCAAGCCGCGGCGCCCCACGGACCTGTGTCCCGGCGTCGTGATGGCTGGCCGTCGGAGGAACGGCGGACCGCGAGTCCGCCCTACGGGAGGGTCGCATGAAGCGGTTGATGAGCCTGGCGCTGGGTCTGCTGGTGGCCTGTTCCCTCGGTGCGTGCGACAGCAGCGACGATGACGGCGGCGGCGGGGGCGGCGGGTCCGCGGCCGGAACGTGGAACGGGACGGGCAATTACGTCTTCATGGGCGTTCCGATCCGCCAGTTCAACCTGAACATCACGCAGGCGGGAAACGCCATCTCGGGAACCTACAGCATCACGCGCGACGGGCGCGGCACGATGTCCGGGGCCCTGTCCGGCAGCGTCACCGGCGGCAGCATCAGCCTCCTCATGCCCGGCCACGGATCCGCGACGGGGACGTTCGGCGGGAACTCGATGACGCTCGACTGGACCGAGAACGGCTTCAACGGCGAGGACTTCGACGGCCCGCAGAACGCCGCGGTCGGGCTGAGCCGCTGAGGTCAGAGGGCGGAGGTCAGAGGTCAGAAGTCAGAGGGCGGAGGTCAGAAGTCAGAGGGCGGAGGTCAGAAGTCAGAGGGCGGAGGTCAGAAGTCAGAGGGCGGAGGGCGGAGGGCAGAGGGCAGAGGGCGGAGGGCAGAGGGCAGAGGGCAGAGGG